>NZ_LT671418.1:1261440-1576800 GCF_900130075.1 Herminiimonas arsenitoxidans
ATTACCGGCAGCAGCAATACACAAATTCTCCTGCCGCAAAGCAATGCTGATAAATTCAAGGCTAATTTGGCGAAATGGGGACACGCATTGTCTTCATGGACGGCGCACCGCGTGACCAATGCACGCGAACGCATAGAAACGATCGCAGCCAAATTCCACACGACACCGCAAGTTATCCGTGAGGTCAACAATATCCCGCCGAAGATGTTGCTAAAGGCTGGCTCGACCATCCTGGTGCCACGCACAGAAGATTCTGCACAAAAGGATATTACGCAGGAAGTTGCCGACAACGCGACGCTGGCGATGACACCTGATGTGCCGGATACCAAGCGCATCAACGTGACCGTGAAGAAAAAAGACACCATCAATTCGCTGGCGAGCCGTTACAAAGTCACTATCGCGCAAATCAAGAACTGGAATAATCTGCGTCACGACAAACTGGCCAGCGGACAGAAGCTGGAATTGCACGTCCCGTATAGCGCCGTAGCAAACAAAACGAAAACCAATACAAAGCACAACATCAAGCAAGCTAGCCACACCGTCAAAACAAAAACGGTTGTCGCGAAATCTCACAACAACCGTTCCAACAACAAAATCAGCGTAGCTTCCGCCAGCGGTAGCAACATCAAATAAGCTTACTCTCTACGCATGCCCCGCTGCAGTATGCTCATCGGGGCGAGCGTAAACCGAGGCTGCCAACAAACGTTGTGTATAAGGTTCAAGCGGGTTCGATAACACGGACTCCGTCACACCCTTCTCTACTACCTTGCCATCCTTCATCACCATCACACGATGCGCCATCGCGCGTATCACTGCCAAATCGTGGCTGATGAAAATGTAAGCCATGCCGTATTTGCGCTGCAACTCTGCCAGTAGCAACAAGACCTGATGTTGCACCGACACATCCAGCGATGAAGTAGGTTCATCCAGCAAAATCAGATCCGGCTTCAATACTAGCGCACGCGCAATCGCAATCCGCTGACGCTGCCCACCGGAGAACTCATGTGGATAACGCGTCATCATCTCTGGCGATAATCCGACTTCCAGCAAACCATCAGCCACCGCTTTGCGAATTCCTGCTGCGCCCAATTTAGGTTGATGCAAGGCCAAACCTTCGCCTACGATTTGTTCTATGGTGCGGCGTGGTGACAGCGAGGCAAAGGGATCCTGGAATACGATCTGCATGCGCGCACGTAAAGGTCGCAGTGCATCACGACTCATATCCGCGATCGACTTACCTTCAAATGCGATTGCACCCTTCACCTTCGCACTGGACAGACGCAACAAGGCCAAACCCAGTGTGGACTTGCCGGAGCCTGATTCGCCGACTATGCCTAACGTTTCACCGGGACGTACTTGCACATCAACATCATCGACGGCAACAAACGGCGTGGTTTTGAACCAGCCTTTTTTGATATCGAAGGTACAGCGAATCTGTTCCGCATTCAGTAGTGGTTTGGCCGTCTCGTTCACGGGATTGACCAATTGATGCGGTTGGCTTGCCAATAATTTCTGCGTATAAGCTTCGCGCGGAGCGGCGAACAATTCTTGCGTGGTCGCTACTTCGATCAACTTGCCTTTTTCCATCACACCGACACGATCAGCAAAATGACGTACCAGATTCAAGTCATGCGTAATCATCAGCACGGCCATATTTTCTTCGCGCTGTAACTGATTCAATAATTCGACGATCTGTACTTGTATCGTCACATCCAGTGCAGTGGTCGGCTCATCGGCGATCAACAATTTTGGTTTACACGCCAAAGCCATCGCAATCATGGCGCGCTGGCGCTGTCCACCAGACAGTTGATGCGGATACGATAGTGCGCGTCGTTGTGGCTCTGGAATACCAGTCTTGTCGAGCAATTCGACTGTACGTACAGCTGCCTTTTTTGCACTGATACCCTCATGCAGCATCAATACTTCTGCAATCTGATTGCCTATCGTGAACAAGGGATTGAGCGCTGTCATCGGCTCCTGGAAGATCATCGCTACATCATTGCCGCGTACCGAACGCATTGCCGCTTCGGTTTTTTGCAGGATGTCCTGACCTTCAAACAGAATCTTGCCGCCATACGTCGCATCCTGATTCAGACGTAATAGCGAAAGTGCAGTGACGGTCTTGCCCGAGCCTGATTCACCTACCAGCGCAAATTTTTCACCGGCAGCAATACTGAAGCTGACATCGTTGACAACTTTGCTGGTATCGAAGGACACCTGCAAGTTTTGAATATCCAGCAGACTCATGCTTTCCTCCGGACATCCAGCGAGTTGCGCAAGGCATCGCCAATATTGGTCAACAGCAGCAACATCACCGTCAGCACTACAAAGGTCGACAAAGCAATCCACCACGCATCCAGATTATTCTTGCCCTGTGCCAGCAACTCACCAAGGCTGGCTGTTGATGCAGGCACGCCCAAACCAAGAAAATCCAGACTCGTCAAAGCCAGAATCGCCCCACTCATGCGGAACGGCAAAAAGGTCACTACCGGCGTCAGGCTATTCGGCAGCACGTGACGCCAGATGATCTGTCCATTCGACAAACCCATCGCACGCGCCGCCTGTACATATTCCAGATTGCGATTGCGCAGGAAGTCGGCACGTACATAATCAGACAAACTCATCCAACCAAACAGTGAAAGCAAAATCAATAGCAAACCTATGCTCGGTTGAAAAATCGAAGCAAAAATAATCAACAAATACAGCTCAGGCATAGAGCCCCAGATTTCCATAAAGCGCTGGAAGAACAAGTCCGTCTTGCCCGCGAAGTAACCCTGGATCGCACCTGTAATCACGCCTAGCAATACCCCAGTAACCGTCAGCGCCAATCCGAATAGCACAGAGACACGAAAACCGTACAACAAGCGTGCAGCCACATCGCGTCCTCTATCATCGGTACCCAGCCAATTCTCGGCAGAAGGTGGTGCCGGATTCGGTGAGGTGGCGAAATAATTCAGCGTGTCGTAGTGGTAATGATTAAGCGGATAGATCGCCCAATTGCCGTTCTTCTTGAATTGATCACGTATGAAAGGATCAAGATAGTCGGCAGGCGACTCGAAATCACCGCCGAACTTTTTCTCCGAATACGTATTGAAAATGGGGAATACCAACTCGCCGTTATAGCGTGCGATCAATGGTTTGTCGTTGGACACTAGCTCTGCCATCAAACTGATGGCCACCAAAATACTGAAAATGATCAGGCTCCAGTAGCCGCGACGATTCTTCTTGAAGCGTAACCAAACGCGCCGTCCCGGCGATACAGACTCTGCGGCAGGTGATGAAGAAGTGGAAGGTAAATTCATCGGTTGAGACTTTCAAACTGCAAGCGCGGATCGGCCCAGACGTAGCACAAGTCACCCAGCAACTTGACCACCAAACCGATCAGCGTAAAGAGATAGAGCGTACCCATCACAACCGGATAATCTCGTCGGATCACCGATTCGTAAGACAGCAAGCCCAAGCCATCCAGCGAGAACAAGGTTTCGATCAACAGACTGCCGGCAAAGAACGCACCTATGAATGCAGCGGGGAAACCAGTCACCAATGGAATCAATGCATTGCGAAATACATGCTTGTACAAAACTGCGTTTTCGCTCAAACCTTTGGCGCGCGCGGTCAGCACATATTGCTTGCGAATTTCTTCGAGGAAGGTGTTCTTCGTCAGCATCGTCATCACGGCAAACGAACCTGCCACCGATGCAGTCACCGGCAAAGTGATGTGCCACAGATAATCAAGCACCTTGCCAATCAGCGACAGTTGATCCCAATTATCCGAGGTCAAGCCGCGCAGCGGAAACCACTGCACAAAGCTGCCGCCGCCGAACATCACCAACAGGAAAACACCGAGGATAAAACCGGGAATTGAATAACCGACCAGCACCACGATGCTGGTGAGCGAATCGAAACGACTACCTTCGCGCACAGCTTTCGCGATCCCAAGCGGCAGCGAGATGAAATAAGTCAGAAAAAAAGTCCACATCCCTATCGTGATAGAGACCGGTAATTTCGACACCACCAAATCCCATACATCTTTGTGATGATAAAAACTTTGTCCGAGATCAAAGGTGGCAAAACCTTTCAGCATTTGCCAAAAGCGTTCCACGGGCGGTTTGTCGAAACCGTACAGCGCCTTGATTTCCGCTACGCGCTCGGCATCTATGCCCTGACGGCCACGATATTGCGAGCTACCACCGCCACCTGCCTCACCGCCTGCGCCAAACTGCCCTTTCAATTCCACCAAAGCCTGCTCAACCGGGCCCCCTGGTACGAACTGAATGACAGCAAAGGTAATCGCGATCACACCCAATAAGGTGGGGACCATCAGCAACACGCGTTTGATTATGTAAGACCACAGATTCATCGCAAGATCCTCATTTTGCTTTTTCTTGCCACCAGGTTGAAATCACATAAGGATCAGGCTGGTAATACAGCGGCAACTTGACCGGCATGCCAAAACGGTTCCAGTAAGCGATCCTATGCGTAGATGAATACCATTGCGGAATGACAATATGCTTGTTTAACAGTACGCGATCCAATGCACGGGCAGCACCTTGCAGCTCTGTCCGACTATCTGCCGCCACCAGCGCTTCAACAAGGCGATCGACGGCAGGATCTTTTAAGCCCCAAACATTGCTCGAACCTTTTTCATCCGCCGCCTTGGAACCGAACATATCGAACATCTCATTACCAGGTGTGCTGACGTCCGAGAAGCGGATGCTGGTCATATCGTAATCAAAGTCTTCCATGCGCTTTTGTATCAAGGCATAATCAGCCGTGCGTTGCGTCACTTGAATACCTAGCTTTTGCAAGTTGCGTACGTAGATGCTGATCACCCGCGACATGGCGGATTGATCGTCCATGATTTCAAACGCAAATGGCTCACCTTTGGCATTACGCAAAGCACCGTCGCGATATTCCCAACCGGCTTGACGGAATAGTTCGACTGCTTTCAACAAGTTGGTACGCAGCGAACCAGGTGGATTGGTATTTGGCGGTATCGGTGCTGGACCGAATACCGCCGGGTCCAGTTGCTTGCGCAGTGGCTCCAGCAATACCAGTTCGTCTGCTGAAGGCGAACCTGTGGCTGCCATCGGACTGTTATTGAAGAAGGAGTAAATGCGTTTGTAAGAACCAAAGAATAGCTGGCGGTTCATCCATTCATAGTCGAGTGCCAAACCCAGCGCCTGTCGCACACGTACATCCTGAAATTGCGGGCGACGCAGATTCATCATGAAGCCTTGCATGCCGGCACCGTTGGAATGCGCCAGCTCACGTTTAATGATTGCACCGCTATTGAATTTCGGCCCCTTGTAACTACGCGCCCAATTCTTTGCGCTGTTCTCCACGACCAGATCAAACTCACCAGCCTTGAATGCTTCCAGACGCGCCACATCATCCTTGTAGAAGCGATAGTTGATACGTGCGAAGTTGAACATGCCTTTGCGCGTAGCAAGATCTTTGCCCCAGTAATTCGGGTTCAGCTTGTAACTAATGGAACGACCAGTATCGTATCTATCAATCAGATAAGGGCCGGTGGTTATCGGCGGTGTCAGTCCTATCTTGTCGAAGTCAGTACCCGCTGCCCATTTGCGCGAAAACACAGGCACGCTGCCAACAATCAAAGGCATTTCACGATTGAGCGTCTTGAAGTCGAAACGCACGGTGCGTTCATTCAGCACCACGCATTGCTTCACATTCGCTAGCAGCGATTTGACTTGCGGCGCACCTTTGGCTACCAGCGTGTCGAAGGAATATTTGACGTCTGCCGCCAGCACCGGATCGCCATTATTGAAGCGTGCTTTCGGATTGAGGCGGAAAGTCATGGCCATACGATCTGGTGCCAACTCCATATCTTCAGCCAGCAAACCGTACATGGTCGCCACTTCATCCGTAATGGCTTCAGAGCCGCTAGAAGAAGTCGTCAGGCTTTCAAACATCAGATTGGTAAGTCCGGCCGCCGATACACCCTTCATCGAGAAGGGATTGAATTTATCGAAGCTGGTACGGCGATCTGGGTTCGCAAGGAATAATTCACCACCTTTAGGTGCGTCCGGATTCACAAAATCAAAATGAGTGAAACCGGCCGGATACTTGGGCGTGTCGTAGAGAGAGAAAGCATGTGCGGCAAAGGCGCTGCTGCGTTGAGAAATAAAACAAAACAGCAGAAGAGAAAAAAGTGATTTAGCCATGCGCCTGTCGTGGATAAGTTGCCTGCTGATCGCGCTGCTCGGTAAGCCACAGCATATTGACGTTCTGGCTATTCTACAGAATCGCATAGACGCAAGTACACTCTTACATACACCTGCGACAAAGCTGGCAAAAACCGGAGAATTGTCACAAAAGTTGCCGTTGCGCCGACTAGCCCCTACAATCTTGCCCATTCCGCACTTATTCGCGCGCTTTACTGTCGAAAATCCACTGGAGTCGTTCATGGCATTCTTGCAAGGCAAAAAAATCCTCATCACCGGTTTGTTATCGAACCGCTCCATCGCATACGGCATTGCTGCTGCTTGCAAGCGCGAAGGCGCTGAACTCGCATTCACCTACGTCGGCGACCGCTTCAAGGATCGCATTACCGAATTCGCCAAAGAATTCGACAGCACACTGGTATTCGATTGCGACGTCGGTAGCGATGAACAAATCGCTGCACTGTTTGCCGATCTGGGCAAATCGTGGGATCACCTCGACGGTCTGGTTCACGCAATCGGCTTTGCACCACGCGAAGTTATTGCTGGCGACTTCCTCGACGGTATTTCACGCGAAGGCTTCAAGATCGCGCACGACATCTCCGCATACAGCTTCCCGGCGATGGCCAAAGCTGCGCTGCCGATGTTGCGTCCGAATGCAGCATTATTGACCTTAACCTACCTCGGCTCGATGCGCGCGCTGCCTAACTACAACACCATGGGCCTGGCAAAAGCATCGCTGGAAGCCAGCGTACGTTACATGGCTGAATCGCTCGGACCAAAAGGCGTACGCGTCAACGGCATCTCCGCTGGCCCGATCAAGACTCTGGCTGCCAGCGGCATCAAAGACTTCAGCAAGATCCTCAACTTCGTCAAAGCGCATGCACCATTGCGTCGCAACGTCACGATCGAAGATGTCGGCAATGCAGCAGCCTTCCTCTTGTCCGATCTGTCGGGCGGCATCACTGGCGAAATCACTTACGTCGACGGCGGCTTCTCGCATGTGGTCGGTGGCATGAACGGCGTGGAATAAACGCGATGCATCGAGTCCAATAAACGACTCGATTCCATCATACGAAAACGCGGCAGTACGCTTACTGCCGCGTTTTTTATTGGCAGAGACACAAGTACAGTTTTAAATCTCCTCAGAGGAGAAAAGCCTGTATTCCGCGGTATGACTCGACAGCGAGTCCAATCTGTACTACAATGCGCGCTGTGCTTTGTAACAGACATCGCACTTTGCAGCATCGCGAACCGTTAGCATTAACGATAAAGCCCCCCGCCTTCAGGTGTTGAATTCTAGACACCGTCCCGGCGCAAAGCTTTTGTGCCGAAATCTCTCAGAGCTTTCTTAGCTGTTTCGTTGGTTGGCGTTGCATTTTTTGCGCACTCGCAGACATTCATCGTGGACACAATCCATGATGCGCGCTGTCGCGCTGATATATACGAAAGAAAAATAATGACTTTTGAATCACTAGGCCTCCACGCGTCCATCATCAAAGCACTGACCGAATCGGGCTACACAGCTCCAACAGGTGTGCAAGCCCAGGCGATCCCTGCAGGCATTGAAGGCCGCGACATGATGGTTTCGTCACAAACTGGTTCCGGCAAGACAGCGGCATTCATGCTGCCTGCGCTGCATAAATTCGCAGTTCAATCCGAACAGCAACAACCTGAATCTGGCAAAACACCAAATCAAGAAGCGCAATCGGCTCGCTCACGCGGCGATCGCCCACGCTTTAAAGCTGCACAACCGAAAATGCTGGTGTTGACCCCAACCCGCGAACTCGCACTGCAAGTAACTACCTCGACCGACAAATACGGCGCGTTCATGAAACGTGTCAAAGCTGTTTCGATTCTGGGCGGTATGCCTTACCCGAAACAAATGCAATTGCTGGCCAAGAATCCAGAGATTCTGGTAGCAACCCCAGGCCGTTTGATCGACCACATGGAATCGGGCAAGATCGATTTCTCGCAACTGCAAATCCTGGTATTGGATGAAGCGGATCGCATGCTGGATATGGGCTTTATCGACGACATCGAAAAAATCGTCGCAGCTACACCAGAGGGTCGTCAAACCATGTTGTTCTCGGCAACACTGGACGGCATGGTCGGCAACATGGCAAAACGCATCACCAAAGATGCATTGATCATTCAGATCGCCGGTTCCGCTACCAAGCATGAAAACATCAAGCAATGCGTCCACTTCGTCGACGATCTGTCGCACAAGAATCGCATGCTCGATCACCTGCTGCGTGACGAAACCATGGATCAAGCTGTTGTGTTCACCGCAACCAAACGTGATGCAGACACCATTGCTGACCGTTTGAACATCGCTGGCTTCGCTGCAGCTGCATTGCATGGCGACATGCACCAGGGTGCGCGTAACCGTACATTGGACGGCTTGCGTCGCGGTCAGATTCGCGTATTGGTTGCAACTGACGTTGCAGCACGCGGTATCGACGTTCCAGCTATCACGCACGTCGTGAACTACGATTTGCCTAAATTCCCAGAAGACTACGTTCACCGTATCGGTCGTACCGGTCGTGCTGGCCGTAACGGTATCGCGGTATCGTTGGTCAATCATGCAGAAAGCATGAACGTCAAACGTATCGAACGTTTCATCAAGCAATTGATCCCGGTCGAAGTCATTGAAGGTTTCGAACCAAAACGCAGCGCTTCGGCACCGCGTTCGAACCACAAACCAGGTGGCTGGAAACCAGGCGACAACCGTGGCAACACAGCTAAACCAGGTCAACGCACCTTCAGCAAGCCAAATGCACCACGTAAAGATGGCAGCAGCTTCAACAAAGGTCCACGTACCGGCGATGCAGGCGGTGCAACACGTCGTCCTTTCGGCGAGCGTTAATCACTGACGTCATTCAGGCGTTGAAGTAAAAAAGACCGGGTCCTAGACCCGGTCTTTTTTTATGCTTCCACAGTTCTCAGCACAGTATCTTTATGTAAAGACGGAAATAACATACCGTAACAATTGTAAGCAGATGCATAAGTTGCTGAAGTAATTGATGCAAACGCTATAGTGAACCCATCATCACTTTCGAGACCAGAAATCATGAAACGATTACTTTTAGGTGTCGCCGCTCTTCTGCTCAGCGCAACTGCCGTTGTACCAATCCAAGCGATGGCACAACACACCAGCGTCAGCATCAATATCGGCACAGCGCCGCCGCCACCACGTTATGAACGCATGCCGCCGCCACGTCACGGCTATGTATGGGCACCTGGCTACTGGAATTGGAATGGCTATCAACACGTATGGGCGCAAGGCCACTGGGTACGCGCTCGTCCCGGCTATGTCTATCAACGTCCGCAATGGCGTCAGGATCATGGTCACTGGAATTTGCATCAAGGCGGATGGCAGCAAAACAGACACGACAAGCACTATCGCAAAGACAAACATCACAACAAGAATCACGGTTATCACTGTCCTCCCGGCCAAGGCAAGAAGGGCAACTGCTAATACCAACTCAGGGGGCGATAAATATCGCCTCCTGAGTTGAAGTCTTTCCGCTACAAAGCACAGGTACGAAATCCAACCAGCATATCGCTGCGTTCCGGCAGATAGAAATTTCTGAATTTAGGTGAACGTATTCTTTGTCGTGTCGCAAACGATGCACCACGCAACACTTGATGCGTCATGAAATACGGCTCCGAATATTCGCGATAAGCATCAACCGAGAATCCGGGATACGGCTCAAATGGCGAACAAGTCCATTCCCATAGATCGCCCCAACGCAATGCCGGATGCCCAGACATTGCAGCAAACTCCCATTCAGCTTCCGTCGGCAAACGTCGATGGGCCCACAAACAAAACGCTTGTGCTTCAAACAAACTGATATGCCGTACAGGTTCATGATCAGGCAACACGATCAATCGACCGAATCGTTCAGCACACCAACGATGTCCATCACGCTGCCAGCTAATCGGCGCTGAACGTTCCTGCTGCATCAACCATGCGCGCCCTGCCTTGCTCCAAAAATTCGGATTGTCGTAACCACCATCAGCGATAAATTCCGCAAATTGTGCATTCGATACCAAAGTGGAATCCATCGTAAACGCCGGCACATACATCGCATGCGCATACTTCTCGTTATCGAAGATGAAGTCATCCGTTTTTTCACTACCCAGCTGTATCGTCCCACCAGGAAAACCAATCTCGCCTTGCGACCAGTTCGGCAAGGCAGGTGCTGCCAGACGCGTCAAGGGCATGACACGCAGCGTTTGCATTTGGCAAACCAGCGTTTCGGCACGCATGTCTTCATATACCAATGCCAGACGATACGGATAGAGTGCAGCATCGTCGTCCTCTGCCCGCGAGAGCTTATCCAGCACGCGATCCAACACTTCATGGCAATAGGTTTTCAAGGCGCCAGTACGTGGCAAGTCCAAAGTCCAGCGACCACGATGCGGCAAAGTGTTCGGATCGAACCAGTCATCGCCTTTGGTCAGCATCGAGGTACGCTGTGCGGCCGTCGGCGCACTCGATTCTGCCTCGCGCAAGATATACCATTCGGCAAACCATGCAATATGCCCCAAGGTCCACAAAGGGGGAGAAACGTTGGGTGATATCGGCACATTCGCAGGAACATCCAAGCCTGCTTCACAAAAACAATCAAAAAGCTGCAGCGTATAATCACGTGCATCTTGCAGCGCGTTGGTCAGCTCTTCAGACGTGGCATTGCGAAAAGATGAAGTCATTGAATAAACGCCGGTCGCAGATGGATAAAAACATCTTGATTGATACGACATGATGCCATATCAAATCGACTAAAAGCCAAGCAGCAAAGAAGCAACACGCACACTTTAAAAAGAGAAATTCATGAATGCACCAATCAAACTTACTTCGTTCTCGCATGGTGGCGGTTGCGGCTGCAAGATTGCACCTGGCGTGCTGGCTGACATTCTGAAGAACTCTAGCGGCTTCCCGGTACCGAAAGAATTGATGGTCGGAATTGAAACTTCCGATGATGCTGCCGTCTACAAGCTCAATGATGAGCAAGCATTGATCGCGACCACAGATTTCTTCATGCCTATCGTCGATGATCCTTACGACTTTGGCCGCATCGCCGCTACCAATGCGATCTCCGACGTCTATGCGATGGGCGGCACACCTATCATGGCACTGGCCTTGGTCGGCATGCCTATCAATCAACTGCCGATAGAAACCATAGGCCTGATCATCAAAGGTGGCGAATCGATTTGTGCTGAAGCCGGCATTCCGATCGCGGGTGGCCACACTATCGATTCGGTCGAGCCTATCTACGGCTTGGTAGTACTTGGCTTGGTTCATCCTTCCAAAGTCAAACGCAATGCGGATGCCAAAGTCGGCGACAAGCTGATACTCGGTAAACCCTTGGGCGTCGGCATTCTTTCCGCAGCGTTGAAAAAGAATGCACTGGATGCAGACGGCTATGCCGCAATGATCGCCAACACCACCAAATTAAATAAACCTGGCATGGCTTTATCCAAACTGGATGGCGTACATGCACTGACCGACGTGACCGGCTTCGGCTTGCTCGGACATTTGCTCGAACTCGCACGCGGCGCAAAGTTAGGCGCGCAACTGAATATGCAAAGTATTCCGCTTTTGCCGAATGTTCAGCATCTGGCAGAGCAAGGCTGCATCACCGGCGCATCGGGACGTAACTGGGATGCGTATGGCCACGATGTAGCACTGGCCGCAACCGTCACACCAGTACAGCGCGCGTTACTGAGTGATCCACAAACCTCGGGCGGTTTGCTGGTCGCCTGCGATCCCGCGGTGGTCGATGAGGTTCTTGCCTTGTTTCAGCGTGAAGGCTTTGCCGATGCTGCAGTTATTGGCGAAATGACCACAGGTGCGGCCAAGGTCACCGTTTCTGCTTGATGCAGCTCAATTTCGCTATGGAAATACAAGTTTAGCCAGCGTTACTGATTATCAAATCAGCAACGCCGTGGACTACCCGTCTAATGTCAGACTTGACAGCCCAAGCCTGCTTCGCCTAAAGTTAGCCCCATGTCTTACGCAAACCACATTCCTTCCGCACCATCGCACATCGCTAGCGCATCGCTATCGACGCTGCTATCGCTACTACTAGCCTAGTATCGATCCCTTGTGTTGCACGCAACACACATGTTTTACCAGTCGTAGTCCATATCGCAGTACAACCGAGTTACCCGTAACCATCATGCCTATCAAGCCGATTTCAGCAGTGCGCATCAATGGCGATTTGTTCGCCGGGATGACGTTCGCTCGTTCATTGGCTTTGCTATTGCTACCGATCGGTTACCTGACCTAGCGCACGTGGCAGTCAGGTAGCCCACATCGCCACTCCTGACGCTTTATCCCGATTACCGAATTAAAGGATTTATCATGATGTTGACCAACCCGGCTGCGAAATACCGCGCCTTCCCGCCCGTGCAACTCAAGGACCGTACCTGGCCTGACCAAGTCATCACCAAACCGCCTATCTGGATGAGTACCGATTTGCGCGATGGCAACCAGTCCTTGATCGAACCGATGAACCACGAGAAGAAATTCCGTTTCTTCGACATGCTGTTGAAAATCGGCCTGAAAGAAATTGAAGTTGCCTTCCCTTCCGCCTCGCAAACCGATTTCGATTTCGTGCGCAAGCTGATTGATGGCAAACGCATTCCTGACGACGTCACGATTGAAGTCTTGACACCAGCACGTGAAGATCTGATCCGTCGCACCGTCGAGTCCGTCATTGGTTCACGTCGCGCCATCGTGCACATGTATAACGCGACCGCACCTTCTTTCCGCCGTATCGTGTTCAATATGTCGAAGGAAGAAGTGAAAGCATTGGCTGTCGCCGGCACCAAGCTGATCCGCGAATTGACCGATGCGCATCCAGAGACAGAATGGGTATTCCAGTATTCGCCAGAAACTTTCAGCATGACTGAACTCGATTTTGCGAAAGAAGTCTGCGACGCTGTGTCCGAAGCTTGGCAGCCTACACCTGAACGCAAGATGATCTTCAATTTGCCAAGTACGGTAGAAGCCAGCACGCCTAACGTCTACGCTGACCAAGTCGAATGGATGCACCGCAATCTGGCACGCCGCGACTCCATCA
Organism: Herminiimonas arsenitoxidans; assembly: GCF_900130075.1. NCBI lineage: Bacteria > Pseudomonadati > Pseudomonadota > Betaproteobacteria > Burkholderiales > Oxalobacteraceae > Herminiimonas > Herminiimonas arsenitoxidans. Next base: position 1,274,720 of record NZ_LT671418.1, read on the forward strand.
TCCTCAGCGTCCATCCGCACAATGATCGCGGCTGTGGCGTCGCCGCAGCGGAATTGGCTGTGATGGCTGGTGCTGATCGCATCGAAGGCTGCTTGTTCGGCAATGGTGAACGTACCGGTAACGTTGATCTTGTCACGCTTGCCTTGAATCTGTATTCACAAGGCGTCAATCCTGGCCTTGATTTCTCCGACATCGATGAAGTCCGTCAATGCGTGGAAGAATGCAATCAAATTCCGGTTCATCCGCGCCACCCTTATGTCGGCGACCTGGTCTACACAGCGTTCTCTGGCTCACATCAGGATGCGATCAAGAAAGGCTTTGCCAAACAGAAAGCTGACGAAATCTGGGAAGTACCTTACATGCCTGTCGATCCAGCTGATCTCGGCCGCAGCTACGATGCCGTCATCCGCGTCAACAGCCAATCTGGTAAAGGCGGCATGACTTATTTGCTCGAACAGGAATACGGTCTCGTATTGCCGCGCCGTTTGCAGATCGAATTCAGCCGTGCCGTGCAACGCATCACCGATGAAACCGGTGGTGAAGTGGCAGCCGGTGATATACACAAGATTTTCAATAGCGAATATCTGACTGCCATCACGCCTTATCAATATCGCAGCCACCATATCGACGATACAAAGGGTAATGAAATCCAGATCAAAGTCGAGCTGGAAAAAGATGGCAAACCAGTGACGGTAAGCGGCTCTGGCAACGGCCCTATTGATGCCTTCATCAATGCGCTGGGCTTGGATATCAAACTGATGGATTTCCATGAGCATGCCATCGGTGCTGGCGCTAGCGCCAATGCTGCCAGCTACATCGAGCTGCGTGTCGACAATGGCCCGACCCGCTTCGGCGTCGGAATCGACAGCAATATCATGACGGCCTCGTTCCGTGCTGTGCTGAGCGCAGTGAATCGGGATGTTGCATTGACCGTGAATGTAAAAGCTGCCTGATCTGCGCACACCTCAAGAAAAAGCCGCTGAGTTTCAGCGGCTTTTTTACGTCTAAAAATGACCGCAATCAGCGATCAAATTCCTCTTCGACAACAAAGTTGATACAAGGACTGCCTGCTAGTCTTGAAATTGATACGTATGGCAAAATACGGCAAGGTCACATTTCCAGATTTCTCTCCAGGTATGTCGTATGCGTCGGATTATCCTATTACCCATCGTCATACTCATTGCTGCCTGTAGCACTCTGCTCAGCTCGCGTATCGATAATTTGTATGGCCCAGCGGATCCGACACGCTTTGATATACCGATGGCCCCACCCGCAGACAATTCCTATCTGCAAACAATACAACCGATACTCAATCAACGCTGCGTGGTTTGTCACGCCTGCTATGACGCGCCCTGTCAGCTCAAGACCACCAGTTGGGATGGCCTAGCACGTGGTGCCAACAAAACTGCGGTTTATGATGCGACACGTCTGCTAGCAGCCGAACCATCGCGCCTTTATATCGACGCGCAAAAACCTTCTGAATGGCGGCAGCGCGATTTCTTTCCTGTTCTGAACGAGCACATGTCTACGCCGGAAGCCAATCGCGCAGTCGGTTTGATCCATCGCATGCTGGCACTCAAACAGCAGCATCCTTGGCCGTCTGACGATAGCAAGCTCAGCAAACTGGATGTATCGGAAAATCGCGCCAATATGTGTCCGGCTGATTTTGAAATGGATGCCTACGAACGCAGCACACCGCTAGGCGGCATGCCTTTCGGCCTTCCCGCACTGTCGCCGGCAGAGCATCGCACCATGACGAACTGGCTGGAACGAGGTGCTCCTTATGAAGGGCAACCCGCATTGCCAGCGGCAGTGACGGTGAAAGTAAACCTGTGGGAAAAATTCTTCAATGGCGATTCATTGAAAGAACAACTGTTCGCGCGCTATGCCTATGAACATTTATTCCTGGCACATCTGTATTTCGGCGACGAGCTCAACGACGACAAGCAGCGTCGCTATTTCAAACTGGTACGCTCAGCGACGCCACCAGGACAGCCGATCAAAATCATTGCAACACCACGCCCGGTAGACAATCCCAATGTTGGCCGCGTCTACTATCGTCTGACTGAAGAACTCGAAGCAATAGTCGCCAAAACTCACATGCCTTATCGGCTAGATGCACAACGCATGACGCGCTGGCGCAGCCTGTTTTTCGATGTTCCTTATCAGGTAGATAAACTCCCTGGCTATAGCGAAGAAACCGCAGCCAATCCTTTTGCCACCTTCGCTCAATTACCAGTGGGTGCACGCTATCGCTTCATGCTGGATGAAGCCGAGTTCACCATCATGGGCTTCATCAAGGGCCCGGTATGTCGTGGCCAGGTTGCACTCAACGTCATCCGTGATCAGTTTTGGGTGACCTTCCTTGCACCATCCGAAACCTACGATAAAGAGGTTGACCACTTGCTGCAACAGAGCGCTGCTCTGGCAAGCCTGCCTACCGGCAATCGCAGCAGCGGCATCCTCGTCCCTTGGCTCGAATATGGGAAGCTGGAAAACGACTACCTGAAGGCGCGCACAACCTTGATGGCCAAAGTCATCAAACAACCGGCTGATATCAACCTCAATCTGATCTGGGATGGTGACGGCAACAACGATAATGCAGCGCTGACCGTGTTCCGCCACTTTGACAATGCAAGTGTGGTCAAAGGCTTTGTCGGCGACACACCAAAAACTGCCTGGGTCATAGGTTACCCATTACTGGAACGCATCCACTATCTACTGGTGGCCAATTACGATGTGTATGGCAACGTTGGTCATCAACTCAATTCTCGGCTATACATGGATTATCTGCGGGCAGAAGGCGAGTCCACTTTCCTGATGCTGCTACCCAAAGCACAGCGCATCGCCACACGTGACTACTGGTATCGCGGCGACAGTCTGTCTGTGCGAGAACAAGTTTACGGTGGTCCTGCCAGTACACTGAACGTCGATAGCGGCATCCCTTATGTCACCGATAATCCGAAAAAGGAATTGCTGGAGCTGATGAGAAAACGACTGGCACCCGTGATCTCTACCAAGCTGGATTGGACGAAGCAAACACCGACATACTTGCAAACTCCGTTGACGACACTCGCAACGACCAAGGGCAAGGCATTGCAATGGTTGCCGGAAACTGCGCTGCTGGTAGTCGATACGCCGGACGGCAACGCCAGAACCTACAGCCTGATACGCAATACGGCACATGCCAGCGTGTCGCATTTATTGGGTGAACGGAAAGAAGTGATACCGGAAGAAGATACCTTGACGCTGGCACCAGGCATCATCTTCAATTATCCGAATGCCTTTTATCGCGTGCGCTCTGCTGACTTGCCAGCCATGATCACCGCACTGCAAAGCCTACGTTCGGAAAGTGACTATGCCGCCTTTACCAAACGCTGGGCCGTACGCCGTGACAATCAGGATTTCTGGGCATTCAGCGATGCGCTACATCAACGCTACTTCAGGGAGCAATCATTGGAAGCAGGCATACTGGATTACAACCGTCTGGAATTCCGTTAAGCGGCTGAGTAAAAAACTACGACTGTCCAGCTCTAGCCATAAGCAAAAACACTTAAGCGATTCGATTGACTTGCTTCGCCGGCCAACCATACTATGGAGTCGTCTGAATATGCTTGCACACGCTTATGTCCGAGAAGAACATCGAAGGCAATAACATCTTGCTCTTCACACGCTCTGTAAAACGCCCCTCCCCCGAGGAAGTCGCTGCTATTGCTGCATCAGATCTGTACGAGCTATTACCCGTCTACGATCGGTTGATCGGACTGTTACGAGAAACCTACGACTATGAACTGGATATGTTGACGGATGACATCGTGCTTTCCGTCGTACGTTGTCGAGCAGCCCTGGCAAAAGGGATGGACGATCAAACCAGTTTGAAAATGGTCAAGGAAATGCGCGAAGGATTGCGTGAAATGCCTAAAACCTTGCGCTCGCTACTGCCGGGCCTGGGACCGCGTCTGGGAGAAAGCATAGAACACAAACTGGGAATCCGGTTTTCCAAGTACTAGGATCAAACCTGAGATCAGCATCCATCCTCTAAAGTACCTAGCGCGCCAAACGAATTCCGGAAAATTGCCAACGCGCCGTCGCCGGAAAGAAATTTCGATAACTGACACGCTCATGTCCGCTCGGTGTCACAGATGAAGAACCACGCAGTACATACTGATTCGACATGAACTTGCCGTTGTATTCACCCAGCGCACCCGCTGCAGTTTGATAACCGGGATACGCTGCATAACTGCTGCTGGTCCATTGCCAGCAAGTACCAAACAACTGGATCAAGTCTCTCGCTTCCCGCGCAGCATGTTCCCATTCAGCTTCAGTCGGCAAACGCGCACCACTCCAGCGCGCATAGGCATCCGCCTCAAAATAAGAAACATGCGTCAACGCTGCATGCAAATCAAGCGGCCGCAAGCCATGCAGAGAAAATGTATGCCAGCCTCTATCATGCTGCCAATACAGCGGATGCGAAATTTGTTGTGTCTGCACCCAATCCCAACCTTCCGACAACCATAAAGCCGGATTCTCATAGCCGCCCGCTTCGACGAAAGCCAGATACTCGCGATTCGTCACCAGTCGTGTCGCCAGTGCATACGGTTCGACAAACTGCCGATGGCGTGGCAACTCATTATCAAAACAAAAATCTGTTCCCTCATGCCCCAGCTGCACCACACCGCTATCGAAAGACTGCCATTGCAATGCCGGTGCTGTTTCGGCCAATGAATAGAGCGTATCGGTATACGCCGGCTTGAGCGGATTGCGTGAGAAGAGATGCAAGACATCCGTCATCATCAATTCCTGATGCTGCTGTTCGTGTTGCAAACCCAGTTCCAGTAAACCCACCATTTCTGACTTGGCCTCTGCTGGTAATGCTTGTGCAAGCAAAGCATGTATCCGTACATCCACATCACGCCGATAGGCCAGCACTTCGTCAAATGGCGGACGCGTCAGCAAGCCGCGTTGCGCACGTGCATGCTTGTCACCCACTCCGTTGTAATAGGAATTGAACAGGACACGGAAGGCTGGATGATGAGGCTGGAAGTTTGCTTCGAAACGTTCAAGGATAAAGGTTTCAAAAAACCAGGTGGTGTGTGCCAGATGCCATTTGATCGGACTGGCATCCGGCATCGATTGCGCACCACAATCTTCTTCCGACAGCGGCGCTGCCAAGGCTAGCGAGCGTGCGCGTATAGCCAGATAACGCGCCAGGCTCTGATGCGGTGCAAGCAGATGAATATTTTCTGTCTGTGCGTTCATTGCAATCCGTCATGTTGTTGGTGGAACAGTTTCAGGATGCGGCTTTGTGCAGTTTACTGCGAATTAAATAAATACGAAATCAAGCTGTAAACAAGAACTGCAAAGCAACTATTTGGCTCAAATCGTATGTGCGTGGCACACCATGAACCAGTGCTGCGGATCAGTCCAAAACGACAAGCGACGGAAGCCCGCTTGCTCCAGCAAATCCGTAAAGCTGCGCTGCGTGTACTTGTAACTATTTTCGGTATGTATGCGTTCGCCACGTTCAAAACGTCGCTCGCCCTGTGGCCAGCGCACGGTTTGCTCTGATGCCGCTTCCAGATGCATTTCTATACGACTGGCCTTGTCATTAAAAAAACCGCGATGTCGCCACGCCCGCACATCGAAGTCGGTACCTAACAAATGATTCAGGTGTCGCAACAGGTTCAGGTTGAAAGCAGCCGTAACGCCCAGCGCATCATCGTAGGCGGCATCCAGTATGGATTTTTCCTTGATCAGATCGACGCCTATCAGCAAGCCACCATCTTCACCGCAAGCCGCGCGGATGCGCTGCAGGAAGGCCAGTGCTTCCTCCGGCGTGAAATTGCCGATAGAAGAACCGGGATAAAAGAACAGGCGCTTTTCTTCACGCACACTATCCGGCAAGAGCAATTCACTGGAAAAATCCATCCCCAGACCGGTCATGACAATAGATGGAAATTGCTGCTGCAAACGCTGCAACGAGTCGCGCAGGAAGCTGACTGAAATATCGACCGGCACATATTGCACCGGTTGCAAGGCAGGAAACAGGCGCGCTGCCTTGACGCAGTTACCAGCGCCCAGATCGATCAGCGTGGCCCCGCTGCCTATGGCTTGTGCAATCGCCCTGCCATGCGTTTTGAAGATAAGGGATTCAGTGCGGGTTGGATAATATTCCGGCAACTCGCAAATCGCCTCGAATAATTTGGAACCCAGGGCATCGTACAGATACTTGGGTGAGGTAAAAGCCTGTGCTGCGCTCAAGCCCGCGAGCAGTTCGTCACGGACACTCTGGTCATTCTGTTCGGTACACTGGATGAATTGCAGCAATCTGCTCCCCCGTGATGCGTGAATCTGAATGACCCCATTTCGGCGTGACAGTTCATTGACTAGGCAAAGATAACAGTTGTGCTCTGCCCGCCCGCCCCCATATTGCCTGAGAACAAATGTGTTTTCTGCATTTTTTAACGAAGTACGCGGAAAAATATGCCGCGTTGACTGGTGTTAAGCTAGGCCTTCATGCCAGCCGTAATCGCCATGCCTTAAATGCAAGAATCAGGCTGCCTCTGCCTCCTGACATCATCTTTTACCCAGAATACTGTATCCATGACCATCAAGACGTCCCGAGAATTGCAAAAAGGCAGCATCGCCACTTTACGCGGCCTGGTTAAATTTTTACTGCCGTATAAAAAACAGTTTGCCCTGGCCGGCATTGCGCTGATCGTCGCGGCCGCCGCCACACTGGCAATCCCGTATGCATTCCGGCAAATGATCGATCTGGGCTTTGGTGCCAACGGCATGCATGATCCGTCCAGCATCAACACTTATTTCATCGCCTTGTTCGGCGTTGCCTGCGTGTTGGCGATCGCCACTGCGGCGCGCTTTTACATGGTGTCGTGGCTGGGCGAACGTGTCACCGCCGATGTGCGCAATGCGGTCTATTCACACGTGGTGACGCAAAGCCCGCAATTCTTTGAAACCACGCAAAGCGGCGAAGTCTTGTCGCGCATCACGACCGATACAACGCTGATACAAACACTGATAGGCACCAGCATTTCGATGGCTTTGCGCAATGCGCTGCTGTTCGCTGGCGGTTTGGTGATGCTCTTCATTACCAGCATCAAATTGTCATCCATCATTCTGATCACTCTCGCTTTCGTCGTCTTGCCTATCGTGTGGTTTGGCCGTCGTGTACGTACCTTGTCACGTGATTCACAAGATCGTGTAGCGGATGCTTCTGCACTGGCTGGAGAAATCCTCAATGCGATGCCTACCGTGCAGGCTTACACGCACGAAAAAATCGAAGCTCAACGTTTCGGTAAAACCGTAGAGAGCGCATTCAAAACAGCGATGCGCCGCATACGCGCACGTTCCTTGTTGACGATGATTGCCATCCTGCTGATCTTTGGTGCCATCGTCTTCGTACTGTGGCTGGGTGCACATGCTGTCATCGACGGCACCATGAGCGGCGGCGTGCTCGGTCAATTCATTCTTTATTCGGCAATTGTTGCCGGTGCGATCGGTGCATTATCGGAAGTGTTAGGCGATGCACAACGCGCAGCCGGCGCGACCGAACGTTTGCTTGAGTTATTGGAAGAGAAATCACCCATTAAATCTCCTGCATCGCCGACCGCCTTGCCGCCACGGCGTGCCAATGGTGCATCGCTGACGCTGGACTTGGTAACCTTCCACTATCCATCTCGTCCATTGACGCCGGCACTGTCCAATCTGTCGGTCGCAATTCAAGCAGGTGAAACTGTCGCCATCGTCGGTCCGTCCGGCGCGGGCAAGACTTCATTGTTCCAGTTGCTGTTGCGCTTCTACGATCCGCAAGAAGGCGTGATCGAGCTGGATGGCATCGATATCCGCGACCTCGACTTGCATGACTTGCGCAATACGATAGGCATCGTGCCGCAAGACACGGTGATTTTTTCTGCCAATGCGATGGAGAACATACGCTATGGCCGTCCCGATGCCAGCGACGATGACGTGATTGCCGCTGCCCGCATGGCCGCTGCGCATGAATTCATCGAGCGTCTGCCGGAAGGTTACAACTCCTTCCTCGGCGAGCGTGGTGTGCGTTTGTCTGGCGGTCAACGCCAGCGCATTGCAATTGCACGTGCTCTGCTGAAGAATCCACCACTGCTGTTGCTGGACGAAGCAACCAGCGCACTCGATGCCGAATCCGAACGTTTGGTACAAGGCGCACTGGAAGCTGCCATGGTCGGCCGTACCACCTTGGTCATCGCACATAGACTGGCGACTGTACAACGCGCCAATCGCATCATCGTGATGGAACACGGCAAGATAGTCGAAACCGGCACGCACGCTACATTGGTCGCGGCCGGTGGACTGTATGCGAGCCTGGCGGCCTTGCAATTTGGCCAGCATTGATCGCCGATTCCGCTGCCTGCGGCTTAAGCCGTTAAAATAGCGAATTCCCGGGAAATATAGCAAAAGTTATATTCCGACAACCTATATAAAAACGGACTACGCATGAAACAGTATCTTGACCTGGTGCGCACAGTACTCGATACCGGCACCTGGCAGGAAAATCGTACCGGCATCCGCACCATCAGCATTCCTGGTGCCATGCTGCGCTTCGATCTGCAAAAAGACGGCTTCCCAGCAATTACGACCAAGCGACTCGCATTCAAATCCGTGATCGGCGAATTGATAGGATTCTTGCGCGCGACCCGCAGTGCTGCCGATTTCCGCGCACTGGGTTGCAAGGTATGGGATCAAAATGCCAATGAAAATACCGAATGGCTGAACAATCCGTATCGCCAGGGCGAAGACGACCTCGGCCCGGTATATGGCGTGCAATGGCGCCAATGGCCAGCCTACAAATTGCTCGACGCCGACAATACAGCGCAGATTGAAGATGCACAGAAGCACGGCTTCCGCGTCGTCTCCGCCGTCAATGACGAAGGCAAGGGCAAAGTTCTGCTGTACAAAGCCATCGATCAATTACGCGACTGCCTCGACACCATCATCAAGAATCCAGGCAGCCGTCGCATCCTGTTTCACGGTTGGAACTGTGCCGATCTGGACGCGATCGCCTTGCCGGCTTGCCATTTGCTGTATCAGTTCATTCCAAATGCGACGACCAAAGAAATTTCGCTCTGCCTGTACATCCGCAGCAACGATATCGGCCTTGGTACGCCTTTCAATCTGGCTGAAGCCGCTGCCTTGCTGCATGTGGTGGGCCGCCTGACTGGCTATACACCGAAGTGGTTCACCTACTTCATCGGCGACGCACATATCTATGAGAATCATCTGGATATGCTCAATGAGCAAATGATGCGCGAACCGCATGCCTCGCCCAAGCTGGTTTTATCAGATCGCATTCCTGACTATGCCGTCACCGGCAAGTACGAACCTGAATGGCTGGAAAAACTCGAACCTAGCGATTTCAGTCTGGAAAAATACGAACATCACGCACCATTGAGTGCGCCGATGGCTGTTTAAAATTACACGAACACTATGCCCGCACATCTGACCATCGTCGTCGCCACTGATACCAACAACGGTATCGGCATCAACAACACCCTGGCCTGGCATTTGCCGGAAGATCTGGCGCACTTCAAGCGCACGACGTCCGGCCATCCGATCATCATGGGTCGCAAGACTTTCGACTCCATCGGACGCCCTTTGCCGAATCGCCGCAATATCGTCATTACGCGTAATGCAGAGTGGCAACATGCTGGCGTCGAAGCAGTCACTTCGCTGGATGCCGCCAAGGCGCTGGTCGGTGACAATGCGGCCTTCATTATCGGTGGTGCGCAGATTTATGCCGACACACTGGCAGGCACTGACCGCCTGATCGTGACCAAGATAGACAAAACCTTTGATTGCGATGCTTTTTTCCCGGTTATCGACCCAAAACAGTGGCAAGAAACCGCACGTGAAGAACATCATTCCGAGGCAAATGGCTTCGATTACGCCTACATTACCTACGACCGGATTAAATAGTCTGATCGTTTTTGTAACACTGGCGTCACACTGGTGACCCACTATGCCGCTGATCGACCAATCGGCGGCTTTTTTCTCCCCAAATCGCATACATATCTGCGAAAATTCGCTTTCCTTATCTGGCGCACAAATCAAGCCTGTGCGCCGCACTTTCCGTCTTGCTGGAGACCTCATGAAATTTCGCTTCCCCATCGTCATCATTGATGAAGATTTTCGTTCCGAGAACACGTCGGGACTAGGCATCCGCGCACTGGCCGAAGCGATGGAAAAAGAAGGCATGGAAGTGCTGGGCGTCACCAGCTACGGCGACCTGTCACAGTTCGCACAACAGCAATCGCGCGCGTCCGCCTTCATCCTGTCTATCGACGATGAAGAGTTCGGCGCCGGCTCGTTTGAAGAAACTGATTACGCATTGAAATCGTTGCGCGCCTTCGTCGAAGAAATTCGCCACAAGAACGCCGACATCCCGATTTATCTGTACGGTGAAACGCGTACCTCGCGCCACATTCCAAATGACATCCTGCGCGAACTGCATGGTTTCATTCACATGTTTGAAGACACGCCTGAATTCGTCGCACGTCACATCATCCGCGAAGCGAAGTCCTACATGGATGGCTTGTCGCCTCCGTTCTTCCGCGCGCTGGTGCATTACGCACAGGATGGCTCCTACTCATGGCACTGCCCTGGCCACTCCGGCGGCGTCGCATTCTTGAAATCGCCTATCGGCCAAATGTTCCACCAATTCTTTGGCGAGAACATGTTGCGTGCCGACGTTTGTAACGCGGTAGAAGAACTCGGTCAGTTGCTCGATCACACTGGTCCGGTCGCTGCGTCTGAACGCAATGCCGCGCGCATCTTCAATGCTGATCACTGCTACTTCGTCACCAACGGCACCTCGACCTCGAACAAGATGGTCTGGCACTCGACTGTCGCGCCTGGCGATATCGTCGTGGTTGATCGCAACTGTCACAAATCGATACTGCACTCGATCATCATGTGTGGCGCGATTCCGGTCTTCCTGATGCCGACACGTAATCACCTCGGCATCATCGGCCCTATCCCGCTGTCGGAATTTTCGATGGAAAATATCCGCAAGAAGATCGAAGCCAATCCTTTTGCCCGCGAAGCCGCCAACAAGAAGCCACGCATCCTGACCATCACGCAATCAACTTACGACGGCGTGATCTACAACGTCGAAACATTGAAAGACATGCTCGACGGCGAAATCGACACGCTGCATTTCGATGAAGCATGGTTGCCACACGCGACCTTCCACGATTTCTACAAAAACATGCACGCGATCGGCAAAGACCGTCCGCGCGCCAAAGAGTCGATGATTTTCTCGACCCAATCGACACATAAATTGCTGGCTGGCCTGTCACAGGCATCGCAGATCCTTGTGCGCGAATCGGAGAGCGTCAAGCTCGATCAAGACGCCTTCAATGAAGCGTATCTGATGCACACCTCAACTTCGCCACAGTATTCGATCATCGCGTCATGCGACGTTGCTGCCGCGATGATGGAAGCACCGGGCGGTACTGCACTGGTGGAAGAAAGCATTTTGGAAGCGCTGGACTTCCGCCGTGCGATGAAGAAGATCGATCAGGAATGGGGCAAGGACTGGTGGTTCCAGGTATGGGGTCCTGACACCTTCAGCGAAGAAGGCATAGGCACGCAGGACGACTGGATGATCCGCGCGGAAGACGACTGGCATGGCTTCGGCAATCTGGCTCCGGGCTTCAATATGCTCGATCCGATCAAGGCGACCATCGTCAATCCGGGTCTGTCACTCGACGGCAAGTTCGGCGAGTCCGGCATCCCTGCGTCCATCGTGACCAAATATCTGGCTGAGCACGGCGTCATCATTGAAAAATGCGGCCTGTATTCATTCTTCATCATGTTCACCATCGGCATTACCAAAGGCCGCTGGAACACGCTGCTGACCGCCCTGCAACAGTTCAAGGACGATTACGACAAGAACCAACCGATGTGGCGCATCCTGCCGGAATTCGCTGCGGCCAATCCACGCTACGAGCGTATCGGCCTGCGTGATCTGTGCCAACAGATTCATGACTTCTACAAAGCCTATGACGTCGCGCGTCTAACGACAGAGATGTATCTATCCGATATGCAACCGGCGATGAAACCGTCTGACGCATTCTCGAAAATGGCGCATCGCGAAATCGACCGTGTCCCTATCGATGAACTGGAAGGTCGTGTGACATCGATCTTGCTGACGCCTTACCCACCGGGCATTCCTTTGTTGATTCCGGGCGAACGTTTCAACAAGACTATCGTTGACTACCTGCGCTTTGCACGTGACTTCAACGAGAAATTCCCAGGCTTTGAAACCGATGTACACGGTCTGGTCAAACGTGAAGTGGACGGCAAGCGCGATTACTTCGTCGATTGCGTACGTCAGTAAATAAGTTTGTATCCTGATGAAAGGAATGTGAAATGAAACCTCGCATAACCGTCATCACGCTAGGCGTTGATGATCTGGAGCAAGCACTCCAGTTTTATCGGGATGGCCTCGGCCTGCAAACACAAGGCATCATCGGTGCCGAGTTTGAATATGGTGCAGTTGCCTTCTTCGATCTGCAGTCAGGATTGAAGTTGGCGCTGTGGCCGCGCAAGAGCATTTCTCAAGATACCGGCATTCCTGTCGCGCCTGTCAGTTCAACCGAATTCACCATCGGGCATAACGTATCTTCGAAGGAAGAAGTCGATGCCGCCATGCGGCAAGCAAAGAACGCTGGAGCAAGCATCGTCAAACAGGCGCACGATACGTTTTGGGGCGGCTACGCAGGCTACTTTAAAGATCCCGATCAGCATCTATGGGAAGTTGTATGGAATCCAGCCTGGGACGCGCCTAACTGAAGCGCATGAAGGTCCAATAATCTGGAGGCAGCTATGGTTGCACGTACCGTCAGATTGGGTAGTGAACGCATCACCAACGAAGGCATACGCATCGGCACAGTACATCGCCCGCCACGCGGCGTAGCCAAAACCGATTTTGCCTCGCATAACTGGTTCGATGTCTGGTTCCCCAACCTTGCTCCCAGCGCAGACACTGTCAAACTCGCACATAGCGCCACCACACCGCAGGAATGGAATACCTTCTTCAAACACTATCGCGCTGAAATGGCGACACCTGAAAACGTACACACGATTGAACTACTCGCAGCACTTTCGCATCACAGCAACTTCTCGGTCGGGTGCTACTGCGAAGACGAAGCGCACTGCCATCGCTCCGTGCTACGTAGCTTGCTAATCGACAAAGGTGCCAAGGTCGCGTGATTTGAAATCACTTTTTACATCGCAGTTACACATCCATTGCACAAGAACGATCACAATGAATAGTGTGAATCAGCACAACAGGAAATGTATCAATGAATAAAATCGCATTATTTTTCGCGGGCATAGCACTCTCTACAGCGGCTATCGGCGCAGACAACAATCGCATCGTCAAGACAGGAATTTTTCCACAAACCAAAGGCATGGTAGTTGTCGCTGAAGGAGACTTCGAGCCGCGCGGCATAGGCAGCTACTCGCTGCGCGTCTATGCCAAAAACGATCCTGCCTATCCTTACGATGAATTCATCACCGGCACCATACGCCCACGCAATGGCACGATAGAAAGTCTGACGTTTGCCGACCTCGACCACGATGGCACGCAAGAAATTATCGTCACCACACGTTATATAGGCAGCGGCAATTACGTTACGGTAGATGCCTTCCGCCTGCGCAAGAAGAATTTGCAATTCATCACATCAATCGCTGGCATGGATGCCAAATTAGATGCGGTACAAGCACTGAAAAAAAAGTTAGGCAAGAGCCGTTAATTTAAGAGGCGGGCAGTATTACTGTCTCGCCTATCAAACCCAAGCATTCCCCAGCAAAGCCACCAGACTACCTATCAGCAATAGCCACAGCGGATGTATCCGCGTTTTCCAGGCCAGCAAAGCAGTAACAATGGTAATCACCGTCAGTAGCCAATTGGTATCCGACGTATGTGCAATCACTGCCGCACTGGCAGCAACTATGCCCGCAGTCACAGGCACCATGCCGGATTGTATATAGGCACGCCACGGTCTATCTTTGAAACGTTCCCATGCATGTAGCGACATGATAGTCAGCAGCGATGACGGACCAAACTTAGCGATGGCGGTCACCAGCATGCCTGCCCAGCCTGCCACCTGCCAGCCAACCAGATTGACTATCATCATGTTCGGCCCCGGTGCGGCCTGGCTCAAGGCAAACAAGGCGCTGAATTCTTTCGCACTCATCCATTGATGCACTTCGACCACCTGACGCTGCATCTCGGGCAGGATCGCATTACCGCCGCCAAATGCCAGCAGAGACAACTGGGAAAAAATCAGGAATAAGGCAATCAGGGTCTGCGTCATTTCTTGCTCCTCGCCGTAACCCAGATGCTGAGTGGAGTCATCACCAGCATGACCCATAGCAATGGCAAACGCAGTAAAGCAATCGCGATAAAACACATCACTGCAACACCAGCCATCATGAACTTCTTGCGCAAAGGCAGCGCGATTTTGATCGCCATGGAAATTAGCAAACCAGCCGCCGCTGCGGCCAGGCCGGCAAATACATGCCCTACTTGCGCATCGTCTCGAAAGCGCTCATACAGCATCCCCAGCATGATCAAGACAATTGATGGCATCGCAACCAAACCCATGATGGAAACGAAAGCGCCTTTGACACCACGAAAACGCATGCCGACTGCAACCGATAAATTAATCATATTGCCGCCCGGCAGGAACTGACACAGACCGAGCAGTTCGGTGAATTCGGTTTCATTCAACCAGCGCTTGTCCTCCACCAGCATCCGGTGTGCCAGTGGCAAGGCACCGCCAAAGGCCATCATGCCCAGCGCCAGAAAGCCCAGAAATAATTGCCGAATGGTCGGGTGTGGCACTTCCGCTTGCGCCATTGGCATTTCCGCTATTTGTGTACTGCTTTCCATCTTCTTGCTTCCGTCATATCCATTGATAGGCGAAAGCTTACGCGCGAACCGTCATTCAGTCTAATATATGGAATCATAGTTAAACATACTTAAAATATATGTCATCCATAGATCTGCGCCTGCTGCGCTATTTCGTCGTCGTCGCCGAAGAAGGTCATCTGACCAAGGCCGCACAACGCATAGGCATACAGCAACCACCGCTGAGCCAGCAAATTCGCGCGCTTGAAAAAGAGCTGGACGTCACCTTGTTCCGGCGTCTTCCGCGCGGTATGGAATTGACAGAAAGTGGGCATGCCTTGTTGGTTGATGCGCGCATTATTCTGGATCAGGTCAACACCACCATAGAAGACGTGCGCCGTATCTCGCAAGGCGAGCTGGGCCGCATCGCAGTCGGCTTCACCGAGTCAGCATCACTACACCCATTCATCCCAGCCGTCATACGTGCATTCAGGGAGGTATCGCCGGGCGTTACGCTTGCGGTAGAAGAAAGCAATACATCCGATCTGGTCGAAGCCTTGCGTCAGAATCGTGTAGACGTCGCCTTCATACGCTCGCCGATAGGCAATGCAGCAGGATTGAAAATGGAAACGATGCTGGTGGAAGAAATGATCGTCGCGCTACCAGCCACACACCCACTGGCGCAGAACAAACGGCGCAAGAGTTTGCCGCTCACTGCTTTGGCAGAAGAATCATTCATCCTGAACCGACGTCCCAGCGGACCCGGTTTGTACGATACCGTGATCGCAGCCTGCCGCGTCGCAGGCTTCAGCCCCAAAGTAAAGCTGGAAGCACGCAAAAATCTGTCCACGCTAAGTTTGGTCGCTGCTGGCTTGGGCATCTCTATCGTTCCAGCCTCGATACGACATGTGAAACTGGAAGAAGTCGTTTATTTGAACGTTGATCACGCACCCGGCCTGCGCGCGCCTTTGCATCTAGCTTATCGTGATATACCGCAATCAGGTGCGGTGGAAAGAATGATTATTGAGGCGAGGAAGCTTGCCAAAACTCTAGGATGAAGATTAGGTAGTCCCAACTTTTCTGATTTGCTCTTGATAGTTATCAATCCGCCCTTGAGAAGCCTTAATACCTTTTGAATAATAATTTTCATCCTTATGTGACTCCGTTCCCCACTCCCTCAAATTTTCAATTCGTTGCTCTTCGCGCTCAATCAAATATGTCAACGCAGTCACACGTGCAACATTAGCTTGTTGCACGAGACTTGTTTTGATTAAATCTATTGTTTCAGCGTGCTGCGCCATTGCTGCTAATGTCTTTTGTTCAAATTCAGCGTTCTGTCTTTGTTGAAGAATCATTGAATAAATAGCTAACGCCAGAGCTACGCCGGAAAACAGAGCATTAATTGCTCCAAAACTATCACCAAAACTTCCAGCATCTCCAATATTGCCAAACCAAACCGTAGTAAGAGCTGAAGCAAGCCACAACAAGACGAATGTAATAATGAATGGTTTAAGTTTCATAAAGTAAGCAGTAGTAAAAGAAAAATCTACTGCTCACTAAAAATGAAACAGTAGATTTTGTAAAAAGCGCGGTGCTTTCCCATCAAAGTAAGTTATACCGCATGAAAATTACAAAGATAGCGGCATGCTGATTTTTTCACTCAAATATCAGCATCCAAATTTTCTATCAAGCCTTAGGCAAAGTTACGCCGTGTTGGCCTTGATACTTGCCACCTCTATCCTTGTACGACACTTCGCACACTTCATCGCTTTCAAAGAACAACACTTGCGCACAACCTTCACCTGCGTAAATCTTCGCAGGCAACGGTGTCGTATTGGAAAACTCCAGCGTCACATAGCCTTCCCATTCAGGTTCGAAAGGTGTCACGTTGACGATGATGCCGCAGCGCGCGTATGTCGATTTACCTAGGCAAATCGTCAGCACATTACGTGGAATACGGAAGTACTCGATCGTACGGGCAAGCGCAAATGAATTTGGCGGAATGATGCAAACATCGCTTTTGACATCGACGAATGAGTTTTCATCGAAGTTCTTCGGATCGACGATGGTGCTGTTGATATTGGTGAAAATCTTGAATTCGTCAGCGCAGCGAATATCGTAACCGTAGGAAGATGTCCCGTAAGAAACGATCTTCTGGCCGTTAGCCTGACGCACTTGACCAGGCTCGAATGGCTCGATCATGCCGGTTTCTGCTGCCATACGGCGTATCCATTTGTCGGATTTGATGGTCATATTCTTAGATTTAAGTGAGTGTTGTAAGGAATTTCCGCAATTTTACGCGAAATCGTTGCTCATCCGGCTGTAAGAAGCTTGCAAACAAAGGCCAGGACGCAATCGCAGCAACGCTCCCCGCGTTTGGGAGCTATAGAACTTTCCACCGAAGGAAGGCACTTAAGGCAGCCGGCACTCCGAATATCAGCAGGAAAATCGGCAATTCTTCGCCAAACGAATACCCAGCCTGATCAATACCTATCCACATATTGAAGGCAGCAATACCAAACCATAGCGTGACAAATATAGTCGTGGCCCAGGTCATGGCAGCCGGATAATTCGCAGAAAACAGCCGCGCCAGCAAAACGAATGCCGCGAGTATCAATAAGCCTGCAAGCAGGAAACTCAATGTGCGCATGGTTTTCCTTTAAGGATTTTTTCTGCCTGTTTCGATCCGTAGCTCGTATTCATTCAATTTTCCGATGACGTCCGGACGTCCTGCATATTTCTTCTTGAGTTGCGCCAGCTTGTTATCACTACCCGTGCAAAGCGCAGTAATGTTATCCAGCAAGAACTTGCGTCGCTCTTCATCATACGGCTCCTCGCCGCGAAAATGATCGCAGCCATCGCGCTTTTCAATGAAACGGGCGACATCCGCAGGAAACTTGCTCTGCGCCGAGACTTGCAGACAAATACTCGTCAAAATAGATAACAAAAATAGTTGATGGCGCATAGCTTTCCGATTTACTTAGAAATTCGTTTAACGTCCTATGCACCATCCGCGCAAACATCTTTGCGAACTACTCTAACGCTGCATCGTTTCCCACACCTTCTGCAATCGCTTGACCGATACCGGCATAGGCGTACGCAACTCTTGTGCAAACAAGGACACGCGCAACTCTTCCAGCAACCAGCGGAACTCCGTCATCTTCGGATCGCCGTGACGTTCCTTCAATGCACGTTGCCATGGCGCTGCAGCTTGCTGCCATTCAGCCATTGCCCGCGTATCGCGCGCAGGATCGGCGCGCAATTTATCGATGCGCACATTGATCGCCTTCAGATAACGCGGGAAATGCGTGAGGTTGATGTAATTGTTCTCTGCGATGAAGCGCTTGCTGACCAAGCCTTGTAATTGTGACTGCATATCGGTCACGGCTTGCGCATGCGCTTTTACTGTTTGCAGTTTCTTCGGCAAGGCGTGATATTCAGTCAGTATCAATCCGACCAGTCGTGCGATTTCATTGACCAGCAAACCCAGCCTCGACTTGCCTTCGTCCTTGCGCGCATTGAACTCTTCTGCATTTTTCGGCAACGGTTCTTGCAGACAGGCGCGCTCCAGGCCAGCGTGAATAATCTGATCACGCAATTCTTCCTGCGAACCCAAGGCCATGAACTGCATGCCCATTTGCTGCAAGCCTGGAATGTTCTTTTCCAGATACTTCAACTGTTCTTTCAACTGCAAAGCCAGCAAGCGACGCAAGCCTATACGATGCACGCGTGCTGCTTCATTCGGATCGTCAAACACTTCCAGATCGCAATACGTGCCTTTATCTACCAATGCGGGGAAGCCGATCAGCGTTTGCTTGCCTTGCTGGATTTCCAGCAACTCTGGCAATTCGCCAAAGGTCCAACTGGTCAGATTCTGATGCGTCGTTGCGTTTACGACTTTGCCGCCTGCATGCGTTGCTGTACCTGATTGTGTTTTAGTCGCAGAGCTAGCCACTTGCGTTTTACCGGTAACAGCAACCGGTTTAGCCGCGCTGGTCGATTGCCCCACCAGCGGCATCGCCGTTTGCTCAGCAATACGTTGAAAACTTTCTCTCGCTTGTCCGCCAAACTCTGAGCGCAAGGTAGCAAGATTGCGTCCCATCTCCAACTGACGGCCATGTTCATCGATGATCTTGAAGTTCATGAACTGATGCGAGGACAAGGTTTCCAGTTTGTAGTCTGTCGTCTTGGTAGCGATACCGGTTTGTTCGCGTACGTCAGCAATGACTGCATCCAGCAAACTGCCTTTGCCGAAGGCATGCGCTTCTTGCACACGATCACAAAAACCGGCCGCGTAATCTGGTAATGGCACGCAATGACGGCGCAATTTTTGTGGCAAAGACTTGATCAACAGATGTACTTTTTCCTTCAACATGCCGGGCACCAGCCATTCACAACGATCGGCCGATACCTGATTCAAGGCATACAAGGGAACAGTCAGCGTCACACCATCGCGCGGCGTGCCTGGCTCGAAGTGATACGACAGCACCATATCGACGCCAGCGACGTTCATCACCTTGGGGAACAACTCAGTCGTCACGCCTGCTGCTTCATGCCGCATCAAATCATCACGATTCAGATACAGTAACTTCGGTTCTTTGGCCGTCGCTTCCTTGTGCCATTTCTCGAAGGTGATGCCGTTATGAATATCGGCTGGAATCAGCTTGTCGTAGAAAGCCGCGATCAATTCATCATCAACCAATACATCAAGGCGACGTGACTTGTGCTCAAGATTCTCGATCTCGCGTATCAATTTATGGTTATGCGCAAAGAAAGGTGCACGCGTTTCAAAATCACCACCGACCAGCGCATCGCGGATAAAAATTTCGCGCGCATCCGATGGATTGATCAAGCCATATTGAATCCGGCGCTGACTGTAGACAACGAGGCCGTACAAGGTCGCGCGCTCATACGCAGAAACTTGCGCAGTGCGTTTTTCCCAGCGCGGCTCACCGTAGGATTTTTTCAGCAAATGACCCGCAACACGTTCCAGCCATTCCGGCTGTATCTGCGCGATGCAACGCGCATACAGGCGCGTGGTGTCGACCAGCTCGGCCGCCATGATCCATTTACCGGCCTTCTTGATGAGCGACGAACCTGGCCAGATGTGGAACTTGATCGCACGTGCGCCCAGATAATGCTGCTCTTCTTCCGACTTGAAGCCGATATTGCCAAGCAAGCCGGTCAGCAGTGCCGTGTGTAATTGCTCATAGGTTGCCGGTGCTTCATTCAAGCGCCAGCCCTGCTCACGCACGATGGTCAGCAATTGCGAATGCACATCGCGCCATTCGCGCAGACGCAGTTGCGACAGAAAACTGGCGCGACATTCTTCCTGCAACAGTCGATTCGATTTCTTGTGCGCGACCGCATCTTCGAACCATTTCCAGATTTTCAGATAACTGGCGAACTCCGATTTTTCATCAGCGAATTTCTTGTGTGCGTTGTCAGCTGCTGTTTGCGCTTCCATCGGACGATCGCGTGGATCTTGCACTGACAATGCAGCGGCAATAATCAAGACTTCAGTCAGGCAGACATTATCTTTCGCAGCCAGAATCATGCGACCTACGCGCGGGTCCAGCGGCAACTTGGCCAACTCGCGACCCAGTTTGGTCAACTTGTTTTCATCATCGACCGCGCCCAACTCTTGCAGCAATTGATAACCGTCGGCAATCGCGCGACCCAGCGGCGGTTCGATGAACGGGAAGGTTTCTACATCGGCCAGATGCAAAGACTTCATCCGCAGAATGACGGATGCCAATGAGGAACGCAGAATTTCCGGTTCGGTAAATTTCGGCCGCAACAAATAATCCTGCTCGTCATACAGACGTATACAAACGCCGGCAGAGACACGACCGCAACGACCAGCTCGCTGGTTTGCCGCCGATTGTGCAATCGGTTCTATTTGCAATTGCTCGACCTTGTTGCGATAGCTGTAGCGCTTCACACGTGCAAGGCCTGCATCAACCACGTAACGTATGCCGGGTACCGTCAGCGAAGTTTCTGCAACGTTGGTTGCCAGCACGATACGGCGCGCATTGGACACCTTGAATACGCGCTCCTGCTCTTGTGCGGACAAGCGCGCGAACAGCGGCAGAATTTCCACATGCGGTGGATGATGCTTACGCAAGGCTTCTGCGGCGTCGCGTATCTCGCGTTCACCCGGCAGGAATACCAACACGTCGCCGGAACCTATGCGCGCCAACTCATCAACCGCATCGACTACTGCATCCATCAGATCACGCTGACCGCGTTCCTTGGCTGCCATTGCCGAACGGCGTGCGGCTGCCGCATCCGAGGTTGCATTCGGATTGCCTTCTGTGTTCTTGTCGAAAGCTTCAACCGGGCGATAACGCACTTCGACTGGATACATACGACCGGACACTTCGATCACCGGTGCCAGTTTTCCATTGCTGCCGAAGTGACGCGCGAAGCGATCGGCGTCGATGGTTGCCGAGGTAATAATGACTTTCAGATCCGGACGCTTGGGCAGCAACTGCTTCAGATAACCGAGCAGGAAGTCGATGTTCAGGCTGCGTTCATGCGCTTCATCGATGATGATGGTGTCGTACTGACGCAGCAGCGGATCGGTTTGTGTCTCCGCCAGCAAGATGCCGTCGGTCATCAGCTTGATCCACGCGCCCTTGGTCAAAGTGTCGTTGAAGCGCACCTTGAAGCCGACGTGTTCGCCCAAGGGCGAGCCGATTTCTTGCGCGATGCGCTTGGCGGTGGACGAAGCGGCGATCCGGCGCGGTTGCGTGTGACCGATCAAGCCATTCAAGCCACGGCCGAGTTCCAGGCAGATTTTCGGCAATTGCGTGGTTTTCCCGGAGCCGGTTTCACCGCTGACGATGATGACCTGATTGGCCTGGATCGCGCGTGCAATATCCTCCCGCTTGCCGGAAACCGGTAGCTCTTCAGGGAAGGTAATTGCAGGCAGCGGATTACGGACCGGCGGTGCGGATGGGGCTTGAGCGACGCGCGCGGGACGATTAGTCGCGGCTGGCTTAGGTTTTTGGTTGGATTCTGGAGCAGACATGTAGTGCGGAATTATACAGAGCAGTGTCGCATTTCGTCGTCAGATCGCACAATCGATAGCGGTTGCCATGGTTATAATGCGTCTCATGGAAAATCAAGAACAATTCGTCCAGTGGCTGCGTTCCGTCGCGCCGTACATCCACGCCTTCCGCGGCAAGACCTTTGTCATCGCCTTCCCAGGTGAGTTGGTCAAGGCTGGCGCGTTACCGGTGCTGGCACAGGATTTGTCTTTATTGCATGCTCTCGGCATCAAGGTCGTCATCGTGCACGGCTCACGTCCGCAGGTGGAAGAACAGTTGGCACTACGAAATGTAGAAGCCCGCTTCCACGACGGCTTGCGTATTACCGACACCGCGGCGCTGGAATGCGCAAAAGAAGCGGCTGGCGAATTACGTCTCGATATCGAAGCTGCTTTCAGTCAGGGTTTGCCGAACACGCCTATGGCACACGCGGCGATTCGTATCATTTCCGGCAACTTCGTCACCGCGCGCCCTATCGGCATTATCGACGGTGTCGATCTGGAACTGACTGGCGTGACCCGCAAAATTGCTTATGAAGCAATCCACCCGATTTTGAATGCTGGTGGTTTGGTCTTGCTGTCGCCACTGGGATTCTCGCCGACCGGTGAGATATTCAACCTGACGATGGAAGACGTCGCCGTCTCGGCAGCAGTTGCATTGCGCGCCGACAAATTGATTTTCATCACTGAAACACCCATGATTAAAGACATGGGCGGCGTGGAAATACATGAGCTGTCATCACACCAAGTCGATGCCGTGCTGAGCTACGATTGCGTTCCTGCCGATTCCGCATTTTATTTGCAGCATGCAGTGCAAGCCTGTAACGGCGGCGTACCGCGTGCGCACATCGTTCCGTTTACCACCGATGGCTCGGCCTTACTGGAATTGTTTACGCATGATGGCGTCGGCACCATGATCTCGTTCGAGAATCTGGAAAGTCTGCGCGATGCCACGATTGAAGATGTGGGCGGCATTCTCAAATTGATCGAACCGCTAGAAGCCGACGGCACATTAGTAAAACGCGGCCGCGAACTGATCGAACGCGAAATCGATTACTTCTCCGTCATCGAACATGATGGCGTGATCTTCGGTTGCGCGGCACTCTACCCTTTCCCTGCCGAGAAAATGGCAGAGATGGCATGTCTGATCGTCAATCCTGAAGTGCAAACGCAAGGCGATGGCGAGCGTTTGTTGAAGCACATGGAGAATCGCGCACGCGCCGCTGGCTTGAAAAAACTGTTTGTTCTGACCACGCGTACTGCGCACTGGTTCTTGAAACGCGGCTTCGTTCCGGCGACTGTCGACGACTTGCCGAAGAACCGGCAGCAAATGTACAACTGGCAGCGCAAATCACTGGTTTTCACAAAAAACCTATAATGTCGCCTCTTTACCCAATACGCGCCGTCGCTCCTTGCAGCGGCGGCATTTGATTTAACACCCTGAGCCACCCGCGCCATTTACGCAACAGCGCGGTATAGCGATAGAAAAGGATAGCAACATGACACGCATGATTCACTGCATCAAACTGGACAAGGAAGCGGAAGGACTGGACTTTCCTCCATATCCGGGCGAACTCGGTAAACGTATTTATGAAACCGTATCGAAAGAAGCATGGGCTGCCTGGCTCAAGCATCAAACCATGCTGGTTAATGAAAACCGTTTGAATCTGGCCGATGTACGCGCACGCAAATATCTGGCAACACAAATGGAAAAACATTTCTTCGGCGATGGCGCCGATGCAGCACAAGGTTACGTACCACCAACCTACTAATCTGTCGCACCATAAAAAAGCCGACGTCTTATCGCGTCGGCTTTTTTACGTCTGGTGTTTTAATAAAACTTCACTTCACCCGTCTTTACATCCAGCATCGCACCCACAATCTTCACCTGATTATTCGCAGCCATCTCGCGCAGGATAGGACTTCTGTCCTGTACTGCTTGCACCATTCTCTTCACATTGTTTTCTGCTACTGCATCGACAAAGGCGTAATTGTGTGAAGAGCGGTCTGCGCCTTTCGTATCTGACGTCGCGTTGACGGCAGGACGTATCTTCGCCAGCAAGCCACTCAAATTTCCCAGTGCGATGTTGTCGCATGCACCTTTCACCGCGCCGCAGGAGGTATGACCGAGTACAACGATTAGTTTGGCGCCAGCCACTTTCGACGCATATTCAAGACTGCCGAGAATATCTTCGTTAATCACATTGCCAGCCACGCGTGCATTGAAGGCATCGCCGATGCCAAGATCGAATACCAGCGATGGCGACGAGCGTGAATCGATACAACTCACGATGCTGACAAACGGGAATTGCCCATTCTTGCCAGTCGCAAGAACTTGCGCAGGCAGATCATGTGCCCCACCCTTACCTGACACGAAACGCGCATTGCCATCCTTCAGCAATTGCAAAGCTTGCTCCGCCGTCATGCTGCTCTGCACTTGTTGTGTCATCACTGCTGGATGAGCCGATGTCGATGGACTTCCCTGCTGGCTGGCGCATGCCGCCAAAACCAGACTTGCCATCAACACGCTTACTCTGCGCAACCATCTTCCGCTGCCTACTGCCTGCATAGCTTTTCTCCTATCCGTCAAATTGTAAAAATATTAATTTTATTAAATTAACAAATAATTTGAAAGCGAATATCGAAACGCGCATAAGAAAAAAGCCCGCAGAATAATCTGCGAGCTTTTGTATTTCTTACTGTTTTTAGATATCAATCAGGTCGGGCTATCGGTTCTATCCTTCGTTCATACAGAGAACTCGTGGCGGACAAGATTTCACGCAGGAGCATCACAAAACTCGATACCAGACACAACATCGCCAGAATAAAAAATATCGCAATAAATTTGGATAACTCGACAGTCAGTGCATCGCCCACGAACAAGGAGATGATCACCATGCTGACCATCAAGGCACAAGCTGTACTCAGCACAATGGCACGATTGATCAAATGCGCGCGCGGATAAAGCGTGATCAGCTCAGCATTCAAGTCAGCATGATGTACTGGATCGGTAGTGCGCAGTTTGTCTTCCAACACACGCGAACGATCAGTAATCCGACCCAAACGATTGGTCAAGACCATCAAATTGGTACCAACACCCGTGAGCAAGAACACAGGTGCCACCGACAACTGAATCATGTGACCGATATCACCGACTTGAATTTCCATGGCAGTATCTAAAAAAGTAAACGGCTTAAACGAAAATAAGGCCTTGAGTATGCTCTGAGAAGCTGCTTACACAGCATACTCGCCTTTCTGCGAAATATCATGCCTGAAGTACTATGCGACAGGCAAGACCATCACAACACCTCAGACCATCATTGTTTCTGAATTTCACCACCCAAAGCTTCTACCAAATCAGCCAGCATGCGGCTCAATTCACCGGTCATCAGCATGATGTCCGAGTCAAAGCGCTCATCATCGTTCTGCGCAGTGGTATCAGCGTTTTCCTTGATCACATCCAGCGGTGCCACGCGCTTGATCGTCAACGATTCGGTCAATACAAAGGAAATCTTGTCAGCCCAGGTCATTGCCAGACGTGTGCATTGTTTGCCGGATGCAATGTGACGACGCACATCGTCGGCTTCCAGCGTATGGCGTACATAGCGTACGGTTGCCTTGCCTTCGCCGTTGGCGCGCAGTTCCGTATCCTGATCGACGGTAAAGCCGCTCGGTGCGGCATCAGCAACCAGCCATTCAGTCATGGCTGCGACCGGTGATTGCGTGACGTGCAGGGCTTCCATCGGCAACTTCTCGACAGATTTGATCAGCAGTTTGATGACTTCATCCGCTTTGGCCGGGCTGCCGGCATCGACTACCAACCAACCGTTGACTGGATCGATCCAGACCCAAGTCTGACGCCAGACGCTGAAAGCGCGCGGCAACAGCTCGTCGGTGACGTCTTCCTTGATTTCCTTCATTTGCTTGCGGCCAGGCTTGAAGCCTTGCTGCTCTTCGATCTCCGCGGCCTTGATCTTGGTGACTTGATTGATCACGGTAGTCGGCAGCAGTTTTTTCTCGGTACCAAGCAAGAGCAAAATCTGCTTGTTGAGTGAATACACCAGTTCGCCATTTTCGCGCGGCGATACCCAGCCCTGGCTTTGCATATCCAGGCTGCTACATGGCTGAAACGCGTGCGGTGCCAAATCTGCTGCCAACTGCTCGGTTGTAATAGCCCACGGTGCAGGAAGACGATATATCTGAAGATTCTTGAACCACATGGCTTGCCCCGAAAAAAAGGGGCTATTCTACACGCGACCCGATAGCTGGCCACACACAAAATTGCACTGAATTCGCTTCAAATAAAATATAGAAAAGGCTGGTATTGATGCGCAAAACCTTATATGGAAAAGACTGTGTCTTATCCTGTCAAACCCCGCGGAAACACTCGCGGTAGCGGTTATAATACGCGTCACCTGTTATCTGAGCGGCGCATGTTCGTGAGCAACTGATCGCAAGCAACGTTACCCGCCAGAAATTGACCGAAGAAATTTAAAACGCATCTGCGTCACCATTTACCGTACTCATGTCCAAAAGCTCATCCCGCAAGCCGATCGAAATCAAGATTTCCACCGTCGTCGCCGTCTCCGCCATTCTGCGGGAAGCCAACCTTGCCGTACTCGATACCGCAATGCAGGAAATGACTGGCGGCAATGCCGATTTTTTCGATGATGAATTTGCTGTTATCGATGTCGGCTCGCTGGAACCTGCAGGCCAAACCATAGACTGGGCCGCCATCACTGCGCTGCTCAAATCATATCGACTGAACGCGGTTGCCGTGCGCAACGCCACGCCAGAGATGGTGTCTGAGATACTGGCGCAAGGTCTGAGCCTGGACGGCACGGTCAAAGCGCGGGAACAAAATCTAAGCGCACCCGAACAAGCTGAAATCGAACTGGAACCACCAGTCGTACAGATTGCACCAGAACCGGCACCAGTACAAACAGCAGCACCGGTGGCAACGCAATTTGCTGCCAACACCATGATCATCGATACGCCGGTACGCGCAGGTCAGCGCATATACGCACGCGGAGCCGACTTGATCATCACGGCCGCCGTCAATAACGGCGCAGAAGTCATCGCCGACGGCAGCATCCATATTTACGCACCTTTGCGCGGTCGCGCGCTCGCGGGTGCAAGCGGTAATACAGAAGCACGTATTTTTACATTAAGCATGGAAGCGGAACTGGTATCGATCGCCGGCATGTATCGCACATTTGAAAACGGTTTTCCGGCAGATCGTGCGCAACAGGCAACGCAAGTTCGGCTGGTAGGCGATCGTATCGACATGCTGCCCCTCAAGGCAGCGGCATAAATCAATTAAAAAATTATTTAACGAAAGGGGTTTCCTTTGGCAAAAATCATCGTTGTAACGTCGGGTAAAGGCGGCGTCGGCAAAACCACTTCGAGCGCAAGCTTTGCGTCCGGTCTGGCCATGCGCGGACATAAAACTGTCGTCATCGATTTCGACGTTGGCCTGCGCAATCTCGATTTGATCATGGGCTGCGAACGCCGCGTGGTGTACGACCTGATCAATGTCGTCAACAAGGAAGCAACGCTGAATCAAGCGCTGATCAAGGACAAACACTGCGACAACCTGTTCGTGCTGCCTGCATCGCAAACACGCGACAAAGATGCGCTCTCGGAAGAAGGCGTGGAACGCGTACTGCAAGATCTGGCTGCCATGGATTTTGAATTCATCATCTGCGATTCGCCTGCAGGTATCGAACACGGTGCTGTCATGGCGCTGACATTTGCTGATGAAGCCATCATCGTCACCAATCCTGAAGTGTCGTCGGTACGCGATTCGGATCGCATCCTCGGCATCATTCAAGCCAAATCGCGTCGTGCATTGAACGGCGGCGAACCGGTCAAGGAGCATTTGCTGATTACCCGCTATGTACCGAAGCGCGTGGAAGCTGGCGAAATGCTGTCTTACACCGACGTGCAGGAAATCCTGCGCATCCCACTGGTCGGCATCATTCCAGAATCGGAATCGGTATTGCACGCATCGAACTCCGGTAATCCGGCGATCCATATCGAAGGCAGCGAAGTATCAGAAGCCTACAAAGATGTCGTCTCACGCTTCCTCGGCGAAGACCTCCCATTGCGATTTACTGACTACGAAAAGCCTGGCTTTCTGCAGAGAATTTTTGGAGGTAAGTAATCATGGCTCTCCTGTCTTTCCTGTTTAATACCAAGCCGAAAACTGCTAGCGCTGCCAAGGAACGTCTGCAGATCATTATTGCGCGTGAGCGTAATGGCCGTGCCGGCCCTGACTTCCTGCCAGCTCTGCATCAAGAGTTGATCGCTGTGATTTCAAAATACGTGAAGGTCAATCCGGACGACATCAAGATTTCTCTGAATAGTCAGGGCAATCTGGAAGTGTTGGACGTCAACGTCGTGCTGCCGGACGACGCGATTGAAGCTGCCATCAAGTAATTAATGTTTGCCTGGCTCTGGACTCTCGTTCAAACGGGAATCCAGAGCAGTATCACCACCCGCATGAAAAAAATGCATGCGCCATCTGCTAGCTGAGAGATAACGTATCATTTCACATCATTTATTTTTCGAGATCCCATCATGAAAACCAAAGCCGCCGTCGCCTGGAAAGCAGGACAACCGTTAACGATTGAAGAAGTCGAGCTGGGTGGACCGCGTGAAGGTGAAGTGCTGGTCGAGATCAAAGCCACCGGCATTTGCCATACCGATTACTACACACTGTCAGGCGCTGACCCTGAAGGCATCTTCCCCGCCATCCTTGGCCATGAAGGCGCAGGCGTGGTGGTCGAAGTCGGCCCTGGCGTCAAAAGCCTGAAAAAAGATGACCACGTCATTCCGCTGTACACGCCGGAATGCCGCGAATGCAAATTCTGCCTGTCGCGCAAAACCAATCTGTGCCAAAAAATTCGCTCGACCCAAGGTCGCGGTTTGATGCCGGATGCAACCAGCCGTTTCTCTATCGATGGTAAGCCACTGTTTCACTACATGGGTACATCGACGTTCTCCAATTACATCGTTGTCCCGGAAATCGCCTTGGCGAAAATCCGCGAAGACGCACCGTTCGATAAAGTTTGCTACATCGGCTGTGGCGTCACCACCGGCGTAGGCGCAGTCTTGTTCACGGCAAAAGTGGAAGCTGGCGCCAACGTGGTCGTGTTCGGCCTCGGCGGTATCGGCCTCAACGTGATTCAAGCGGCGAAGATGGTTGGCGCTGACAAAATCATCGGTGTCGATCTGAATCCTGCACGCGAAACGATGGCACGCAAGTTCGGCATGACGCATTTCATCAATCCGAGCAAAGTCGAGAACGTCGTGGACTCGATCGTGCAATTGACTGACGGCGGTGCGGACTACAGCTTCGAATGCATCGGCAATGTACACACAATGCGCCAAGCGCTGGAATGCTGTCACAAAGGTTGGGGCCAATCGATCGTGATCGGTGTCGCTGAAGCCGGTGCAGAAATCAGCACACGTCCATTCCAACTGGTCACTGGTCGCGAATGGAAAGGCTCCGCTTTCGGCGGTGCACGCGGTCGTACCGATGTACCGAAAATCGTAGACTGGTACATGGAAGGCAAACTGAATATCGATGATCTGATCACGCACAAATTGCCGTTGGAACGGATCAATGAAGGCTTCGATCTGATGAAGAGCGGCGAATCGATCCGCTCGGTTGTTGTTTACTAAGTTAATTGAAAAGTTAAGTGGGGAAAGAAGTGGAACTGACCAGCCAGCACAAATGCTTTAACGGCACACAAAGTTTTTACAAACACGAGTCGACGTCGACTGGTTTGTCGATGACGTTTTCCGTGTATCAACCGCCACAGGCCAAGCATAAAAAAGTACCTGTATTGTTTTATCTGGCCGGTCTGACCTGCACCGAAGAAACCTTCATGATCAAGGGCGGCGCGCAACGTTATGCAGCCGAGCACGGCATCATGCTGGTGACGATGGATACCAGTCCACGTCGTACCGGCATCAAAGGCGCTGCGGAAAGCTGGGACTTCGGTCACGGCGCCGGCTTCTATATCGATGCGACGCAACAACCGTGGGCCACGCACTTCCGCATGGAAAGCTATGTGGTGCACGAATTACGCAACATCATCATTGCCAACTTCCCTGCTCTCGCCGATCGCATCGGTGTGTTCGGCCATTCGATGGGTGGTCACGGCGCATTGACGCTGGCTTTGAAGCACCCGGATATCTACAAATCGGTATCGGCCTTTGCACCGATCACCGCACCTAGTCATTGTCCTTGGGGTCAAAAAGCCTTTTCGAATTATCTGGGCAGCGATCATGCGGAATGGGCTAAACATGATGCGAGCGCATTGATGCGCACACGCAAGACGCCATTCCCGCAAGGTATCTTGATTGATCAGGGATTGGATGATGAATTCCTCGATACCGAATTGTTGCCGCATCACTTCGAATCGGCATGCTGGACCGCTGAGCAGCCATTGACGCTACGTCGTCATTCCGGCTACGACCACAATTACTATTTCATCTCGACCTTCATGCAGGATCACATCGCCTTCCATGCAGGCATCCTGAACAAGTAATCGCATCGTCAACGATCAACGGCTGAATTTTTATTCAGCCGTTTTTTATGCTCATAAAAAATGGCGCTGTAGAGATCAACTCTGCAGCGCCATTTTTCTATCCGATCAAGTCGGATGGAATCAGATTTTAAAACTCTTCCCAATCATCCGTATTGCCATTGACTGCTGACTTGGTCGGCGCCGCTTTGGTCCGTTCCGGTACCGCCACTGACGACTTAACCGACTTAGTCACTGCTGGTGCACGGACTGCAGTCGATTGAATTGTGCGAGGTGCAGTCTGCTGCGCCGACGCATATTCGCCACCGACCTGAAATACGCTGACAGCTTGTGCCAGATTTTTGGCTTGATCTTGCAAGGATTCAGCTGCCGCTGCCGCTTCTTCCACCAACGCCGCATTCTGCTGCGTGACTTGATCCATTTGGCCGATGGCCTGATTCACTTGCTCGATACCATCACTTTGTTCCTGGCTCGCTGCAGTGATCTCGGCCATGATGTCGGCAACGCGCTTCACGCCATCGACGATTTCATCCATGGTGCTACCGGCTTCTGCCACCAGTTTGCTACCGGCATCGACTTTCTCAACTGAGTCGCCAATCAAGGCTTTGATTTCTTTCGCAGCAGCGGCTGAACGTTGCGCCAAATTACGCACTTCCGTTGCCACCACGGCAAAGCCACGGCCTTGCTCACCGGCACGCGCAGCTTCCACTGCAGCATTCAAAGCCAGAATATTGGTTTGGAATGCGATGCCATCGATGACGCCAATGATGTCGACAATCTTCTTCGCCGAATCGTTGATGGAACCCATCGTATCGACCACTTGCGAAACCACCGCACCACCCTTGACTGCGACCGCCGATGCAGCGACCGCCAGTTGATTGGCTTGACGTGAATTGTCTGCATTCTGTTTGACGGTCGACGTCAGCTCTTCCATCGAAGATGCGGTTTCTTCCAGTGAGCTGGCTTGTTCTTCGGTACGGGAAGAGAGATCCAGATTGCCGCTGGCAATTTCGCTAGATGCAGTCGCAATCGTGTCTGTACCCATGCGAATCTGCGTCACGGTTTTTGCCAAGCTATCCTGCATACGACGCAGTGCATTGAGCAATAATCCCGGTTCATCTTGCGCGGCAACCATGGTGCTGCGTGTAGTCAAATCACCTTCTGCTACCGATTCAGCCACCGACAATGCTTCCTGCAATGGTCGTGTGATACCAACTGTCAGACGCCAAGCGATAAGTGCACCCAGAACCAAGGCGATCAAGGCACCAATAATCAAGGTCATGCGGCCAGAGACAAAATCTGCCGTAATCGACTCATCCGCCAGTTTCACTTCATTCTGATAATACGCAACCACATCTTTTACGCTATCAACGTATGCATCCAGCGCCGGCACCATTTTTGTATCGATCATTTGGTTGGCTTCATCGATATTGCCACCAGCCTTGACCGCAAGTATCGATTTTCGGATGTCGATATAGGTGGATCTTTTCTTTGCCACTTCGGCAAATAATTCTTTTTCTTTATCTGTATTGATCCGGTCTTCAATACTCTTTTGAATTTCGGTAATTTGCGCGCTCTGTGCGGTAATCGCCTTTTGGAAAAAAGCCTGAACTTCCGCATTCGACGCTTTTACCAAAGCCAATGTACGTACGGCATTAACACTCGTTCCTTGCAACCATTCCCCTGCTGCCTTTTGTTTTTGCAGGGACTCATCCACCAGATGACGACTTGCATCATTGATATTTTGCAAACGCATAATACCGGTAGCTCCCATTGCTGCGACCAGCAATAAGATCAATCCGAAACCTAAACCAAGTCTTACACCTATTTTCATATTTGCGATGCGCATCGTGTCCCCTCCAAAATTACGTTCTGCTCTACCAACATCTTTATTCTCCAGAGTGAAAATCGACACATGCAATATGCTGATAAATCATCTGACCTGAGGATACGACCTACGTCATTGATGTCTTTTAATGACATTTAAAAACATGACAAAATTGAAAAATATTTTTTTGTCACGCCTGTGACATATATCGGCAGTAAATATCAAAGGTTAACGGTGCAGCACAAAAATAGTGCAAATATTCACCAATATGGACAAATGATTAAGAGAATTTGTGCGCTCAAGACACAATCACGCTACGCACTCACACATATCGAATCGTGAAGAAACTCTGCTTTACCTTGAGCTTTGAATAGGCTGCGATCTACCGGCATGACGACATCAGAATCGCTCATACCCCTTTAGATAACGCCACTGCCCTGCAGGCAAACTCGCCATCGGCATGCGCGCGATGCGGATACGTTTCAAGCTGACCACTTTCAAACCAACCATCTCGCACATGTGCGAGATCTGACCACGCTGTACGCCTTTCAAGGCAAAGCGCAAGCGCGTTTCGTTTTGCCAGCTCACCTTGATCGGCGGCAAAGGCTTGCGGTTAAAGGTCAAGCCATGGTTCAGCAAAGCCAATCCATTGGGCACGAGATCACCGCTGACTTCGACAATGTATTCCTGCTCCACGGTGGCAGCTTCATCGATCAATTTGCGCGCAATATGCCAATCCTGCGTATAGACAACAAGGCCGCTGGCATAGCTTTCCAGGTTATCTGTCGGCTTCAGATCAACGGTATGTTTTTTCAGAAAACGAATACCGGAACGGTCTTCCGCATACAAATTCTCAGGCGTGATGCTCTGCAAAGCGGTGGCGACATCGATACCGGCAGGCTTATGCAAGAGGATGGTAACGGGATCGACTGCGACCAATGTCGCATCAGGCGACAGAAGTATGGATTGTTGCTGCGTAACGCGATAACCGGGTTCTTCAATCACGATCCCGTCTACCGTTACCCAGCCGCCTTCAATGTATTGCTCTGCTTCGCGACGGGAACAAGGGACCGATTCGGCGACGCGTTTCGAGAGACGGATAGAGTCGACCATGATGAGGCAATCTGAAAAAGATGTGTATTGTCAGCTTGCCGCACGGTAGCTGCAAGCCTTTTAGCTCGCAGCGCTAAACATGGTGATAAAGAATGGAGAAAAGATGGCACAGGGACAACTGGCGCAAAACTGCAAACCAGTTGTATCCCTCAGTGGTATGGCTATCAGGCCGCTTTGGCTTCGGTGCTGCCTTCTTTGGTCGCCGGGCTAGCACTGCTAGATGCGATACCTTCGCTCTCCCAGCGATCAAATTCCGCCATGATCGCTGCATGCGTTTTCTGGCTGATTTCCGGCAAGGTGCCACCCAGCATATCGCTCGCTTCCTTAAAGCCTTTTTCCACCGCTGCGCGTATGGCTGCCAGCTTGCTTGGATCATCGCCGATAGCGCTCTTCGCAAAATTGAGGATGCGTTCCGACACTTGCTTGACGCCGAACTCGCCATCCTCAGCAATCGCCGCTTTGGCTGCCTCGATAGTCTCAGCATCCGTTGTCAGTGTCTGTTCGCCGCTCACCACTTTCGCAATATTCAATCCTTGCTGCTCCAGCAAAGGCAGAATCAGATTGATGATTTCCTTCACTTTGCGATTGGACTCTTCCAGCATCGTGGCAACATCAGGACGCGCTTGCGCCGCCGTATTACGCAGATCGCCGTAGGTAGCGTCTTCTGCCGGTTGTGCGCCCAACGTCACCTTGTCGCTGACGCTGGCTTCCGTTTTGTCGAAGGAACGTTGCGTTGCCTCACGTGCAGCCATCGCAGGCAAGGCAGCTGGTCGTTGTGTCGTATTGTTATTTAAACTTGTAATGCTCATGCGAGACCCCTTACTCATCAAATTGACGAAAAATGATCGCATTGACAACAACGCACTCGAACTTGCCGCGATCCTATCCTTGATAACGGCTAAAAAAAGAAAAAGCTGAGCACCGATGCAAATGGCTGGCCAATTTATTGGCACGAAAGCAACTTAAAAATAAAACTTCCAAATAAATCAAGGCGATAGCCTGCTTTAAGCCGCCTCGCTGCACGCCAAAGCTGTATACTGTCGCCTTCCTCGCCCCACGCGAAATGATGTCGATATAGACATCACTTCCAACCATTGCATCTCATGAGCGCACAGCCAAAAAATCTGTTTTCCTATTCAAGCAAACGTCCGCGCGATATCAAACCCGCGCCTTTTATGCCTATGTCGCGCGCAGAAATGGACAAACTTGGATGGGATAGCTGTGACGTCATTCTGGTAACGGGCGATGCCTACATCGATCATCCGAGCTTCGGCATGGCGCTGGTTGGACGTTTATTGGAATCGCAAGGCTTTCGCGTTGGCATCATCAGCCAACCGGACTGGCTGTCGGCAGAACCGTTCCGTGCACTAGGCAAACCTAATCTGTATTTCGGCATCACCGCCGGCAATATGGATTCCATGGTCAATCGTTACACATCGGACCGCAAGATTCGCTCCGACGATGCCTACACGCCTAACGGCGAACCGAACAAGCGTCCGGATCGCGCAGTGACTGTGTATTCGCAACGTGCACGCGAAGCATATCCCGGCGTCAACGTCGTCATCGGCAGTATCGAAGCGAGCTTGCGCCGCATCGCACATTACGATTACTGGTCGGACAAAGTGCGCCGCTCGGTATTGCCTGATTCAAAAGCAGACATCCTGATCTTCGGTAACGCAGAACGCGCATTGGTCGATTTAACTCATCGCGTGGCCGCAGGCGAACCGATTTCTTCCATCCGTGATTTGCGCGGTACCGCCTTCATGGTGCCACCAGGCTGGAAACCAACTCCAGAATGGACAGAAGCCAATTCAACCCGCGTCGATACGCCGGGCAAAGTCGATGCACATCCCGATCCGTATGAAATGAAGATGAAGAATACGGAAGGTTGCAAAACTTCCGAAGACGCATCTTCGGCTGCACCTGCCGCACCTGTAGAAGCACCGGTCAAAGTCATCAAGATCATGAGCCGCGAAGAGCGCCGTGAAGCCGAACGTGAAGTGCGCAACAAGACTGTCGTACGCCTGCCATCCTACGATGTGATCAAGGACGATCCGGTTTTGTACGCACATGCTTCACGTGTATTCCATCTGGAATCGAATCCAGGTAATGCACGCGCAATGGTGCAGGCACATGGCGAACGCGACGTCTGGCTCAATCCACCGCCGCTGCCATTGGCCATGGATGAGATGGATGGCGTATACGACATGAACTATGCACGCGCACCGCATCCGGTCTATGGCAAGGCACGCATACCTGCGTGGGAAATGATTCGCTTCTCGGTCAACATCATGCGCGGCTGCTTCGGCGGCTGCACTTTCTGTTCGATTACCGAACATGAAGGCCGCATCATCCAGAGCCGCTCCGAACCGTCCATCTTGCGCGAGATCGAACTGATACGCGACAAGGTCAAAGGTTTTACTGGCACCATTTCCGACCTCGGCGGTCCGACCGCGAATATGTATCGCCTCGCCTGCAAAGACAAACGCATCGAAGAGTCATGCCGTCGTCTGTCCTGCGTGTATCCAAGCATCTGTTCCAACCTTGGCACCGATCACAGCAAGCTGATCCAGTTGTATCGCAAAGCGCGCGCAATTCCCGGCATTAAAAAGATACTGGTCAGCTCCGGCCTGCGTTACGACCTCGCTGTGCGTTCGCCTGAATACGTCAAGGAACTGGTCTCGCATCACGTCGGCGGCTTGCTAAAGATCGCACCGGAACACTCGGAAGACGGCCCATTGTCGAAGATGATGAAGCCGGGCATGGGCGCATACGACAAGTTCAAGGAACTGTTCGAGAAGTATTCGAAAGAAGCAGGCAAGGAACAGTATCTGATCCCTTACTTCATCGCCGCACATCCTGGCACTACTGATGAAGACATGTTGAATCTGGCGCTGTGGCTGAAGAAAAACAACTTCCGCCTCGATCAGGTACAAACCTTCATGCCTACGCCTATGGCATTGGCAACGACGATGTATCACACGCGCAAGAACCCATTGCGTAAAGTGAGCGAAGATTCAGAAGTCGTAGAGACCGTACGCACCGGCAAAATCCGCAAGCTGCACAAAGCCTTCCTGCGTTATCACGATCCCGATAACTGGGAAATCCTGCGCGAAGGTTTGCAACGCATGGGACGCAGCGACTTGATCGGTAGTGGCGAGCATCATCTGGTGCCACGCCATGCAGCGCCATCGCGCGCCGTCATCGCCGCAGAACATAGACGCGAAACGCCGGGACCAAATCAGTTGGCAAAAAAATTCGGCCAAAACAAACCGCGTCCAGGTGCAGCAGTACAGCGCACCCCGACTGCACGTACTACGACAAATCGCAGTGCAGTCGCAGCAAGACCTGCGCGCAAAGGCACTACTGTCACCAGCAAAGGTGGGCGAAAATAAAATCCATGGGCCATGCCCTGTTTTATTTTCGCTACCTCTCTCAGCATTTTTAGCTATGACAATCGCAACGCAGGCATGCGTTGCGATTAGAAAAAAATTTCATCGCCCTACCTGCTTTCCCAATTTCGGTTATTCTTCCGCCAAAGTTACCGCGCTTGATCAGGCGGTGTATCGATAGGGGATCATCAATTGAGCAATTTATTCACGCGCCGACTCGCGCTATTGGCAGACGACGCGCATCGCGATCTGCTGAATCAGGGCCGCCGCGGCATTGAACGGGAAACACTACGCGTCGATATGCAAGGTAATCTTGCCATCGGCCCGCACCCACGTGCACTCGGTTCTGCACTGACCAATCCGCAAATCACCACCGATTATTCTGAATCGCTGCTGGAATTCATCACTTCGGCTGAGCCTGATGTCGCCACTGCATTGGATGAACTGGATCGTATCCATCGTTTTGCCAATGCAAAGCTGGATCACGAGTTGTTGTGGAGCCAGTCCATGCCCTGCACCTTGCCGGAAGAGGAAGATATTCCGATTGCCTGGTACGGCACTTCGCATATCGGCATGATCAAGCACGTCTACCGACGCGGTTTGGCACTGCGCTACGGCAAAGCGATGCAATGTATCGCTGGCTTGCACTACAACTATTCGCTGTCCGAAGACTTGTGGCGCGTCATCAAGAAAAGCGAACAAAGTACGTTGGATGACAAGTCTTACCAATCCGAAAGCTATATCTCGCTGATCCGCAACTTCCAGCGCTATAGCTGGTTGCTGATGTATCTGTTCGGTGCCTCGCCTGCGCTTTCTACGCACTTCCTGCGTGGCCGCAAGCATGAGTTGCAAACTTTGTCAGACGACACGCTCTATCTGCCGTATGCCACCAGTTTGCGCATGAGCGATCTCGGCTACCAAAACAATGCACAAGCCGGCCTGATGCCGCCGTATAACGATCTGGAAAGTTATATGCGCAGCCTGTCGCGCGCAGTACGCCAACCGTACCCGGCGTATGAAGCCATCGGCACACGACGCGATGGTGAATGGATACAGCTCAACACCAATCTGCTGCAAATCGAAAACGAGTACTACGCGACGATACGGCCTAAGCGCGTCATCAATAGTGGCGAACGTCCGGTAGAAGCGCTCTGCTCACGCGGTGTGCAATACATCGAAGTGCGTTGCATGGACATCGATCCATTCGAACCGCTAGGCATCAGTCTGGAAACCTCGCGCTTCCTCGACGCCTTCCTGCTGTTCTGCGCACTGGATGAAAGTCCTTTCACAGGTGAAACCTGCAATCGCGAAAACACGGAGAACTTTGCCCTTACCGTCAAGGAAGGTCGTCGCCCAGGTTTGTTATTGCAACGCGGTGGATCTGCTATCAAATTGCAAGACTGGGGATTGGAATTACTCGATCGCATACAGGCCACCTCCGATTTGCTGGACGCTCAACGTGGAGACGAACAACATACGCATGCACTCGTTACACAAAGAGAGAAATTACTGCATCCGGATCTGACGCCATCAGCCCGTGTATTGGTTGAGCTGCAAACAACGGAAAAATCGTTTGAACAATTTGGCCTGCGTCAAAGCATTGCGCATGCAGAGTACTTCCGTGCACGCCCATTGAATGATGAAGAAAACCAGTATTTCAATTCGTTGGCAAAAGCATCCTTGGCTGAGCAGGAAGATATGGAACGCACGCAAACCGGCAATTTTGATGACTTCGTTGTCGCCTATAGCGAAAGAACACCACGCCAATTGTGTGATTGATTTCTGATCTACCTCTACAAAAAACCTTCGTGCCTCCTCGTACGAAGGTTTTTTTTCGTTCATGCATGAGCAAATGCAAGCACATCCGAGATAAACCTCTCTCGATAAAAGGTTGTTGATAGTCAATAAACCGGCTCTATCTTGTGTTCGCTAACGCACAGACTGCAGCATTGCAAATCAGTAATCTCAAATTGTCGAAAAGACGAACAATATGCACAAGGTTAAAGACTATACAAAGCTTGCATAGGAAAAGCATTGATCACGATGCATCCCCTGCTTACAAATATAAACGAACCGGAGAATCAAACATGAACAAATCAAAATGGCTTACCGCCCTGTTCACGGCCATCCTGCTGACCACCGTAGTCGGTTGTGCGTCCA
Source organism: Herminiimonas arsenitoxidans (assembly GCF_900130075.1). Lineage (NCBI taxonomy): Bacteria > Pseudomonadati > Pseudomonadota > Betaproteobacteria > Burkholderiales > Oxalobacteraceae > Herminiimonas > Herminiimonas arsenitoxidans. The sequence goes on from NZ_LT671418.1 coordinate 1,313,742, forward strand.
CAGCAAAACAAGAAGGTACAGGCGAATACTTTGATGACTCCTTCATCACTACCAAAGTCAAAGCAGCCATCCTGAACGAACCAGGCCTGAAAGTGACTGAGATCAACGTCGAAACATTCAAAGGCATAGTCCAACTGAGTGGCTTTGTAAAAAGTGCAGCAGATATTCCCAAAGCCACCAGCGTTGCGCGTAGCGTAAAAGGCGTGCAATCAGTTAAAAACAACTTGATTGTGAAGTAAATGTCGAAAGGGGAAATCATGAAAATGATTTCCCCTTTTTTTAATCCATACACTTATGTCTTCTTTTCGGAAGAACGTTTAACCGCGACGAAAACCAATACGTCACTCTGCTTGACTATCCATCTGGATACGCATCGGTGTGTCAACGAATTGCAATCGATAATCGTTAATGCTCTGTATTGGCATCAATCGAATTGATGAGTTACACGTAACAAATGGAAACATATGTGCTTCTGTCATTTGCTTCAATCTGCATTATGATGAATCCCTAGTTGTGTTTTTACGTGTATCGACCAGACGAATATTCGTGACGCGTAGTTAAACCGTATCTTTCAATAAGGAAACCATCATGCGCAAATTAATGATCGGCAGTCTTGCCGCAGTATTAGTTCTCTCCGGTTGTGCAAACATGTCTGAAACCGAGCGCGGTACTGCACAAGGCGCTGGTATAGGCGCAGGCGTAGGCGCGTTGTTGGGCGGTATTACAGGCGGCGGAAAAAATGTCGCAGGCGGCGCAGCGCTAGGCGGCATCATCGGCGCAGTCGCAGGCAATGTCTGGTCCAGCAAAATGGAAAACCAAAAGCGCGCAATGGAACAAGCGACACAAGGAACCGGCGTACAAGTCAGCCAAACTTCCGATAACCGCTTGAAGCTTGAAATCCCTAGCGATATCTCGTTTGCAACCGGCCGCTCCGATATCAATCCTAACCTTCGCCCTATTCTCGACCGTTTCGCAACAGGCTTGGTTGATAATCCTGCCGCAACCGTCACCATCATCGGTCACACAGACAGCACTGGTAGCGATGCAGTCAATAATCCACTGTCGTTTGATCGTGCATCACGCACACGCGATTATCTTGCCGGTCGTGGCGTCGCACCGCAACGCATTTATGTAGATGGTCGTGGCAGCCGTGAACCTATCGCCAGCAATGCTGACGCAGCAGGCCGCGCACGCAACCGCCGCGTTGAAATCTTTGTCGCAGAACCACAGCAACAACAGCAACCACAACAGCAGCAACCGCGCTACTAAGTCAGTCAAGTACGCAGCTTTTGCTGAATATAAAAAAGCCCCTTATCGGGGCTTTTTTTTTGTACTGCGTTTTTAGCAGGGCTATTCTAGTTATTCGTTTTCAATAAACCTTCATAGACCTTCTTGATGCCGGCGTAGCACTCGCAGATGTGGTTTTCCAAACCCACGCGATCCACCACTGTGATGTGACCACGGCTGTAATGAATCAAGCCTTCATCCTGCAATTTGCGCGCAGCTTCCGTCACACTCTCGCGTCTTACACCCAACATATTCGCAATCAGATCTTGCGTCATGCTGATCTGATCCGATTGCAGGCGATCAATACTCAGCAATAACCAGCGACACAATTGCTGCACGATGGTGTGATGACGGTTGCAAGCAACGGTATGTGCCATCTGCGTAAACAATGCCTGGGTAAAGCGCAGAAGCAATTGCTGCAACGCACCACCACGGGCGAATTCTTGCGTCAATATCGATGCCTTGATACGAAAACCGTAACCGGCACTTTTGACAAAAGCACGGTGCAGCGATGCGCCGCCACCCATGAATACATCCGCACCAACCACGCCTTCGTAGCCGATGACGGCTGTTTCTGAGGATGCGCCATCTGCGGTTTCATACAATAGAGAAACAATGCTGCCGGTCAAGAAATAGACATACTGCATTTGCTCACCGGCACTACAAATCGTCGTGCCAAATGGCATTTCGACAAATTCAAGATGCGGCAATAAGCGTTCATAGTCTGCCGCCGGCAGCGCTGCCAGCAAGCCATTGTGCTTAGGATGATGGCCATGCAATCCGGCCAGTGTTTTTGGCGCCGCGAGACGAGCGTTAGCTGACTTAGGCTCAGACGGCAGTCCAAGGTTGAGCGCAGCAATTGTGTTCGCGTTGATAACGGGATGACCTGTAGCTGCAGTGCGAGCGTTTAATACTTGTGCCATGAGCTTCTCCCTGGATGTTCATAATTTCCAAGGTCCCATCATCACACTACAAACAAACGGCTTGAATCAGCGCTTATCCCATTCGCGTGTGAGATGACACTGACAAAAAGATAATAAAACAGCATGCAATTATTACTTTTTTGAAAACTTTATTGCCTAAAAGTAAATCACTAGACAAAAAATAGCCCGCTTCCTTATGAGAAGCGGGCTGAATCCAATTCTTGAGGAGTTGGAGGAGACAGGTCAACTATACTGCACTGCAACAAAATGTCAAACAATCTATTCGTTATTTGCATAGTCACAAATACATATATGAACTTATTACTCCAAGGAAAATAGGTAATTCAGCCTGAAACTGCCTTCCCCACTCCTAACTAAATTGCGTCAATGCCGGAAATGCTTCAATCAAGAAAGAAAGCAAAGGCTTCGCAATCAAGGCCCCCAGTATCCCAACAATGGAAATAGACACCATCGCGATCGACAGTCTTAATGTCAGTCCGCGATTATGTGCACGCAGCACGAGCGGCAGATTAATCAATACGCTAGCCAGCGATGCAATCACTGCACCTGCAGACGCGACATGTTCCGGCACCGTACCACTAGTCACCAAACTTGCTGCCGCTGCCACCGCACTCGCGCTGGAAACCACACCACCGATCAAACTCACAGCATAAAATCCAGCCTCGCCGAAACCTTGCTGTGCCACTACGCCTGCAATATGCAAGACCAGGAACACCAAGCCGTATTTCAAAGCAGCACTGAGCGAGAATGGCAAAGGCAGATCGACGGATTGAGCTGGATCGTCAGCCGTCTTTTTCACCGTGTTCGCATCCATGAAGAACCAGCCAGCGCTCAGCGCAAGCATCAACAGAAATGGAATCGATGCAGAGAACGCAGCTGCCGGTGCCAAAATCAGCAACAACATGCCGTTACGAATCAGCATCGCAGCAGTTGCCAGCAAAATCCCGCGATACGCTGCACTGACGGTATCGCGCTGATTGTCTCTGGCGCGCGAAGCCAACTCACTCACCGTAATGCTGCTATTGACCAAACCACCAAGGAAGCCAGTCATCACAATGCCGCGCGTGCCGTACATCTTCCACAGCACGTAGTTGACGAAGCCTATGCCGGCAATCAGGATCACTGTCACCCAGGCAGCACGCGGCTCGATCAAATGCCAAGGGCCAATCGCGCCGATTGGCAATGCCGGATAAATCACGATCGCCAAAATCGCCAGCAGCAATGCCGAGCGCATTTCGTTCTCAGTCAGCCCCAAGCTGAAGCCAGTCAATCTATCCTTCCACGCCAGCAGCGCAGTGACGATCACGATAATCGAAGCTGGCGTCGCAGTATGCCCTTTGCCGCACAAGATACCTGCCACACAGGTAATCAACATCGCTGCCGAAGTAGTCAGCTCGCTGCTGTCATTGGTACGCAGACGCTGCACATTCAGGAATACCGTCAGAATACCGGTCAGAAAAAGAATCAGATAAGCGTAATTATCGCCAAGCGTGCCACCCATCGCACCGAGCAGCGCAATCAGAGAGAACGTACGCAAGCCGGCTTCCTTGCCGCGTCGCTCGCGCTCCAGACCGATCAACAGTCCTAGTGCCAGCGCCAAACTCAAGCGCGTCAAACTCACGAGATACGGCCACTTGATTTCAGGCAAAGACATACCGACCTGAATCAGCGGCTCAACAATGACATTCGTGGTGCTTGGGTCAACCATAGATATAAAGAGGCAAGAAAAGTGGAACAGGAAACTATAAACCAGCCGATGACAATTGTCCGCTCAAAGTCTGCATGTTCTTATGCGTGCACGGTATAGACAGTCATCAACAGGAATGCGACAGCAAAACATCGCTACTCCAAGCAATAAGCAAGCCTTGTATAGATGCATCAACTTAATGCACTCGTCGTAGAGCAATACAACAATCAAGGTTGTGCAAGCAAATCATCGATCTTCTGTTTCGTATCGGCGATGACCATGATTCTTGCTGCCTCACTGGTATGGCCCTGACAAGGGCCGCCAAATCCTTGCGATATCTCGTCACCATCCGCACCGCTCGTTTCAATCTCGCTCGTCGCCGACCACCAACCATCACCGTTAGGTACAACCACGGTAAATATCTCGTAGCCCTTGTAAACTGTATCCGGCACTCTACTCATGATAGACGTTCCTCCAAAGATGTTCACATAGTGTGTATCGACTGACTAATATAGAAATTGGCTCAAGAGATTACTGCATGTGAGGTACAAAGCTAACTGCTACGCGTATGGTTCGTACTGGATTCCAGCATATGAGCGGCCGCCTTGCGCGCTTCAGCTTCGGCTTCGGCTTGACTGGGGAATATGGCATCCAGCGATACACGCTGATCTGGAAAGACGCAGTTTCTGTGCATGGGATTGCATGAGTGACCGTAGATCGCAACATGTGCCACCCAACCTTGACCATCTGCAAGTTGAACACCAGAGTATTCAACTTCGTACGCGCCCATTTTCTCGGATGGCATAACGGTCTCCTTAAGACAAACCATCCTAGCATGGACCACATATACACACGATATGCGATACACAAGCGCATCGTTTGCCTCATCAGTTCAGCATGAAGATATATAACAATATCCCATACACATGGGATCGTCATCCTAAAGAGGATGGGCAATAATCGGAACAAATTACAACTCTCATTGATGTCTCTTTGGGCTTCTCTGGCAACAGAGAGGCCCTTGTTTTTTGAAGAATCAAAAACAAGGGCGGACATTCACCACACCAATCAACAGAGAGCTTAAAAAATCTTCAGCATGACTAGGCTACTTGCCCAACTCAAGCATCTCTTTTTAATTTCATAGCAAGGCCACTTCCACATCAAAACTTATCCCCGAATTCTGTGGATAGTCCTGTGGACAACCATACTGGCTTCACCATAACCCATTGATCTCAAACGTATTATTACTCCTGCTTAAATCATTACACTCACTACTCAAAAAGGCTGCAATCCTGCATTACTCACGTGTTTCAGATAATTACTCACCGACTTCTCCATTAGACTGCATGTACCGGTATATGCCGGTGTCCATTGAATTGGGGAGACCATGAAACTAGCCATCGCAGTCATAGTGCTAAGTATTGTTGGGATTAGCGCACACGCAGCACCACTAGCAGATGCTGTTCAATCTGTACGTGAAACGCTGGCATTCAATACCGGAGGTTCATTCGTGACACCGTTAGAAATCAAGGGGAGAAAAGGTAGTACGAGAAGAGGTGGCTATACCAGCAAAGGCAAAGGTAGCCACTACGTTGGCGGTCGCAAATAATACTTGGGCTAAAAATTAGGACAAAAATCCCATGTACATGGGATCGTCACGCGAAAAAGAATAGGTAATACTCGACCTGCATCTTTTCCTTCAATACTCTTTTGGGCGGCCCTTTTACAGGGGTCGCCTTATTTTTTATCCGAGCAAGTCAGAGCGAGTATTCAATCAATGGCGTAGCAAGTGAACACGAATACGCTGCAATCGGCATTTGCATCTCCTGTTGCCACCAGCAAACTCTCCAACAGGAACAATATTGCTATATGTGAGATGGCGTACAGAAGCATGCACGACGATAAGTCACCATGACTTTCCCGCCATGGTCGGCCATCCGACTTATGGCGTCATCCATCTTTACAGGAGACACTCTCATGAACAAAGAACAAGTAGAAGGCGCGCTTAAAGATGCAGCGGGCAAAGTACAACAAGAAATTGGCAAGCTTGTCGGCAGCACAGAACAACAAGCCAAAGGCCTGGCAAAACAGGTAGAAGGAAAAGCAGAGAAAGCCGTCGGTGATGCCAAGGACGCTTTCAAGAAATAACCAGCAAGCCGGAGCACCTGCTCCATACGATCATTAAAAGCCCATTTTTATATGGGCTTTTAATTTGCCACTCAACTGAATATCCACAGAAAAATCGGGCGTCGATAAACATGAAACGCTCAGATAACAAAAAACCCGTATCAGCACTTAGCTTGATGCGGGTTCCTGAACATGACTGATGCTTTATTCTGGCGGCAAGGGTGATGCGCTTGCAAGCGCAGCGCTGCAAATCCCACACGCAATCCAAGCCATCAGCTTGATGCAGAAATAAAAAAGCCCGCTTGCGCGGGCTTTTTTATTAATTCTGGAGGAGAGAGAGGGATTCGAACCCTCGGTACGTTCGCACGTACGCCTGATTTCGAGTCAGGTACATTCGACCACTCTGCCACCTCTCCTAATATGGTCTATCTCTGCGGTTTAATGCAGTGAAGCGAAAGATTATATCAGAGTCTTTCGCGATGGGAAACCCTCCCCACAGATAGATTGATCCAACGCAGCATGTTTTCTCAAACATGCATTCAAGGGCAATGCCAGGCGCATGAATTAAATTATCAATAACATAATATTTCTTATCATCATCCTGTCATAAATCATCAGTAACATTCCGCTGAGATTAATCCGTCGGCCCTGCCCATCACTACGTAAAGAGTCATTTTGATGTCCTTTTCTCCTGTACAGCCAAGCAAACCAAGAAGAAACACGCTCACTGAAAAGACACTGAATACATCAGCAATTTCGTTCGCTCAACCTTTACGGTTTAAAACCCAAGAGGCACACATGTCAATTGCCGCCAATGATGTCGCAATGAGTGAGAGTACCGATCAACCGGACGATCATCTGGTACAACGTCTAAAAGAAATTATCGAGCATCGTCAGTTGACGCCTTTGTTCCAACCTATCATCCGCATGCAAAGCGGCGAGATCATCGGTTACGAAGGATTGATACGCGGTCCCTCCGATAGTCCATTGCATTCGCCCTTGAATCTGTTCAAGGTTGCGCGCTCATGCAATCTCAGCGTTGAAGTCGAACATCTGTGCCGCCGCATCACACTGGAAAAATTTGCAGAGCTGCGGCTACCGGGAAAGTTATTTTTGAACGTCAGCCCGGAGTGTCTGGTGCAACCAGACGTCAAGCACGGTGAGACGCTGGGTTACATCCATGAAGTCGGCATCAATCCGGAACGCGTCATCATCGAACTGACCGAAAGCCAGCCGACTTACGATTACGATCTGCTGCGCGAAGCAGTCACGCATTATCGTGCGATGGGATTTCGTATTGCGATTGACGATCTGGGTGAAGGCTTCTCTAGTCTGCGTCTGTGGTCAGAGCTGCGCCCTGAATACGTCAAGATTGATATGCATTTTGTACAAGGCATTAATCAAGACCCGATCAAACTTCAATTCGTGCGCTCCATACAAGAGATCGCAGAAAAATCCGGCACCATCGTCATCGCAGAAGGCATAGAAACCGATGCCGAATTGCTGATGATCCGTGATCTTGGCGTGGCCTACGGCCAAGGCTACAAAATCGCCCGCCCGCACGCCAATCCTGCAACCACACTGTCTGCCGACCTGTGCACCCTACTGCGCCACAATGGCGTTGCCGTTTATCCACATGAAAATGGCCGTGGTCATAAGATGTTGACCGCAATAAAACTGCTACGCAGCGTGAAGGCGGTCGCACCCGAGGTGCACAACAATCGCATCTATGAAATGTTCAACAACGATCCGACGCTGGAAGTCATTCCAGTCGTATCAAACGGCATCCCGGTTGGATTAATCACACGCGCCAATTTGATCGATCGCTTTGCACGCCCTTACCTGCGCGAGCTGCACGGCAAAAAATCATGCACGCTCTTCATGGATGCCAATCCATTGATCACCGACAAAAATGCCGCCCTGCATGCACTGAGCCAAATCATCGTCGATGCCGAGCGCCATCATCTATTCAATGGATTCATCATCACGGATAACGGCCAATATATGGGCATGGGCAATGCGCACGATCTGATGCGCGAGATCACGCAGATGCAGATCAATGCCGCACGCTATGCGAATCCGCTCACGCTATTGCCGGGCAATGTACCTATCGATGAACATATAGACCGACTGCTGGAAAACGGCACACGCTTTTGCGCCTGTTACGTCGATCTTGATCACTTCAAACCGTATAACGATGTCTATGGTTATCGCAAAGGTGATGACATGTTGCGCCTGACTGGAAAAATCCTCAGTGGACATTGCGATCCGCAAAAGGATTTTGTCGGTCACATCGGTGGCGACGATTTCATCATCCTGTTCCAGAGTGAAGACTGGGAACAGCGCTGTCGTGCCATCATCGATGCCTTCGTCGATGCGGTGCCTGACTTTTATTGCGTCGAAGATCGCAAAAAAGGTGGCTACATCAGTGAAGACCGACGCGGCAAAAAAGTCTTCCACACGCTTGCCACCATCTCATTAGGTTTGGTAAAGATAGAGCCAGGTCATTACGGCTCACACCATCAGATCGCCACCGCCACTGCTGATGCGAAGAAACAGGCGAAAAAAATCCCAGGAAACAGTCTGTTTATAGACCGTCGCCTGGGACCTTATGCAATGGAAAAGCAGAATGACGACGATGCAGCACAGGAACTGGCTGCACCTATCGTCTAACTTGCTTTAGGCTTGTGGCGTCAAACGCTGCAAGCCACCCATATACGGATGCAATACTTCCGGGATCGTGACGCTACCGTCTGCCTGCTGATAATTTTCCAGCAAGGCAACCAAGGTACGACCGACCGCCAGGCCTGAACCATTCAGCGTATGTACCGATTCCGTCTTGCCCTGGGCATTGCGGAAACGCGCTTGCATGCGACGCGCCTGGAAGGCTTCGCAATTTGAGACCGAAGAAATTTCGCGGTAAGTATTTTGCGCTGGCAACCATACTTCCAGATCGTAAGTCTTGGTCGCGCCAAACCCCATATCGCCGGTACACAGCGTAATCACGCGATACGGCAAGCCAAGTTTCTTCAAGATGTTTTCAGCATGGCCGCACATTTCGTCCAGCACTTCGTAGGACTTATCCGGATGCACAACCTGCACCATTTCGACCTTGTCGAATTGATGCTGACGTATCATGCCGCGCGTATCGCGACCATAGCTGCCAGCCTCGGAGCGGAAGCATGGTGAATGTGCCGTCATACGGATAGGCAAGGCATCACCAGCGACGATTTCATCACGCACGATATTGGTCAGCGGTACTTCAGCGGTAGGGATCAGATACAGCGCTTCGCCCTCGCCTTCCTGACCGCCTTTTTTAACTGCGAACAAATCAGCTTCGAACTTAGGCAACTGGCCGGTACCCTGCAGTGAATCTGCATTCACGATGTATGGTGTGTAGCACTCGGTATAACCGTGCTCTGCAGTATGCGTGTCCAGCATGAACTGCGCCAATGCGCGATGCAGGCGGGCGATGCCGCCCTTCATGACGGAGAAGCGCGAACCGGTAATTTTAGCTGCCACATCGAAATCCAGGCCGAGTCCCGCGCCAATATCGACGTGATCGCGGACTTCAAAATCGAATGCGCGCGGCGTACCGACTTTACGCAATTCGACATTGCCTTCTTCATCTACGCCAACCGGCACCGATTCGTGCGGCAAATTAGGGATAGCCAGCATGAATGTGCTGATCTGCGCTTGCAGGATATCCAGACGCGCAGCCGATGCTTTCAGCTCATCGCCGATACCGGCTACTTCAGCCATTACTGCCGACGTATCTTCGCCCTTGCCTTTCAAGGCACCGATCTGCTTGGAGAGTGTATTGCGCTTGTTTTGCAAATCTTCAGTGCTGGACTGGATCTGCTTACGCTCCGCTTCCATTGCATTGAAGGCGGCGACGTCGAGCTTGAACTTGCGACCAGCCAGGCGGGCGGCAACGTTGTCGATGTCTTTACGAAGAAGTTGAATATCTATCATGGGAAAAAGCTAAAAGATGAGTTAAGTAGAGATTGTACCAAGGCGCCAGCCGATTCCAACGTGGCGGGAAAAATTCATCCGGATAAGCCTTCGCTGCCCAGCCTGCGTTACCATTGCCTTACTTTTCAAACCAAGCAAGCAGAATCATGGAAGATCAAAACACACCACGTCCCGTTTCCCTCACCGCCCTGATCGCAGGATTGGTCATTGCACTCGGCGTTGCGATCTGGGGCGGCATCCAGTTCCTGAACTCCGGCCACAGCCTCGGTTATGGGATCGTAGCGGGCGTCAGCATCGGTGCCGCTTATGCCTTCCTGAACCAGATCAGAGTCCGACGTACCGAAAAATAGAAAACCAGCAATTACTCTGAACAGGCAGCAAGCAACTTACTTTTTACTTCGTTTCGCAGCCTGATCCAGCGAACGCAAATACGCCAGTTTTTCAGAAATCTTGCCTTCCAGCCCACGTGGCGTCGGCTGATACCAATGCGGCTCAGGCATGCCGTCCGGCAGATAAACCTCATCCGCCGCATAGGCATCCGGCTCGTCATGCGCATAGCGATACAACTTGCCGTAGCCCAGCTCCTTCATCAGCTTGGTCGGCGCATTGCGTAAATGCTCAGGCACCGGCCGCGACTTGTCTTTAGCCACATGCGCCCGCGCTGCGTTGTACGCCTTGTAGGCGGCATTCGATTTAGCTGCGCACGCGAGGTAAATCACCGCTTGTGCCAGTGCCAACTCACCTTCCGGCGAACCAAGACGCTCATAGGTCTCAGCCGCGTCCAGTGTCAGACGCAAGGCACGTGGATCGGCCAAGCCGATATCCTCACTCGCCATGCGCACGATACGACGCGCCAGATAACGCGGATCGGCACCGCCATCGAGCATACGCACGAACCAATACAGGGAAGCATCCGGATTCGAGCCACGTACCGATTTATGCAAGGCAGAAATCTGATCGTAGAAGGCATCGCCACCTTTATCGAAGCGACGCAAGGCATCGCCCAGACAGGCTTTCAATAACTCTGCATCGATTTCTGTAATCTTTTTCGCTTGCGCTGCGCGCGCGACGATTTCAAGATTGTTCAGCAACTTGCGGCCATCGCCATCGGCACTGCCTATCAGCGTCACTTTCGCATCCGGCGTGAAGCTGATGCCATCCAGTTCATTCACAGATGCGCGATCCACCATCGCACCGAGATCATCTTCATCCAGCGATTTCAACACATAGACGGAAGCACGCGACAGCAACGCGCCATTGACTTCAAACGATGGATTCTCAGTCGTCGCACCGATGAAGGTGAACAAGCCGCTTTCCACATGCGGCAAAAAAGCATCCTGCTGACTTTTGTTGAAACGATGCACTTCATCGACAAATAGGATAGTGCGACGTCCCATCGCGCCACGCGACAATTCGGCACGCTCTACTGCTTCGCGTATATCTTTGACACCAGATAAGACTGCAGAAAGTGCGATGAAGTCTGCATTGAAGCTATCTGCCATCAAGCGCGCCAGCGTTGTCTTGCCAACGCCCGGCGGCCCCCACAAAATCATCGAATGCGGCTCACCCGATTCAAACGCCACTCGCAAAGGTTTGCCGGCACCGAGTATGTGCTGCTGCCCGATGACCTCATCGAGAGTATGCGGGCGGAGTCGTTCGGCAAGAGGGATGAAACTCATGGATAGCTAACTTCTGAAAAGTCGAGACTGCGAATGAAATCGACGCCAGTCGAAAAATCAAACTGGCGTCGCGCTATAACAAGGGCCGTGCATGCGCACCGTCAAACCGGCGCGCAACAGTGCGTATTTTTACTAAATCGTCTACTGAAAAACGTCCGCACCTTTCGGCACAACGAATTTGAATTGATTCGCAGGCATAGGTGGATTTTTCTCAAACTTGGTGAAGGTCAACAAGGAGACTTGACCGAAAGAATCACGCAGCTCCATCGCTTCCGGCACGCCGTTACGCAAGCCGATGCCTATGTGATCGAAGGTTGTGTCTTTAGCTTTCGGCGTAGCTTCCAGCCATTCCAAACCATTCTTGGTACCCGCTTCTTTCAGCGTGAAATTTTTTTCCAGATCGTTGCTGCCGAACAGAATCGCAGCCGGCGAAGAACCGAGCGCATCGCCCAGCTTCTTGATCGTGACTTGATTCAAATCTTTATCGTAGATGTAAAGTTTATCGCCATCCGCCTGCAGCAATTGCTCGTACGGTTTTTGATAAGTCCAGATGAATTTACCAGGACGCGCAAAAATAAACGTGCCTGTCGATTTATTCGATACCTTGGCCGTGCCGCTATCGATCTTCACCAATTGCTGTGAAAACTCGCCGCGTGCTGATTGTGTGGATGCGACGAAAGATTTGAACTGATCCAGCGCTGCAGCGTGAGCGAAGCGTGGTGCTACCAAGGCAGCTGCCACCAACAAGGCGCTCACAAGCACAGTGCGCGGCGCTAATATTTTCGTAACCAGAGATTGCTGTTGTTTCATATGATCTTTCAATTCTGCTGCGCTATTCCGCTGCATTACCGGCAGGTACCAAGATTTCTCGGTTGCCGTTGGATTGCATGGTTGAAACCAAACCGCTTTGCTCCATCTGCTCCAGCAGACGCGCAGCACGGTTATAGCCTATGCGTAAATGACGTTGCACCAGCGAGATCGATGCACGGCGATTTTTCAACACGATGGCAACAGCCTGATCGTAAAGAGCGTCTGCTTCGCCGCCACCAGCACCACCTTCAGCGCCGAGAGTCAAATCACCATCTTCTACAACGCCTCCTTCTAGGATGCCTTCAATGTAGTTTGGTTCACCTTGCGCCTTCAGATGATCGACCACGCGATGCACTTCTTCGTCAGAAACAAACGCACCGTGCACACGTACCGGCAAGCCAGTACCTGGTGGCATGTACAACATGTCACCCATACCCAGCAATGCTTCCGCGCCCATTTGATCCAGAATCGTACGGGAGTCGATTTTGCTGCTGACCTGGAACGCAATACGCGTTGGAATATTTGCCTTGATCAAACCTGTAATCACATCTACAGATGGGCGCTGTGTCGCGAGAATCAAGTGGATACCAGCTGCACGTGCTTTTTGAGCAATACGTGCAATCAACTCTTCCACCTTCTTGCCGACGACCATCATCAGATCGGCCAACTCGTCGATGATGATGACGATGGTAGGCAATTTCTCCAACGGTTCCGGCGCATCCGGCGTCAGGCTGAATGGATTCGGAATCTTCTGTTCGTTCTTTTCTGCTTCTGCGATCTTGGTGTTGTAACCAGCCAGATTACGCACGCCCAATTTACTCATCAGCTTGTAGCGGCGTTCCATCTCGTTGACGCCCCAGTTCAGCGCGTGACCGGCTTGACGCATATCGGTTACAACTGGTGCCAATAGATGTGGAATACCTTCGTAGATCGACAGTTCCAGCATCTTCGGATCGATCAGAATCAGACGCACTTGATGCGGATCGGATTTGTACAACAACGATAGGATCGTCGCGTTAATACCGACTGATTTACCGGAACCAGTCGTACCAGCTACCAGCAAATGCGGCATCTTCGCCAAATCGGCGACTACCGGATTACCGGCGATATCCTTACCAAGCGCAATGGTCAGACTCGATGAACTGTCGTTGTAAACCTTGGAACTGACGATCTCGGTCAAACGCACAATCTGGCGCTTCGGATTAGGCAGTTCCAGTGCCATGTAATTTTTACCGGGAATCGTCTCGACCACGCGGATCGACGTCAGCGACAGAGAACGCGCCAAGTCACGTGCTAGGCCAACAATCTGGCTACCTTTAACGCCAGTGGCCGGCTCGATTTCATAACGCGTCACAACCGGTCCTGGATACGCCGCGACCACTTTGACCACGATGCCGAAGTCCGAGAGTTTTTTCTCGATCAGACGGCTGGTGAATTCCAGCGTTTCTATGCTGACAGTTTCCTGCGATTGCGGTGCTTCATCCAGCAAAGACAATGGCGGCAGATTCGTATCCGGCATATCGTTGAAGAGGGAAACTTGACGTTCTTTTTCTACGCGTTCCGATTTCGGTACAGCGACGATTTGCGGCTCGATACGGATAGGCGGCGCATCGACGATTTTTGCACGTTCGTTGACGACCACTTCTTCGCGCTTGACGGCAGCAACAACGCCGACCTTGCGATCTTCGCGTGCACCGTACAGATTACGGATAGCCTGGAATACAAACTCGATAGATCCACCGATACGTTCAGCCACGCCTAGCCACGAAACATGAAAGAACAGGCTGAAGCCAAGACCGAACACCAGCAGCAGCAACAAAGTTGCGCCCATGAAGCCAAATGCATTTTGTGCGGCATTACCGATCAATTCGCCCAGTACGCCGCCAGGTGCACGCGGCAATTCTGCTTTCATAGAATGCATGCGTAGATATTCCAGCGCCACGCTGCCTATCATCAACAGGAAGAAGCCTATGCCGCGAATCAAACCTTCCTGATGATGCTCAGGCTCTGGTTCTTTTTTCAGTAAAAACCGTTGCGACAGACGGCGATAACCGACCCATACCAAGCGCAGCAAAAATACGCATAGCCACCATGCAGACAAGCCAAAAATAAACAGCAGCAAATCAGCCAGCCACGCGCCAGCACGACCGCCGACATTATTCAATTTCGATACGACATTGGCATGTGACCAACCCGGATCAACTGGGGAATAAGTAAGGAAAATCAGGATCAGGTAAAGGGTGACGGCCGCAAGAATCAACCAGCGCGCTTCGGACAAAAGCCGCACTAGTCTGCCCGGTAATGGAGGGGCTTTTGTGGCGTCGGTCTTGCGAGTATAGGCTTGGCTTGTTTTTGTCATAAATCCAGACGCGGTAGCGTCAATAGTCAACATGCACGAAGCACCGCGGATAGCGCGGCAATCGGCGTAAATACAGAATAAAAGCTGAAGTAATCGCCGTTTCTGGCTGCCGCCCCTGCTGGAACGGCTGGTTCGTCTATAATCTTAACCAGTTTTTCCCTGTTACACCGAATAATTCAAGAACAGGTTGAAATTTGATGCTGTGGCGACATATATAAGCGACCAGCAACAGGTTTTACTGTTACAGATAGCATTTTTACTCACTCTTTTTACGATTACTTATCTCAATGTCCAGCGCAAAACATGCCCACGTTTTAATTCTCGGCTCCGGCCCTGCCGGTTACAGTGCTGCAGTCTATGCCGCACGTGCCAATCTCAAACCGGTATTGATTACCGGCGTCGAGCAAGGCGGTCAATTGATGACCACAACCGATGTTGAAAACTGGCCAGGTGATCCGATGGGCGTGCAAGGCCCGGAACTGATGCAGCGCTTGTTGCAGCACGCCGAGCGCTTCAACACTGAAGTTATTTTCGATCACATCCACACCACTAAACTGGATGAAAAACCAATACGCCTGATTGGCGACGCTGGCGAATATACCTGTGACTCACTGATCATTGCAACTGGTGCTTCAGCGCAATATCTTGGTCTACCGTCTGAGCAAGCCTTCATGGGCAAAGGCGTATCCGCTTGCGCTACCTGCGACGGCTTCTTCTATCGCAACCAGGAAGTCGCCGTCATCGGTGGCGGCAATACGGCTGTGGAAGAAGCGCTGTATCTGTCGAATATCGCCACCAAGGTGACCGTTGTGCATCGTCGCGACAAATTCCGTGCAGAAGCCATTCTGATCGACCGCCTGATGGCCAAAGTCGCTGAAGGCAAGATTGAAGTCAAATGGAATTCCACACTGGAAGAAGTCACAGGCGACGACAGTGGTGTAACCGGTATGACCATCAAATCAACCGCGGATGGCAGCATCACGCCTATCAAATTGCACGGCGTCTTCGTCGCGATCGGCCACAAACCGAACACCAGCATTTTTGAAGGTCAGCTGGATATGAAGAACGGTTACATCAAGACAAAAACCGGACTCGAAGGCATGGCGACAGCGACCAGCGTACCCGGCGTATTTGCTGCGGGCGATGTACAGGATCACGTCTATCGCCAGGCCATCACCAGCGCCGGTACCGGCTGTATGGCTGCACTGGATGCGCAACGCTATCTGGAAGGCCAGGAGTAAGCATTTCGTTTGCCGCATGCACATGGCGTGAGCCTGTTCATGCGGCAAATTGCTTAGTTTAGCGATCAGCCACATCATTCAGGAAGTAATGTCATGCCTGCCTCAATCAAGGATTTTGCTGCACTCAAATCTTTGCAGAAGGATTTGAAGAAGCAGGAAGAAGCCCGCAAAATCGCAGAAGCAGAACGTCTGCAAGCAGAAAAAACTGCACAGCTGGAAGCCGACTTATTCCGCCGCAGCATAGGCGACGTCGCACCACTAACACCATCTGATAAATTAACCGCAAGCAGCCCTCGCCCACTTCCCATCGCACGCCACCGTATCGCGGACGAGCAAGCAGCATTGCGCGAATCGCTGTCCGACGACTTCACCGTCGAAACCCTGCTCGATACCGATGATGCTCTGAGTTATGCCCGTAATGGCATCGGGCCGGATGTCATACGCAAGCTTAGACGCGGACACTGGGTGATCCAGAGTCAACTTGATCTGCATGGCTTGCGCACCGATGAAGCACGCGAAGCATTAGGTGAGTATTTACGGAATGCCGTCAAACGCGGCGTACGTTGTGTACGCGTCATACACGGCAAGGGACTAGGTTCTATTAATAAAGAACCCGTATTGAAGAATAAAGTGCGGAATTGGCTTACACAGAAAGACGAAGTCATCGCCTTTTGCCAGGCCAAGGCGGCCGATGGCGGCGCAGGCGCTTTGATTGTGCTGCTCAGGGCTAGCTAAGGCTTAGCCCCATCACTCCGAACCGATGTTCGGAGTCGACATTCACAGCAATAATTTCCCTACTTAGACGGCATCAGCGCCTGTTTCGCCGGTACGGATGCGGATTACCTGCTCAACTGCCTGCACGAAGATCTTGCCGTCGCCGATTTTGCCGGTGCGCGCAGCCTTGATGATCGCTTCGATTGCCTGCTCTACGCCAGCATCGTCTACCACTGCTTCAACTTTTACCTTAGGCAGGAAATCGACTACGTATTCCGCACCGCGGTACAACTCGGTATGACCTTTTTGACGACCGAAGCCTTTGACTTCGGTGACGGTCAAGCCGGTTACGCCTACTTCGGCCAGTGCCTCGCGCACTTCATCCAGTTTGAATGGCTTGATAATTGCGGTAACTTGTTTCATCGATACTCCCATTAAATTAATTGTGCACTTGCATTAGTCTACGCCGGAGAGCCCATAGCCCGAAAGCTTTTTGTGCTGTCATTCGCGGAATTTGGATGTAATCGGATAACGCCAGTCGCGCCCGAATGCCCGGTGCGTGACACGGATACCGACTGGCGACTGACGCCGTTTGTATTCGTTGATCTTGATCAAGTGAGTGATACGCGCCACATCCTCCTGGCGATAACCGGCCGCGATGATATCTGCACCACTTTGGTTCTCTTCCATATACATTTGCATGATCGCATCCAGCACGTCGTATGGCGGCAGCGAATCCTGATCGGTTTGATCCGGCCGCAATTCAGCCGATGGTGCACGCGTCAAGATACGATCCGGAATCACGTCGGAGACCGTATTGCGATAGGTGCACAAGCGATAGACCAGCGTTTTGGCAATATCCTTGAGCACCGCAAAACCACCCGCCATGTCGCCGTACAAGGTGCAATAGCCAACCGCCATCTCGCTCTTGTTACCAGTCGTCAGCACGATAGAACCATGCTTGTTCGACAAAGCCATCAAAATGGTGCCACGTATGCGCGCCTGAATATTTTCTTCCGTCGTGTCCTGCTTCAAGCCTTTGAACTCATCGGCCAGCGTACGATTGAATGCCTCGAAACAATCGTTGATGCCGATCTCGTCGTAACGGACGCCGACGCGCTTGACCATATCGCGTGAATCGACCCAGGAAATTTCAGCCGTGTATGGCGATGGCATCATGATGGCGCGTACTTTGTCCGCACCTAACGCATCCACTGCAACCGCCAACGTCAATGCAGAATCGACACCGCCAGACATACCGATCAAGGCACCCGGGAATCCATTTTTACCGATGTAATCACGTACGCCGAGTACCAAGGCTTTGTAGACTTGCGCCTCAACCGACAGCTCTTCCACGATCGTGCCATCAACTGGCTGCCCACCTTCGAATTCGATGATCTGCAAATCTTCCACGCAATGCTGCAATTGCGCACGCGTCTCACCAGACTGGTCCAGCACAAACGAATTACCGTCAAAAATCAGTTCATCCTGTCCACCAACCAGATTCGCATACACCAGACTCATGCCGTGCACGGTGACATTCGCATGCATGACATCGATGCGCAGATGCTGCTTGTTCATGTGGTACGGTGAACCGTTAGGCACCAGCAGCACTTGTGCGCCCGCTTCTGCCGCACGTGCAGGTGCATGCGGGAACCATGTGTCTTCACAGATATTGATACCGAAGCGCACACCTTTTACATCGAATACCAAAGGCTGATCGGCAGAAGCGAAGTAGCGTTTTTCATCGAACACTGTCGCATTCGGCAAATCGTGCTTGCAGTAAGTACCGCTAATCTTGCCGTTGAGCAGAACCGATGCGGCATTGAAGCGTTGTCCCTCTTTTTCGAATGGATGACCGACGACTACGTGTACATCTTTCAACGATGCCAGATCGCTTGCAAGCGCGGCCAACGTTTCCGAGGTTTTTGCGTAGAATGACTGACGCAGCAATAAATCTTCTGGCGGATAACCGACCAACGATAATTCTGGTGTTAATACGATGTCTGCGCCTTGTTCAGCGGCGCGACGAGAGAATTCAGCAATCTTCGCACGGTTACCGGCGAGATCGCCGACGGTGCTGTTGATTTGAGCGATAGCAACTTTGACTGTCATGACATGAATAACGATAAATGAATGAACGTGAATCTGCGGATCTAGCTAAACCACTTGTGAACTTATCTACTAATTATCGCACGCGTATCGTTTCTTCTCTTTCAGAAATTGGCCAGCCCGTATGGGATGCGCTGGTGCAACTGCAAGCCGACGCCAATCCCTTCCTGTCATTCGCCTTTCTCGATGCGCTGCATGAGAGCGGATGCGCCTCGGCAAAGTCCGGCTGGCAACCACAATTCCTGACAATCTGGCGCGAAGAAAAGGATCAAGACGAAGAATTGGTCGCCGCGCTGCCTTTGTATGCCAAGACGCACTCCTACGGTGAATATGTGTTCGACTGGGCATGGGCGGATGCTTACGAGCGTAATGGCCTCGACTATTATCCCAAGCTGCTGTCGGCCATTCCTTTCACACCAGTGACTGGCAGTCGCCTACTAGCACGCGATGCAGAAGCCAGAATCGCGCTCATCGCAGCCATCACGTCCATACAGGAAAACAATGCGTTCTCGTCTACCCACATCCTGTATCCGCCACAGGAACAGGCTGAATTGCTGCGCGAAGCGGGGTTTATGCTGCGCGCTGGCGTGCAATTTCACTGGCTGAATGCCGGTTACCGGGATTTTGAAGATTTCCTGAATACGCTGGAACGCAAGAAGCGCAAGAACATCCGCAGCGAACGCCGCAAGGTACAGGAAGCTGGCGTCAACTTCCGCCACATTTCAGGCCATGACGCGACCGAAGAAGACTGGATATTTTTCAAGCGCTGCTACGACCATACCTACGCCGCGCATCACTCAACACCGTATCTGAATCTGGATTTCTTTCTGCGCATAGGCGCGACGATGCCACAGAATATTTTGCTGATCGTTGCAGAACAAAACGGCCAGCCTGTCGCCTCATCGTTACTGATCCATGACAAACAAACCGTGTTCGGGCGCTACTGGGGTGCGTTGACGTATATCGATTGCCTGCATTTCGAGACTGCCTACTATCAACCGCTGGAATTCTGCATCACCAACAAAATGGCTTGTTTTGAAGGCGGCGCGCAAGGTGAACACAAGATGGCTCGTGGCTTCCTGCCGCAAAAAACCTGGTCAGCACATTGGCTGGCGCATCCATCCTTTTCCAATGCAATTGAAGAATTTCTGAAAAGAGAAACCGGCGGTATCGAATCCTATATGGGCGAATTAAACGAGCGGAATCCATTTAAGTTATAAATAGTGTTAATTCTGAGCAACTTTTCATGGTGAGTGCTTGTCAGTCTCTCAAGCTCAAGGCATGCTAGCTGCACAATGACACCCAGCACACCTCTTCCAAACGACAGCACGCAAACCAGATTGATCCGCATCGGACGTTTTGCCATCAAACATGAGCTGGGACGAGGTTCCATCGGCGTGGTCTATCTGGCGCACGATCCGATTATCGACCGCGAAGTGGCTATCAAAACCTTCCGCAGCCGCTTGTCACTGGTGGAAAAGAAACAGCACGAACAGCACTTCATCAACGAAGCACGCGCCGCCGGACGACTCGCTCACCCCAATATCGTCACCGTTTACGAAGCCTCCAGCGAAGGTGACTCGACCTATATTGCGATGGAATATCTACAAGGTCGCGAGCTGAACAAACTGCTCGATGCAGGCCATCGCTTTACAGCTGAGGATGTTGCCTCCATCAGTTGGAAGATCGCCGATGCACTGGATCACGCACACAAGAACGGCGTCGTGCATAGAGACATCAAACCTGCCAATATTTTTCTGGTAGCGGATCATCAACCGAAAGTTGTCGACTTCGGCATCGCGCGTGCACCCAATAGAGTCTCGGATCAGGCGCACAAAGCCGAAGAGCCTTACACGCTGTTCCACGACAATATTCTGGGAACGCCCAATTACATGTCGCCAGAACAGGCAATGGGGCAAGCAGTCGATGCACGTACCGATATCTATTCATTAGGTGCCGTCATGTATGAGATGCTGACTTTCCGCAAACCATTCCAGGCCGCGGATACCGATAAGTTATTGCATCAAATCGCATTCAAGGCGGCACCTGATGTACACACGATACAGTCGAACGTGCCATTGGCTTTATCAAAAATCGTCGCTAAAGCGATGAGTAAAAAGGCTGATAAGCGCTATCAAAATGCAGAGGAAATGGCGCTCGATATCAAGCGTTATCTGACGCGCACGCGACGCGAGCACGAACGCAAACCCAAGGCAGAACGTTCCGAACAACCAGCCAATGCGCCTACATTCCAGCAATCCAGATTATTCTGGCCAGTATGCGGTGTGGTTATTGCGGTCTTGATTGCAGCTTATTCATTCTGGACGCACTGAGCACTTGCCTCGCCTCATATAGATACGATTTCTGTTCTGGCAATTGGCTATCGCCAGTCGTTCATCTCGGCATGCAACTTGTATATTCGAATCGTATTAAACTCTCGGGTTTAGAGAAGTTGTCTTTGCCATGAGTCCCACCGATATTCTGATTGCCCTCGCCATAGTAAGTATTTGGGGGCTCAACTTCGTTGTCATCAAAATCGGTTTGCAAGACTTCTCGCCGATTTCACTCACAGTGCTGCGCTTCTTTTTCGCTGCTTTTCCCTTAGTATTTTTTATCAAGCGCCCCGCCATTCCATGGCGTTTGCTCTGCGCATTCGGCCTGTTCCAATTCACACTGCAATTCACCTTATTATTCTCAGGTATGCAACTTGGATTGACGCCGGGACTGGCCTCACTTGTCATGCAATTGCAGGTATTTTTCACGATAGGATTCGCCATCCTCTTCCTCGGTGAAAGACCACGAATCACACAATTACTGGGTGCGCTCATTGCATTTAGCGGCATGGCTTTGGTTGCCTACAATTTGGAAAGCAAGGCAACCTTGATTGGCTTCCTGCTCGTCATTACGGCCAGTTCATGTTGGGCTACAGCCAACATCGTCACCAAGAAAATCGGCAAGGTGAATCCGCTGGCATTGATGGTCTGGGGTTCGCTGGTAGCGCTACCACCACTGATTGTCGCGTCCTTGCTCATGGAAGGCGCAGGCGTCTGGGTCACGGCTGCACATCACCTCAACTGGCGCGCCATGGCGAGCGTCTTGTATCAAGCCTATCCGAATACCATGTTTGCCTTCGGCGCCTGGGCAGTGTTGATGCGCAAATATCCGACTGCGACCGTCGCACCGTTCACTCTATTGGTTCCGGTCATCGGTATGTTTTGCGCGGCGTTGATATTGGACGAAGCCTTGCAATGGTGGAAAATCGTCGCCTGCATGCTGGTGCTGGGCGGCCTGGCATTCAACCAATTCGGCCAACGTTGGTTGAGCGGCAAAGCGAGTCGCTAAGAAAGAATCAGGCAATAAAAAAGCGCACTTCGCAGTGCGCTTTTTTTATTCACAAACCTGTGAATGCGGTATTTTATTTGCTAGCGTTTTTCTTGTACGCTTCAACGCCAGACATGATTTCTGCCTTGGCTTCATCTGGACCGACCCAGCCTTCAATCTTGACCCATTTGCCTTTTTCCAGATCTTTGTAGTGCTCAAAGAAGTGCTGGATCTGTTGCAAACGCAGATCATTGATGTCTTCAGGTTTTTGCCAGTGGCTGTAGATAGGCAAGATTTTATCGATAGGCACAGCCAGCAATTTTGCATCGCCGCCAGCTTCATCGGTCATCTTCAACATGCCAATCGCGCGGCAACGAACAACTACGCCTGGATACAGTGGAAATGGTGTAATCACCAATACGTCAACCGGGTCACCGTCGTCGGACAGAGTTTGCGGAACGTAGCCGTAGTTACACGGATAGTGCATCGCGGTGCTCATGAAACGGTCAACAAACATCGCGCCCGACTCCTTGTCAACTTCATACTTGACCGGATCGGCGTTCATAGGGATTTCGATAATGACGTTAAAGTCGTTCGGCAAATCTTTGCCGGCAGGAACGTGATTCAGACTCATGTTGTTTTCTCAAAAGTGGGAAGTTGGTGCAGCAAGCCCTAGATTATAGCGGCTTTCAGCGCCTTGCTTGAACCTGCCTTGATGATGATGCTTAGTGGAAAACTACCGAATATCATGCAAATCGTGGCGCAATAAGGCGGGAACAAGGAAGAAACAGGTGCATGCAAGAGCGATGCACCCGTTGACAGAAACTACAAAGTCGTTGCAATCGCACATTGACGGTAATGCGATGCGGCCTCTTCATCGTGATTCAGGGCCTCATGCAATTGCGCCAGTTTCAAATGCACTTCTTGCAACATACGCGGACTGCTTGCATCGGATAGCGCTTGCTCCAGATGACGTTGCGCCTTTCCCCACAAATTTTGTCGTAGGCACAAGGTACCTAGCGTCAATGCCAGATCAGGATCGCTAGGATGTTTTTTCATCCACTCTTCGCAACGCTCAATCTGCGCCAGCAACGCAGGCGAACCTTCAAGTGCTGCCGATGCGCGATATGGACGCAACAAACGATCATCCCATTCTACGGCTATCGCTTTTTCAACAATCGCGCGCGCATCGTCATGCAAGCCGCGCTGATTGAAAGCATCTGCGCCATGCATAGCCACATACGGTTTCACGCGATCTTCTGCTGGAATCGCCCACCATATATTGCGCAGCGATTCCGCATCGTTCGATGGATTTTTCAATAAATCCTGATAAGCCAGTTCACGCAGACGCGTCGACAAGGCTGGATGCAAGGCATTATTCTTGTCCAGCGTACGCACCAGACGCAACACTTCCGGCCAGTTGTTCGCACGTTGGTTGGCCTTCAATGCCATACGCAAGGCGTGGATATGACGCGTGCCGTTGGCGTTCAATTCCTTGACGACATCCAGCGCCAATTCCGGCTGACGTTCATCGACCAGCAATTCGATCGCTGTCATCAAGCGCGCCGTTTTCAGCGTTTGATCTTCTTCCACTGTCGCCAGCCATGTATCGCGACGTTCGGTCTGCTGCATGCGATGCGCTGCGCGTGCAGCAATCAGCGCGGCCAAGCCGGCATTGTCCGGCGATTCCGTTGCACGCATCGCAGCTTTTTCAGCATGGCCGAAGCGACCTTCAAAATACGATTTCAGGGACTCACGCAGGGCTTGATTACCTTTGCGCTCCTGTTTGTCACGACGATAGGCGGCGACCTTGCCTGGCATTTTTTGCGCTACGCGTATGGTCTTCAACAAGGCATAGACCACGAAGAACGACAGAACGGACAGCAGGATGAAAAAATTCAGCGAGAGGTCAATCCGATATGGCGGGTAGAAAAACACCACATTACCGGGATTGAAGCGCGCCACCACCGCCAGTCCGATGGCAGTGGCAAACAGAACGAGAAGCCAGAGAAATATGCGCATATTAAAAACGGTAAGCAATCATTGTTGTTTTAAAAGCCGACCTTGAAACCCAGCTCTATGCTGGATCAAGGCTTCGCTTTGAAGTTACGAACTGCGTTCAAACTTTCTGCCAGCGTCGGCATCTCAATTGCCAGATTGCTCGATTGCACTTGCTTCAACATGGCTTGCACAGTTTGCGTTTGCTTGGCACGGGTATCGAAATACTTGCTGATGCTGTCTTGCGACGCAATCATGTCGCTGCGGAAAGCAGATTCATTACGCGACAATAAAGCCAGACGCGCATTGAGCAAACGCAGCTTCAAATTCTCACGAGCGTAATAAGCTTGGGTTGGTGACAGCAATAAAGCGTCTGAGGTATCAACGCTACGTACGCGTATCAATTGCTGTATCTCGCCCCACATTTCGCTACTCACACTTTCCCATTTGGCTTTGGCAACTGGCCACCAATCATTCGCGGGAGCTGCTTCTTCAGCCGCTGTGGCTTTTGCATTCTTTGCATGCGGCTTGACTGGCACAGGACGATTCTTCGGTTCGCTTGCAGGCAAGGCCGGCTGTTCATCCGACAGCAAAGGCATGGTGTCAATCTGACCGATCACGCTATCCAGACGCAAGGCAATACCGGTCAAGTCCAGACTAGGCAAGGCTTTCAGGCGCGCGATGTCGTGTCCGATGGCACGACGTACATTGACGAATTGTGGCGAATCAGCACGCGACAGACGCGCATCAGCATTTTGCAGAGCGATCAACGCACCTTGTACATTGCCGGCCAATTGCAATTGCTGGCTGGCGGTGGACAACACTTGTTCGATTTCAGCCAAGGCCCAATCATCGCGTTTCTTGAACAGATCCTGATACAGCTGTTCCAGCGCCAGTTGCTGGCTTTGCGCTTCGACCTGCTTGCTTTCCAGTACGTTGACCTTGGCTTGCAGCTCGGTGACTGTTTCCTGCGCCGCTTTGACGATGACCTTGGTTTCGGTATTGATGGCATCGCCGCTCTGGATACGACGAGCAACTTCGGTACGGACGGTAGAAAGCTCTTCGCGCGATACCCACCATTGCGCTGCGAGCAATCCAGCCAGTATGACTAGCGCCAGATAAATCAAGCGCTGACGCCCTGTGCCGGCATTTTTGGAAGATGGCGTATCGCTATTCGAATTCACGCCATTGGATGGTGCCGCAGCCGGATTTGGTTGCGGCGTAGAGTCTGGAGTTGTTGGCATATCGTTCATGAGCAAGATTGTAACGCGGCTAACAGCCCATCGTCGCCTGATCTGGTAAGGGTAATATTGCTGAAACCCAGCAACTGCGCGGTTTCTGCGATGCGAACGTGCGATACGATTATTCTTTGTTGTTGCATTTTTGCGACGCTCCCAGTTTCATCGAGTTGCGCAACCATCTCCGTCAGGAAGCGCAAACCTTCCGAACTGGTCACGATCCAATCGTTCTGACAAGCCAACAGTCGTTTCAGTTCGCCGCGTCGTGCATTATCGAAAATCGGCGCCACACGGCGATATGCCGCCACTGGTGTCACTTGCGCGCCGGCAGCACGCAGCGCATCGCCCAGCAGTTCCCGTCCGGTTTCGCCCCGCACGATCAAAACCTGCTTGCCACGCAGGGCGTCCAGATCGAGCTCGGCCAATAATGTTTGCGAATCGGTACGATCAAGATCGGTGGGGCTGATGATCGTACTGTTATGCGCCGTGGCACCGTGACTGGCCAAGGCAGCACGACTGCCCTCACCAACGACGGCCAGCGGAATATGGCGTGGCCAATCTGGACGTGCGGCGAAAGCCGCATCAATCGCATTAGGACTGACGAAGGCTATCAGCGCGTATTGATCCAAATCGCGCAATACATTCTGCAATGAAGTCGGATCATCCAGAGGCAAGATTTCCAGCAAGGGGAAAATCACTGCCTCCCGCCCCAGCTCAGTCACGCGCTGCGCCAGCGCATCGGCTTGCGCCAATGGTCGTGTAATGACTACAAACTCAGTCATCCCCGGCTGCATCCGTTTTACACAAAGCTAATATCGCTTCAGCATCCTGCTGCTGCAAGGCATCGGCAATCTGACGGCCCAGCACTGCAGGTTCATTGGCTGCGCCACTGAGATCGGCGCTGGCAATTTTGGAACCGTCCGGCGTCGCGATGATGGCGCGCAAACGCATCGTGTCGCCTTCTATCGTCGCAAATGCGGCCAATGGAATCTGGCAGCTACCACCAAAATTCCTGGAAACTGTACGTTCCGCAGTCACAGCCTGCGAAGTCGCTTCATGATTGAGCGGTGCCAGCCATTCTTTCAGGTCGGCACGGTCAGAATGGATTTCAATCGCCATTGCGCCCTGCCCTGGTGCCGGCAGGCTTTGCTCTGGCGGCAGATACGCGCGTATGCGTTCTTGCAAACCCAGACGTTTCAAACCAGCCGCAGCCAGAATAATCGCTGCATATTCGCCTGCATCCAATTTCCCTAGGCGACGGTCCAGATTGCCGCGCAAGGGACGGATTACCAAATGCGGATAACGTGCAGCGATCAGGGCTTGGCGGCGCAGGCTGCTGGTTCCCACGACAGCGCCGTCGGGCAAGGTTTCCAGCGACGCATGGTCGTTGGAGACGAAGGCATCACGTGGATCTTCGCGTTCCAGTACGGCTGCCAGCTCAAAACCTTCCGGTAAAGTCATGGCCACATCCTTGAGCGAATGCACCGCAATATCGGCACGGCGCTCGGCAATCGCGACTTCCAATTCCTTGACGAACAAACCCTTTCCACCCACTTTGGAAAGGGTGCGATCAAGAATTTGATCGCCGCGTGTTGTCATCCCTAGAATCTCTATCACGCACTGCGGATATAATATGGCTAGTTTTTCGCGCACATGCTCGGCTTGCCACATGGCTAAACGACTTTCGCGCGATGCGATGATTAATTTTTTCGGGGGTGGAAATTTCAACACGGCTTCTTTCGATTTTCTGTCGGGAGGCTGGCGAACTTGATGAAGTAATTGATTTTCTACAAGTTCGGCACGCTTTCAATGCCACCACAGTATCGGTGACATCGCAGATTTTTGAATCATGAATTCCTGGAAATTTTAGCATGCGCCTCTGTATAAAACTTCGTACTACTCCACCCTTATCACTCTGAACAAGCTGATTGCACTCTTCCAATATGGCAAAACAATTGAAATCCTCGCCTCGCGCGATCTCTCCATCGGCAAATAAAGACGCACCGCTCAAAGAAGATATTCGTTTGTTGGGACGACTGCTCGGCGACGTATTGCGCGACCAGGAAGGTGATGCAGTATTCGAAGTCGTAGAAACCATCCGTCAAACCGCCGTGCGCTTCCGTCGCGAAGCCGACGTGCAGGCTGGCGCTGACCTGAACAAATTGCTGAAGAAGCTGACGCGCGAACAAACCATTTCCGTGGTGCGTGCGTTCTCTTATTTTTCGCATCTGGCCAATATCGCCGAAGATCAACACCACAACCGTCGCCGTCGCGCGCATTCGCTGGCAGGCTCTGCGCCGCAAGAAGGTAGCGTCGCGTATGCACTGGAGAAACTGCATGGTGCGGGCGTTTCCGGCGCTACGGTACGTAACTTCTTCAAAGATGCGCTGATTTCGCCAGTACTGACGGCACATCCAACCGAAGTGCAACGCAAGAGTATTCTCGATGCGGAACATGACATCGCACGCCTGTTAGCGCAGCGCGATGCCCCGATGACAGCCAAGGAACTGGCTGCCAATACCGAAAGACTGCACGCGCTGGTCACGACTCTGTGGCAAACACGCTTGCTGCGCTATTCCAAATTATCGGTCGAAGACGAGATCAACAATGCGCTGTCTTACTACCGCATTACCTTCCTGCGTGAACTGCCGGCCTTATACGAAGATATCGAATCAGAAATTGCCGAGCAATATCCACAGCGTGCAAGCGCAGCCAATGCACAACGCGAACAACACTCTTACGTACAAATGGGGAGCTGGATCGGCGGCGACCGTGATGGCAATCCAAATGTGAATGCCGACACCATGGAACTGGCACTGGCACGCCAATCGACGACCATACTCGAGTTCTATCTGGAAGAAGTGCATGCGCTGGGCGCAGAGTTACCTGTTTCGACCTTCCTCACTGGCGTGAGCCCTGAAGTGCAGGCACTGGCAGATATCTCACCGGACACTTCCGAACATCGTGCGGATGAACAGTATCGCCGCGCATTGATCGGCATCTACGCACGCTTGGCAGCAACTGCTCGCGCACACGGCGCAACCAATCTGATGCGCAAGGAAGTTGGCCCAGGTGCGCCTTACGAGAGCGCAACTGAATTCTCCAAAGATCTGCAGACACTGGTTGACTCGCTCAAAGCACGTCACGGCGCTGCCTTGATCAAACCGCGTCTGGCACCGTTGCTGCGCGCTGCAGAAATTTTCGGCTTCCATTTGGCAACGCTGGATATGCGCCAAAGCTCAGACGTACATGAACGCGTTTTGTCTGAATTGTTCAACCGCGCACAAGTAGAACAGGCATACGCCAAACTGCCGGAAGAGAAAAAAGTTGAGCTGTTGCTGGCTGAACTGGATAAACCGCGCCTGCTGTATTCACCGTATATCGACTACTCCGACGAAACCAACTCCGAACTGACGATCCTGCGCGCGGCGCACAACATCCGTGAGCGCTACGGTGCACGCGCCATTCGCAACTACATCATTTCGCACACAGAAACTGTATCCGATTTGCTCGAAGTGTTGCTGCTGCAACGCGAGACTGGTTTGCTGCGCTCCAATTCGGACAAAGCCTCCGTCGGCGAAGTGGAATTGATGGTGATTCCTTTGTTCGAAACCATTCCTGATTTGCGCGTAGCTGCAAGCATCATGGAACAAGTGATGGCCATTCCGCGTGTGCGCAAGCTCATCGCCAAGCAAGGTCATCTGCAAGAAGTCATGCTCGGTTATTCCGACTCCAACAAGGATGGCGGCTTCCTGACATCGAACTGGGAACTGTACAAAGCTGAAACCGAGCTGGTGCAAGTTTTCAACCATGCTGGCGTCAAACTGCGTCTGTTCCATGGTCGCGGCGGCACAGTCGGTCGCGGCGGCGGACCAAGCTACGAAGCAATTTTGGCGCAGCCTCCAGGTACCGTGAACGGCCAGATTCGTCTAACCGAACAGGGCGAAATCATTGCGTCAAAATTCTCCAATCCAGAAATTGGTCGCCGCAATCTGGCGCTACTGGTTGCCGCTACGCTGGAAGCCAGCCTGACACCATCACCATCCGATACCAAGTCGGCGAAAAAACTTGCTGAATTTGAAAGCGTGATGGATGAATTGTCCGAACTCGCTTACAAGGGCTATCGCAATCTGGTCTACGAAACACCAGGCTTTACCGACTACTTCTTCTCGGCCACGCCGATTGCAGAAATCGCTGAACTCAATATCGGTTCGCGTCCTGCGTCACGCAAGGCATCACGTAAAATTGAAGACTTGCGCGCGATTCCATGGGGCTTCTCATGGGGACAATGTCGTTTGCTGTTACCGGGTTGGTACGGTTTCGGCAGCGCCATCGAACAATGGCTGGAGCAAGGCGAGAACAAAGCAAAACGCGTTGCCACTCTGCGCGCGATGTTCAAGGAATGGCCGTTCTTCGTCACCTTGTTGTCGAACATGGACATGGTTTTGTCGAAAACCGATCTCGCTGTTGCATCCCGTTATTCGGAAATGGTGGTCGACAAGAAGCTGCGTAACAGCATCTTCAAACGCATCGTTGGCGAGCACGAACGTACTTCGGCATGCCTGACTCTGATCACCGGCAAGAAAGAGCGTTTGGCCAACAATCCATTGCTGGCACGCTCGATCAAGAATCGCTTCGCTTATCTCGATCCGCTGAATCACTTGCAGGTTGAACTGATCAAACGTCACCGTGCAGCAATGCGTGACGGCAAAGTGGATGATCGCGTACGTCGCGGTATTCACTTGTCGATCAACGGTATCGCTGCCGGCTTGCGTAATACTGGCTAAGGATACTCAGCCAAACAAAAAGGGAAGCACATGTGCTTCCCTTTTTTATTCAGAGTCGAAAACTAACGCACCAGCGCTTTGACCCCCGCCCACTGTCGCCGTGAAATCGGCAGACGATCATCGATATGACGCAAGATAACTTGCCATGATTCCTGCGTTTTATCGCCGTCGCTCTCCGCGTCCACAATTTGCGCGCCACGCTCTACACCAACGATGGCATCACGTGCCACCAAGGCATTGCGGTGCACACGTATGAATTGCGCAGCAAACTCCTGTTCCAGCGCGGATAACGATCCCTCAATCAGATACTCGCGTTCTCTGGTGCGCAAGGTAACGTACTTCGCTTCCGCTTTTAAATAGAGCACATCGATCACCGGCACCAGCAACAAACGCCCTCTTTCCTGCACTGAAAAATTCTTGCGTGTTACTTGCATCGTGTTCGCGACTTCGGCGATCACCTTCTTCTGCGCACCTGCATTTTGTTTCAATGCACCAACACGCCGAATCGCATCTGCCAAACGCGTGGCGCGCACTGGTTTCAGCAAATAATCAAAGGCATGTACTTCAAATGCCTTCAGCGCATATTCGTCATACGCCGTCACAAAAATAATCGCCGGCCCAGCCGCATCGTTCTGCGCCAGATGCGCCGCCAGTTCTATACCCGTCATGCCCGGCATTTGCACATCCAATAAAACGATATCCGGCGATAGCTCAACTATCCTATCCAGTGCCTGCTGCGCCTGTGCCGCCTCACCTACCAGTTCATGTGGGCATTCCGCTGCAATATCCGACAACAAAGTAGTCAAGCGTGCACGTGCCGGTGCTTCATCATCGACGATCAGAATACGCGGCATCATGCGCCCGCCTTTTGATACGGCAGATAAAGATGCACTTCAAATTGCCCGTTCGTCACCTGCGTCGTCAATTGCGCCTCCATATCGTATAAAAGCGTCAGGCGTTCGCGTATGTTATCCAATGCCATGTGATTGCCTGTCGATATTACGTCGGCATGAAATGGGTTCGTCATCACGATCTCGATGCGATCACGTATGCGACTGATCGCTATCATGATCAGCGCTGTTTCAGGAGATGGTTCGACGCCATAGTGCACGGCATTTTCCAGCAATGGTTGAAGCAGCAAGGCCGGTGTTTTCGCCTTCTGCAAGGTGTCGCCGGAAATACCATCCATATCCCATTTAACTTGCAGGCGCTCACCCAGTCTGATTTTTTCAATCGACAAATACTGCATGCCTATCCTGACCTCATTGCCCAGCGTCGTGATATCACGCGCATCGCGCATCAAGACGCGGAATAGATCAGCCATATCTTCCAGTGTGCTTTCCGCACGGCGCGGTTCGGTGCGAATCAAGGACAACACGGCATTCAAACTATTGAACAAAAAGTGCGGACGGATACGTGCTTGCAATGCCTGCAAGCGTGCTTCTGCCAACGCAGGTGAAAACGCACGTGTACGCAATTCAAAATAGTGCTGCAAGGCGATACCGAACAAAGCCGCGCACACCACGCCTTCCATTGCCGACAAGCGACTCAAGCTGGTCATAAAAACATCATCGTTGAGCAGATAATGAATAATCAGACCGGTAATTGCGCCCGGCACCAAGGCGCAGGCAAGGCGCTGCCCCCAAGGTGGAATCGAGCGTATTCCTCGCCGCAAGCCGCACAGTGCAAACAAGGACGATAGGCAAGCCAGCTCCACCAGCATCGATGCTTCGACAAAAGCCAGCAAACCAGCTTGCACGCTACTCGCACCTATCAACATAACCGCCAGCACCACACCATTAACGAACAGCAAAGATCTGACCATGATGCCTATATTGCAACAGTCCGGTATCACGTTCTCAATGACGGGGATGGGCGCGGAATCTGGCAAAGGTGGCATGGATGAAGGATTAATCGCGGCTGGAGTGGGATTGCGAGGTTGGCTTGTTCTATAATCGCGTATTCATTAGGACCCAATTATGACAGCACAACTCTCCAAAAAGAGCGAGGCCTGGTCGGCACGCTTTAACGAACCCGTTTCCGATCTGGTCAAACGTTACACCGCCTCGGTATTTTTCGACAAGCGTCTCGCTTATGTCGACATCCAGGGATCACTTGCTCACGCAGAGATGCTGGCGCACCAGCAGATCATCAGCCAAGCAGATCACGCTGAAATCCAGCGCGGCATGGCGCAAATCCAGGAAGAAATCACTTCCGGCAAGTTTGAATGGCTGCTGGATCTGGAAGACGTCCACCTGAATATCGAAAAACGCCTGACCGAACTGGTCGGCGATGCCGGCAAGCGCCTGCACACCGGCCGTTCGCGTAACGATCAAGTCGCAACTGACATCCGCCTCTACGTTCGTAGCGAAATCGACAATATCGTCGGCTTGTTGCGCGATCTGCGCCTGTCTCTGCTTGATCTGGCTGAACAACACGCAGATACCATCCTGCCTGGCTTCACCCACATGCAAGTAGCGCAACCGATCACTTTCGGTCACCACATGCTGGCTTATGTAGAAATGTTCAGCCGTGATGCAGAACGCATGCTGGATTGCCGCAAGCGCGTCAATCGCCTGCCATTGGGCGCTGCTGCTCTGGCTGGCACCACCTTCCCTATCGATCGCGAGCGCGTTGCGCGCACTCTGGATTTCGAAGATGTTTGCCACAACTCGCTGGACGCCGTATCGGATCGCGACTTCGCGATTGAATTCTGCGCCGCTGCTGCATTGATCATGACGCACGTCTCGCGTATGTCGGAAGAATTGGTCATCTGGATGAGCCCGCGCGTCGGCTTCATCGATATCGCTGATCGCTTCTGCACCGGTTCGTCCATCATGCCGCAAAAGAAAAATCCGGACGTTCCAGAGCTGGCGCGCGGCAAGACCGGTCGCGTCAATGGCCATCTGATCGCTTTGCTGACTTTGATGAAAGGCCAGCCACTGGCCTACAACAAAGACAATCAGGAAGACAAAGAACCATTGTTCGATACGGTTGATACTGTGGTTGATACCTTGCGCATCTTCGCTGACATGGCGCGTGGCATTACCGTCAAACCGGAAGCAATGCGCGCCGCCGCTTTGCAAGGTTATGCAACAGCGACCGATCTAGCCGATTATCTGGTGAAAAAAGGTCTGCCTTTCCGTGATGCACATGAAGCAGTTGCTCATGCCGTACGCGCCTGCGTCGATCGCGGTATTGATCTGAGCGATTTGACGCTGGAAGAAATGCACGTCTTCTCAAAATTGATAGAAGCCGACATTTTCGAAGTACTGACACTGGAAGGTTCAGTCGCAGCACGTAACCACATCGGTGGCACCGCACCACAACAAGTGCGTGCAGCCATTGCGCGACACCGTACAAAACTGAGCTGATACCAGGTTCAGCTTTGATCGAGCATGCTAGTTCTCACCGCATGTTCGATCTTTTCAGCAATACATCTACTCGCAAGCTTACAAACATTACAGCGACGCCCCATTTTGGGGTGTCGCTGTAATCGTATTGATGCAGATTTTTATTCGCTAACTCCCCCTGTTTATGCTGTTTTCGTAATGTTCGCGTCAGCTACACGCTGTATCATCTGCGCCTGTAAAAATAGGATATGTGTGTACCCAATAAGAACTCCTTTAGTAAAAAATCGCATACAGGATGTCTTATACTCACCTAGCCTTAAAAATGTTGTCGCAAGCGATAAAAATAAAAAGCATGCGCTTATGTTCTGTCTAATTTCAATCTGGAGACAAAAATAATGTCTTTTTTACTATCGCTATCGCGATTCATTGATAACCTCAATGAAAAAATAGGTCACGGCGTCAGTTGGGCTTTGTTGCTCGCCGTCCTCATCTGCACCGGCAATGCCGTCATGCGCTACGTTTTCAATATCAGCTCCAACGGCTGGCTTGAGATTCAATGGTATTTGTTTGCTGCCATTTTTCTGCTGGCAACCTCTTACACGCTGCGTCGTAACGAGCACGTACGTATCGACGTTATCGTCGGCCGTTTTTCCAAACGTACACAAATCTGGATCGATCTGATTGGCTTCATCCTGTTCTTGATGCCAGCAACGCTGTTGATTCTGTATTACTCCATTCCTTACGCACTGACCTCTATCGAGAATCAGGAAGTCTCCAGCAACGCCGGCGGCTTGATCGTCTGGCCTGCAAAAATCCTGATCCCTATTGGTTTTACCATGTTGGTCTTGCAAGGCGTGTCGGAAATCATCAAACGCATCGGCTTCCTGCAAGGTAAAGTCCCTGCTAGCGTATTCGACAAGCAAGTCGCTACGCCGGAAGAAGAAATCGCGGCGATCAAAGCTGCAAATAAACTTAACTGATCGCCAGGAAAAAACATGACTGAATTTCTTATTGCGAATATGGCGCCGATCATGTTCGGCGCGCTGGTGGTATTTCTACTATCCGGCTTCCCAGTTGCATTCTCATTAGCAGCCAATGGCTTGTTCTTCGGCCTGATGGGCATTGAATTAGGTTTGTTGAAACCTGAACTGCTGCAAGCATTGCCGAATCGTATTTTCGGCATCATGGCTAACGACACACTGCTGGCGATTCCATTCTTTACCTTCATGGGCTTGATTCTGGAACGCTCAGGAATGGCCGAGGATCTACTCGATACGATTGGCCAATTGTTCGGTCCTCTGCGTGGTGGTGTGGCATACGCGGTTATTTTTGTCGGCGCTTTGCTGGCAGCAACAACCGGTGTGGTCGCTGCTTCCGTTATCTCGATGGGCTTGATTTCCCTGCCTGTCATGTTGCGTTACGGTTACGATAAAAAAATCGCTACCGGCGTGATTGCTGCGTCAGGCACTTTGGCGCAGATCATTCCGCCGTCGCTAGTCTTGATCGTCATGGCCGACCAATTGGGTCGTTCCGTCGGCGATATGTACCAAGCTGCTTTCGGTCCAGGTTTGATGCTGACAGCGATGTATGCCGGTTATGTGTTGCTTATCTCGCTGTTCAAGCCTAAATGGGTTCCTGCCTTGCCACTGGAAGCGCGTAATCTGCGTCAACCAAACGGCAACAGCGGCGTAGTCTCTCTGCTCGTTTTGATCGTTGCGACTGTTGCTGCCATTTTTGTCATCGAAGAAATCCTGTTGGCCAGCAATCCTAAATTGCATGCCGACGAAGGCACGATCTATGCAGCAACATTGGGTATCGCTGGCGCATTCCTGATCGCATACATCAACCGCAAAATGAACATTGGCCTGCTGTCGAAAATGGCAGAAAAAGTCGTGTTCGTACTAGTTCCACCGCTTGCGCTGATCTTCCTGGTGCTGGGTACCATTTTCGTCGGTATTGCAACACCGACTGAAGGTGGTGGTATGGGTGCTTTCGGCGCCATCATATTGGCACTGATGAATCGCCGCTTATCGTGGAGCTTGTTGAAACAAGCGATGAATTCGACTTCACGCCTGTCCTGCTTCGTGCTGTTCATTCTGATCGGCTCCAGCGTGTTCG
This sequence comes from Herminiimonas arsenitoxidans, assembly GCF_900130075.1. Lineage (NCBI taxonomy): Bacteria > Pseudomonadati > Pseudomonadota > Betaproteobacteria > Burkholderiales > Oxalobacteraceae > Herminiimonas > Herminiimonas arsenitoxidans. Next base: position 1,349,492 of record NZ_LT671418.1, read on the forward strand.
GTCTGATCTTCCGCGGCGTCAATGGAGATCTGTGGGTAGAACATCTGCTGACCTCCTTGCCAGGTGGTACGGCCGGCTTCCTGATCGTGGTCAACATCCTGTTCTTCGGCCTCGCCTTCTTCCTCGACTTCTTTGAGTTGGCCTTCATTCTGGTACCGCTGGTTGGTCCAGTTGCCGACAAGATGGGCATCGATCTGATCTGGTTCGGCGTGCTGTTGAGCGTGAACATGCAAACCTCGTTCATGCATCCACCGTTCGGCTTCGCACTCTTCTATCTACGATCAGTCGCGCCGAAAGAGGTCAAGACCTCGGATATTTACTGGGGCTCGGTACCGTTCGTATTGATCCAGGTAATTATGGTGACCCTGATCATCGCCTTCCCGAAATTGATTTCAGTCGATTCAAAAACCGATATGCATGAAAAGATCGAGTTGAAGATCGATATGGGACAAGACGAATATGAACAAGAGGCTCCAGCCGAATCAACGGATCCAGCACATCCGGCTGCAGAAACAGATGAAACACCGCAGCTAAACTTCTCGACTGAAGAACCAGCCAAGAAGTAACAGAATCTCCCCCTGACAATCCCGCATGATTCTTTATGCGGGATTTTTTTCGTCTATAGAAAAGTGATGTTCTATCGCTCAAGAAAAATGAGCATCACAAATGTTCAGACAATAAAAAACCCGCAGAGCAAGCTCTACGGGTTTTTTATCGAACAACAAGGATTACTTGCGGCCGATCATGAAGTTCTGAATCGGTGCTTCAGCAACCGAGAACCATTGGTTCTCATCTTGACGGAAACGTTTCCACGGTTCGTAAATCTTCTTGAACTTGGCATTTTTCGCTGCTTCTTCATCCATGACTTCGGTTGCTGCCTTGTAGCAAGCTTCCATAATCGGTTTGGAGAAAGTACGCAGTTTGACGCCGTTCTTCAGCAAACGTGCCAATGCGGCTGGATTACGTGCATCGTATTCCGCTTGCATGACAACGTGAGCTTCGTACGAAGCGGCTTCGATAGCTGCCTGATACGACTTAGGCAGTTTTTCCCATTCCTTGATGCCGATGTAGAACGACAGTTGCAAGCTTGGTTCCCACCAGCCTGGTGTGTAGTAGAAAGGCGCGACTTTGTTGAAGCCAAGCTTTTCATCATCGTAAGGACCGATCCATTCTGCTGCATCGATCGTGCCTTTTTCCAGCGCTGGGTAAATGTCGCCACCAGCGATCTGTTGTGGCACCAAGCCGAGGCGTTGCATCACGCGACCAGCGAAACCGCCGATACGCATTTTCAAGCCTTGCAGATCTTTAACTTCTTTGATCTCTTTACGGAACCAGCCACCCATCTGGGTACCGGTATTACCGCCCAGGAAGTTGACAATGCCGTAGTCCTTGAAGAAGTCACGGGTCAATTGACGACCGCCACCTTGGTCGAACCAAGCGGTTTGCTGACGCGATGTCAGACCGAACGGTACAGCGCCGTCGAATGCGAATGTAGGATCTTTACCAAAGTAGTAGTAAGACGCGCTATGGCCCATTTCAACCGTACCGGCTTGTACTGCATCCATCACTTGCAATGCCGGGACGATTTCGCCGCCAGCAAAAGGACGAATGTTGAATTTGCCATCGGTCAATTGGGCAACACGTTTGGTCAATACATCAGCTGCGCCGTAAATCGTGTCTAGCGATTTAGGGAAGCTGGATGCCAGACGCCAGTTGATTGTTGGGTTGGCTTGTGCAAAAGAAGGTACGGCAACCGCGCCTACTGATGCACCAACTGCTGCTTTCTTAAGGAATGAACGACGTTCCATTTTGTCTCCTGAGTGATTAACGACAACACCTGTTTGAAATTTGTTTACCGATAAAATCAGTACTCAAATTTCATTAAAAAAACCAAGTTGTAAGTGTGACGTAAGCTGTTCGAAGTAGAAAAATTCTTCATGCTTTACGCTATAAACAACTGGCATAACCATACTACGAAAACGTCGTATTAACCACCAGCAACCACCATATTTTCAATCAACACCGAACCCGTTTGCTTGGTTCCGCGCACCAAAGTATCTGCGCCAATCGCAACGACCTGCATGAAGATATCTTTCATGTTGCCGGCGATCGTGATTTCTTCCACTGGATATTGGATCACGCCCTTCTCGACCCAGAAACCGGATGCGCCGCGCGAGTAATCGCCGGTCACATAATTCACGCCCTGACCCATCAATTCGGTTACCAGCAAACCGGTATCGAGTTTCTTCAGCATCGCCTTGAAATCGTCAGTCGATTGTGTCAACGAAGATGTCATTGAAAGATTGTGCGAACCGCCTGCATTACCTGTGGTTTGCATACCCAATTTACGCGCCGAATAAGTCGACAGGAAGTAGCCTTGCACCACGCCGTCTTTGACGACATCGCGACGGCTAGTTCTCACACCTTCCTCATCAAATGGCGAAGAACCGACCGCGCCTATCACATGCGGGTCTTCCGTAATTTGCACATGCGAGGCAAAAGCCGATTTGCCGAGTGAATCCAGCAGGAAGGTTGATTTACGATACAAGGCACCACCGGAGACTGCCTGCACGAATGCGCCCAGCAATCCAGCTGCGAGTGGCGCCTCAAACAAGACTGGGCATTTGCGTGTATCGATCTTGCGTGCGTTCAAGCGTGCCAATGCACGCTGCGCTGCGTAAATGCCAACCGCTTCCGGCTTGGCCAGTTTCTTCGGATCGCGCATAGACGTATACCAATCGTCACGCTGCATATTGCTGCCTTTACCAGCGATAGGCGCAACAGAAATCGTGTGACGCGAATACGGATAACCGCCGATAAAGCCGCGCGAGTTGGCCGAAACAAAGTGCGATTGCTGTGCGTAGACGCTGGCACCTTCGCTATTGGTTATGCGTTTATCAACAGCAAACGCAGCCGCTTCGCCACGTTTCGCCAATTCAACCGCTTCTTCGGTCGAAATCAGCCACGGATAGCAGAGTTGCAAATCGCGTGGATTACGCTCCAGCATGTCTTCGTCCGGCAAACCGGCACAATCGTCTTCTGCGGTGAAACGGGCAATGTTGTACGCCGCCTCAACCGTATCCTTCAAGGCTTGCTGCGAAAAATCGGAAGTACTGGCATTACCGCGACGGACATGGCGCTCTTCGCCCAGATAGACCGTGACGCCCATGCCTTTGTCCTTATTCTGTTCTATCGTTTCCACGCCGCCTTTACGCACGGAAACAGACAAACCGCTGCCCTCATTGATCTCTACGGCCGCATTGGATGCGCCTTTTTCTTTCGCATAACGCAACACATCCTGCGCAAGTTGCTTTAATTGATCTTGACTATGTATAAACACTGATTCGCTCATGAGGGTCGTTTTCTTCGGAAATACCTATAAAACAGTTATCATAGCAGTCGTTTACAGAATGGCTTAACGCCTTATCAAATCAGATCATGCCAAATCCTAACCGAGGCTCCTGCGGGTTCCAATCCACCGAATTCGAACAGGAGTACGAGCGCCCGTCCAAATCCGAGCTCAAACGCCAGATGACCGCCCTGCAAAAACTGGGAGCGGAGCTGATTGCAGAGCCGCGCGACCGCGTTAAACGCGTGCCTATGCCGGAAGACGTACGCGATGCCATCCTCGAATGCCAGCTGATCAAGGATCATGAAGGCCGTCGTCGTCAGCTGCAATACGTCGGCAAGAAGATGCGCACGCTGGAAGAGCACGAACTCGCCGCCATACAAAAAATGCTCGATAGCTGGAAAGGCGCCTCGAAGTCCGAGACAGCCTCCCTGCACGCAATCGAACGCAAGCGCGATAAATTGCTGAGCGACGACAAGGTATTAACGCAGTTGTTAGCAGATCATCCACACCTGGATGCGCAACAACTACGCACCTTGATTCGTAACGCGCGCAAAGAACAAGCGGAAAACAAGCCGCCTAAGGCTTATCGCGAAATTTTCCAGATTCTGAAATCATTGCAAGCACCTGCTGAGCAACCTAAGGACGAAGAAGACGATGTCGAAGAAGACTAATCCAGACGAATTAAAAATCGGCCTGGTGTCGATTTCCGACCGTGCCTCTAGCGGTGTATACGAAGACCAAGGCATTCCAGCCTTGCAAACATGGTTTACTTCGGCACTGACCAGCCAGTGGCAGATGGAAACTCGTCTGATTCCAGATGAACAGTTCGCAATCGAACAAGCGCTGATCGAGTTGGTTGATGTGGAACACTGCGATCTGGTTATCACCACTGGTGGTACCGGCCCCGCTCGCCGCGACGTCACACCAGAAGCAACCATTGCCGTCGGTACCAAAGAGATGCCAGGCTTTGGCGAACAAATGCGCCAGATCAGCCTGCACTTCGTACCGACTGCGATTCTGTCGCGTCAGGTAACGGTGATTCGCGAAACGGAAGGTCATGCAGCGCTCATCATGAATCTGCCCGGCCAGCCAAAATCGATCAAGGAAACCCTGGAAGGTTTGAAAGATGCAGACGGCAAGCAAATCGTCGGCGGCATCTTCGCTGCAGTGCCTTACTGCATAGACCTGATGGGCGGCCCGTATATCGAAACCAACGAAGCCATCTGCAAAGCCTGGCGTCCTAAGCACGCCATTCGCCCTGCCAAATAATTTTTACACTCTCCAGCAATCCGCTCATAGACACCATGACCTTAGAAACCGTCGAAATTGAAACTGCACCCAACCCAACCGTTTCCATCATCTGGATGCATGGCCTAGGCGCCGACGGCAACGACTTTGTTCCTATCGTCAGAGAATTGGATTTGAGCGGCTGCCCTGGCATCCGTTTCGTCTTCCCGCATGCGCCTGAAATTCCTGTCACCGTCAACGGCTTCCGTGAAATGCCAGCTTGGTACGACGTCGTCGTTACTGAATTTGGTCGCGAAGAAGACGAAGCAGGCTTGCGCGCATCACAAGTATCCATCAACGAATTGATCGAGCGCGAAAAAGCACGCGGCATTGCTGCTGACAAAATTCTGATTGCTGGTTTTTCGCAAGGTTGTGCAATGACCTTCCAGGTCGGCCTGCGCTATCCGGAACGCCTCGGCGGCCTGCTCTGCCTGTCTGGTTATGTACCTATCGATACCACGCTCGAAGCTGAAGCCAGTACAGCCAACAAAGACATCCCTATCTATTACGGCCATGGCCGCGGTGATCAAGTCATCCCTATCACGCGTGCACAACGCTCGCTCAGCCTGTTGCAAGCACTGGGTTACAACGTTGAGTGGCATGAATACAATATGCCGCACTCGGTCTGCGGTCCGCAGCTTGACGACATCTCCAACTTCCTCAAACGCGTATTGAACTGATACGACTGAATAAGTCGAGATACAAATAAAAAAGCACGCTTGAAGCGTGCTTTTTTATTGTCCTAAGCTGACGTCAGTAGCAAATTTATTTAAACACCACCGTCTTGTGTCCGTTGAGCAAAATGCGATGCTCGACAAAGTATTTGACCGCACGCGCCAACACCACGCACTCCACATCACGACCAATAGCCGTCAAGGTAGCTGGATTCATCGCATGATCGACACGCTCTACGTCTTGCTCAATGATAGGACCTTCATCCAGATCGCCCGTCACGAAGTGTGCAGTAGCGCCTATCAGTTTCACGCCACGTTCATGCGCCTGATAGTAAGGCTTCGCACCTTTGAAGCTAGGCAGGAAGGAGTGATGAATATTGATCGCGCGTCCCTGCAAGGCTTTGCACATTTCGGGCGACAGAATTTGCATGTAACGCGCCAGCACGACCAGATCGATCTCTGCGCCCTTGGCGATTTCCAATACACGCTCTTCTTGCGCACGCTTGGCTGATTCCGGCGCACCGGCGGCCAATGGCAAATGATGGAAGGGAATGTTGTAGCTCGCAGCCAATTGATAAAAATCAGTGTGATTGGAAACGATGGCTGGAATTTCTACCGGCAGCAGACCGCTTTTGTAGCGGAACAGCAAATCGTTCAGGCAATGACCGATCTTGGAAACCATCAGCATCACACGCGGCTTTTTCTGTGCATCGTGTAATTGCCAGTTCATCTGCATCGTATCGGCCAGCGCGGAAAAATTACTGCGCAAGGTTTCATCGCTCAGCGATTTTTCTTCTGCAGAAAAATACACACGCATGAAAAAAAGCTTGGACTGTGCATCGCCAAACTGCGCCGACTCAATGATGTTGCAACCGTGTTCGGCGAGGAAACCCGAGACGCGTTGAACAATGCCGCGTTGATCCAGGCAAGATAAATTAAGGATGTATTCCGGATGCATGATAGTGGTCCGACTGACTAAGGAAGCGCTTGAGCATCAAGCGAGGCCATGCATTGTCGCACGGCTTACTATCAGAGACAAAAACTGGATGGAAATCGAACGGCAACAGCCCATTGTCAGCACCCATGCAGGTGCCGACAACAGGCATCAGGATTACCGTTGAGGATTAAACGCTTTTTGCTACCGCTAATCCTTTAGGTGGCGTCATCGTACCGCCGACTTGCACATCACCTGCAAGTTGTCCGCCTTCTTCGATTACGACATTGCCGTAACGGATTTTGCCGGAGACTCTGCCGGATGCATAAATCACCAGTTTCTGGCGCACAGTCAGTTCACCATCGAAGGTGCCATGAATCTCGGCGATATCGATGCCGGCTGAACCTTTGAACGATCCATCCTTGGCAATCTGGATCACGCGCGAATCCATCGTTGCTTCAACAAAACCTTCTACCACCAAGGTGTCGCAATCGGTGATCTCAACGCCCTTCAGTTTAATGTTCGGGCCAACAATCAGCTTGCTGCCCACTTCATTGATGCTGGCTGCTGGCGCTTGGCTTGGTGTATTGAAACCACCAACAGAAGAAGATGGTTTATTAAAAGCGGAACCGGACGTGCTTGAATTTGACATAGAAGATGATGAGTTAGCGGTGCTCAGCGGTGGGTTTGGCGTATTGGATTCTCGCTTGCCAAAAAGCGTGTCAGATCGAAGCATGAAATCTCCTGAAAATAATTGTCGCAATGACGTAATAAAAATTGAGTGAATACGCTTGCAGCGTCAGCAGACCATCGCGCGTAACGACGTTGCGGCAACTCTGTTTTGCGCTCTGGAAATACAACTTGTAAATGAGCAATGCCCACTACGTCGCATAACCACCGGTTGGTGTGTCAGTCGTTTTTAAAGTTCACATTTGTTACATTTTTATTAAAAAATTTATCTGCTTAAATTTTAGGCAGATAAATTTCCTCATCACATAGCAAAAGAAATACGCATCGACATAAAAAATACGTCACCTCATGACGCATAAAATATTTACACGATGGTGAAAAAATTACACCCTTCAAAAAAACACGTCTCAATAAAAGCTATCTTTACAAACAGCTCGGCCTGTCACACAAGCGTTACATACGCAGTCCATACTCAAAATCGCACTACGCTTGACAATTACCCCTCAACAAGTAATCTAGTGCTGACCAATAAAAATAAATTCTCAGGGAGAGAACATGACTGACACACAGGCCTTCCAGGAAATGCCAGAGGGCAATCCTCAACCATCCAATGCAGCGATACGTTTTTCATTCAGTGGGACAGGCGGTGAATACTTCCGTATCTGGATCGTCAATCTACTGTTTTCCATACTCACACTTGGCATTTATTCCGCCTGGGCCAAGGTGCGCAGAACCAATTACTTCTATAACAGCAGCAGCGTCGCCGGATCGAGTTTTGAATACCATGGCAATCCGGTAGCAATCCTGAAGGGACGCATTATTGCTGTCCTCCTGATCGTGATTTACAACCTGGCATTTGAGATGTCGGACATCATTGGCTTATCAAGCGTTCTTGTGATGATGCTGGTTGCTCCGTGGCTGATATGGAAAAGCCTGCAATTCAAACTGTATAACTCCAGCTATCGTGGTATCCGCTTCGGCTTCCGCGGCCAGTTGAAACACGTATACAGGGTATATTTGCTGTTACCTATCCTGACCATGCTCACGGCCTTCATACTTGCGCCGTTTACACATCAACGCATGAAGAAATTCCAGCATGAAGAAAGCCGATTTGGCACCAGCCATTTCTCTTTTACCGGCCCAGTTGGTAAATTTTACAAAGCCTATCTATTGGTCTTTGCCATCTGGTTGGCTGGCATCATCGTCGTCTTGCTCACAATCGGTAGTTCACTGTTTGCACTCATTACTGCCGATGGCATGGATCGTGACGATGCGGCTAATGTCGGTATGGGAATTGCGGTCATCCTCATACTCGCACTTTATGTATGGACGCTTGTACTTTCTCCGATTTTTTCTGCATTGATCCAAAACCTGATCTGGAACAATACGCAGCTCAGTCAACATCGCTTCCAAAGCGATATGAAATGGGGCCGGATGGCCTTTATCGTCATTACCAACATCATCGGCATCATCTGTACGCTTGGTCTGTTTTTGCCGTTCGCACAGATACGTGCGATGAAGTATCGCGTGGAATCGATGTCGCTCATTCCTGATGGCAGCCTGGAAAATTTCATCGCAGCAACGAAAGAGCAAGTATCAGCAACTGGTGAAGGCCTTACTGATTTACTCGACTTTGATTTGTCGCTGTAATCGGCATTGCCTGCAATGAGCGCCATCACGCAGATTCCCGCACTCTATTACGACGGCAAAACGTCACGCGCACATCACGTGACCTTGTCAGTAGATGCGGGGATTGCTACACTCGCCGGCGATGTCGAGCGTCATTGCGCCATCAGCGATTTACGCGTATCCGAACGTGCACGTAATACCAGTCGTAAAGTCACCTTTCCGGACGACGCTTATCTGGAGATCAATGACGCACATACATTCGACTCCTTGCTTGCCGATACCGGCCATCAAGACTCTCTGGTCGTACGTATGCAGCAAAGTTGGCGCGGGACGATCATTGCCGTTCTCGCCACGCTGGTCGTGCTTACCTTCGGTTATTTATATGCATTGCCGCTTGCCGCCGAAGTCATAGCCAAAGCCTTGCCGGAAAAAGTCGAACGCTCCATAGGCGGCGGTATGCTGGACTTTCTCGACAAACGCATACTCTCGCCCAGCCAGTTACCGATCGCGCGACAGCAAGCGATTACAGAGCAATTCAAGCGACTCATACCACCCAAGGAAGGTGTACCGGATTACACGATCATTTTTCGCAAAAGCGAGATCGGTCCGAACGCATTTGCACTGCCGTCAGGACAAATTATTTTGACCGATGAATTGGTGAAGTTAATGAATGACGATGCGCAAATCATGGGAATACTGGCGCATGAGCTTGGACATTTACACGAACGTCACCTGATGCGACGCCTGGTGCAAAGCTCTGCCATCGGTGTATTGGCAACGGTCATCTTTGGCGATGCCTCCGCGATAGTGGCGAATATTCCAACGCTGCTGCTGGATATGAAGTATTCGCGTGATGCGGAACGTGAGGCAGATGATTATGCGATCGCCATGATGAAGGCGAATGGCATTGCCCTCTCGCACATGGCAGATGGCTTTGAAAAACTGAAGAGTAAAACCAGCGAACCATCCTCGCCTTACTTATCCACACATCCATCAACCACGGAGCGGATAGAGCACATACAGAGCGCACAGTAATCTGTAAGCACTGAGAAATATGAGGACGAAAAAAAAGCTGCCAGATCGGCAGCTTTTTTCATTTCAAGTGATTTAGTTACGAACCACTTTTTTGTACTCGTTGGTACGGGTGTCGATTTCAATGATGTCATCGCTGCTGACAAACAACGGCACTTGAACAGTGTGTTGATATGCTTCAACTGCGTTTTCAATGCGTGCTTCTTTCAACACGTTACCGGAAGTATTGCCCTTGACTGCTGGCTCGGAGTAAACGATCTGACGAGCAACGGTAGTTGGCAATTCGACAGAAATTGCTTTGCCGTCATAGAAAACCGCTTCGCATTCCATGCCGTCTTTCAGGTAATGCAGTGCATCACCCAGGTTTTCTTCTTCGATTTCGAACTGATTGTATTCTTCGTCCATGAACACGAACAATGGATCAGCGAAATAGGAATAAGTCACAGGCTTTTTATCGAGAACAACGACGTCAAACTTGTCGTCACCGCGCATGACGTTTTCTTGCGGGCTGTTCGTCAGAAGATTTTTCATCTTCCATTTGTAGGTAAAGCCAGTGCGGCTCGAACCGTTAACATCGGAGCGCAATACGATCATAGGCTTGCTATCGATCATAATGATATTACCAACGCGAATTTCTTTTGCAGGTTTCATAGTGTACGTAAAAAGTGGGTTGCATAAAAATCAACTGTCGCCTCTTGGCTTAAAGCGCCACAAGCTCACGTTTGATCGAATTCGGTATAAATTAGCCCGATATTATACCGTCTTCTTGGCATATTCTTAGCGTAGCGTACGAGCGAACTGTATCAAATTACTCGTCATATCCCCGTTTTTCAGCATTTCCTGCTGCCATTCAGTGGTTCTGCTCGCAATTTTAGACATATCCGTCTGAAATGACGACCATAGCGCGGACCAATCCGCTGACGTATTGGCACCCTCCGTACTTATGCCATTCCAGACCAAAGCAAGGTCAATCAAGCTTTCAATATCGACGGCATAGCGCTGCAAAAATGCACGTAGTTTCTTGTGATGCAAGTTTTCATCTTGCGGATAGATATGCCAGATGAAGGGCTTGCCTGCCCACTGCGCACGCACCCAGGAATCCTCACCACGCACAAAATTGAGATCGCAAGCCCATAAAAGCTTGTCGTAATCCGGTTGAGGCACAAAGGGCAATACGCGTACAGTAAGCGCGCCACGTGTAAGTACGGCTCCCGCCTTGGCATCCGTCCCAAGAAATGTCTGAACTGCCTCGCTGGCAACGCCTTCCGGCACCAAGCAAGTAATCCCCGTGCCACCACTCTGCCATACATCGAATAATGCCGAGACTGGCGCGTGCGGATAACAAAACAAGGACACCTTGGTCGACGCCATTTCTACTGACGTCACACCAAATTGCGCAAGAAACGCCGCCATCGCCGCCTGATCGGATTGGAATTGCTGACGTTCTTTTTCCAAAGACGACTCGCGCAGCAAACCACCTGTCTTGCTGGTGAAACCAGGGAAGAAGAAATGTTTAGTCAAAGACAAGCGTGGATGTGGCGAAGGCAAAGTATGGCAACCCTCGACCCATTCTTCCGCAGTCAAACCTTCCAGGTTCAGCCACACTGGACGCGGATTGCACTCTGCCATCGCAGCAATATAGCCCGGCGGGATATCGCAGGCGAAAAACTCAATGACGATATCGGCAATATCGCTGGCAGCAAACACGCCGTCTTGATTGCGCCAATGCCGTACCGTCACATCAGCGACCTGCTGCTCTTCTACGTTGAGGACAACGTCTGGGCAGATGCGCTGAAAGCTAGACAAATCATCTACCCACAAGGTCACGGCAATGCCGTGCTCTTGTTGCAGTTGTCGCGCGAAGCGCCAGCAGATACCGATGTCGCCGTAGTTATCGACGACCCGGCAAAACAAATGCAAGGTTTGTGGAAAGCTCATGCAAACAGTCAGAAATTTAATTCACGCATGATAAACGAAGTATCAATGCGCGCCTGCTGCATCCGCCCCACCAGCTGCTTTGCTGCGCTTGGTAATCCAGATAAAACCGATCAGGCACAGGAACATGATGCCGGACATCCAGAACAAATCAGTTGCCGCCAAGGTACTGGCTTGCACCGTCATCTGCCTATCTATCACCGCCCATGCAGCCTGCTCCGACATTCCACGTGCCATCAAGGTACTCACGGCTTGTGTAAAGGCAGGATTATGTACGCCGGTATATTCAGCCAACTGCGCATGATGCAGAATCGTGCGGTTATCCCACATCGTCGACATCACAGAAGTACCGATACCGCCAAACATAATACGCACGAAGTTAGACAAACCTGCTGCTGCCGGAATCTTGTCTGGTGATTGACCGGACAGAATGATGGACGTCAACGGGATAAAGAACATCGCCATCGCCGCGCCTTGAATCACGGTAGGAATCATCAAGGTCATCATGTCCACATCTTGCGTGAACTGTGCCCGCATGAAAAACACCACCGAGAAAATCAAAAAGGCCGTCGTCGCCACCCAGCGCGCATCGATTTTTGGCAATAACTTACCAACGATAGGCGACAAGATAATCGCAAAAATACCAACCGGCGCCATCACCTTGCCTGCCTCCGTCGCGGTGTAACCGATCTGCGTTTGCAACCACAAAGGCAGAATTACCAAGCTACCGAAGAACAAGCCGTAGGCCACCGAAATCGCAATCACACCACCGCTAAAGTTGCGGCCCTGGAACAAGGATAAATCCACCACCGGATGCTCTTCACCGATTTCCCAAATAATGAAATAGATGAAAGACACCACCGCAACCGAAGCAAGAATAATGATTTCGCCAGAATGGAACCAGTCCAGTTCCTTGCCCTTATCCAGCATCAATTGCAAGGAACCTACCCACAACACGAGTAAGACCAGACCGACTTTGTCGATCGGCAGTTTGTATGTTTTCGATTCACGTTCGCGATAGATAGACCACGTTGCCCATGCAGCAAAAATACCGATAGGAATATTAATGTAGAAGATCCACGGCCATGTGTAGTTGTCCGATATCCAGCCGCCCAACAGCGGCCCCATAATCGGCGCCACCAGCGTCGTCATACCCCAGAACGCTAGCGCCATCCCGCTCTTCGCGGGCGGATAACTGGAAAGCAGCAAGGCTTGCGACAACGGAATCATCGGCCCCGCCACCGCACCCTGCAAGACACGCGCAGCAATCAAAATTTCAATGCTAGGCGCAAAGCCACACAGGCAGGAAGCCAGCACAAACAACAAGATGGAACTGATGAACAGGCGCACCTGACCGATACGTTGCGTCAGCCAACCTGTCAGCGGCACCGAAATCGCATTCGCAACCGAGAACGAAGTAATGACCCAAGTACCTTGTTGCGGCGAGACACCCAGATCACCTGAGATCGCTGGGATCGAGACGTTCGCAATCGACGAATCGAGCACGTTCATGAACACCGCCAGCGACAAAGCCAGGGTGCCTATGATAAGTGGCGTGCCGCTCAGTGGCGGCAACGCAGCGCGAGGAGTAGCGCTCATGGTTTAGTGTTTGCCTGTGGTCGCAGTACTGTTGCTGTTCGTTGCAATGATTTGCGCAACGCGCGCAGCAGCTTGATTGCCTGCATCATCGAACACAGCCGTTTGATAAACCGGCTCAGTGCGTGGTGCTGTCGTCGAGGTCAAGGAAGTGCCTTCCGATTTGGCGACATCCACTTCAACCTGCATAGACAAACCTACCCGCAATGGCCGCTCTTCCAAATCTTTAGGATCCAAAGTAATCCGCACTGGAATACGTTGCACTACCTTGATCCAGTTACCACTCGCATTTTGTGTAGGCAACAGGGCGAAGGCTGCGCCTGTCCCTGCTGAAAGACCAGCAACCTTGCCATGATAGGTAACGCTGCTGCCGTAAATATCAGAAGTTAATGTGACCGGTTGACCGATACGCATCTTGGCAACTTGTACTTCCTTGAAGTTGGCATCAACCCACAAGGCATTCAGCGGCACCACCGACAACAAAGGCGTACCCGGTGCAACACGTTGCCCGACTTGCACAGAACGCTTGGCAATATAACCTGTGATAGGTGCCAGCAAGGTATTGCGTGACAAAGCCAGATAAGCAGCTTGTACCTGCGCTGCGGCGCGTTGCACATTAGGATGCTTAGCAACCGTTGTACCTTCGGTCAATGCTTGGTTCGATGTCAATTGATCGCGTGCTGCTTGCAATGCGGATTCAGCCGCAATGAAGGCAACGCGTGCATGCTCCAGATCTTCTTTTGCTACGGCACCGGTACCGCTCAATTCCTGACGGCGTGCCAGATCATCACGTGCACGTGCAACATCTGCTGTGCGTTGTGCTACAGCTGCACTCAGTGCACCGTTGTTGACGAATAAGGTGCGTACTTCACGCACAGTCTGCGCCAATTGTGCTTCAGCTTGATCCAATGCAACTTGCGCATCACTATGATCCAAATCAACCAAGGGCTTACCAGCTTTTACCAACTCTGTATCGTCAGCATGAATCGCGATCACAGTACCGCTCACTTGCGGTGTTACCTGCACCACATTGCCGGCAACATAAGCATCGTCAGTATCTTCAAAGTGACGCGCATAAATTGCCCACCAGATTCCATAGGCAATCAACAAGAGCGCCAGCAGGACCGACACCGCGATGAGGCGGCGACGACGTTTGCCGTTGGTATTAGGAGTTTCGGCTTCTTTTACTTCTGGGCTGGTCGTATTCATGATGCACTTCTCACGGAGGTGGAAACATTCGAGGGATTGGAGTTTTCTTTTTCAAGACCTTGCGTCTGCGCGTCGAAACCGCCGCCCAAGGCCTTGATCAAACCGATACGCAAGTCACTGCGGCGCGCCTGTGAATCGAGATCGATACGGCGCTGCGATAACCATGTCATTTGCGCTGACAGTACGGGCAACATATTGGTGGTACCGACACGCTCACGCTGTTGCGCCAGTTTCAGATTGTTGGCTGATGCTTGTGTTGCCAATTGCTGCTGTTCACTTTGCAGCGCCGCAGCACGTGACGATTGCACTTGATCAGCCACATCATGCAAAGCTTCAGTTAAAGTCTGGTTATACATCGCGACCAAACCATCGTAGGAAGCAACGCGACCTTTCAGATTGGCGCGCAGGGAACCGCCATCCAAAATCGGCAAACGAATGGCGGGGCCGATACCAACGACGCGGCTACCGCTATTCAACAAATTGCTCAAACCCAAACTGGAGAAACCGGCAAAGGCCATGATGTTGACGTTAGGATAGAACTCGGTTTTGGCAGTATCGATATCGCTTTGTGCTGACTCAACATTCCAGCGTGCAGCAACGATGTCAGGACGACGTCCGAGCAAGGTCAGTGGCAATGCATCTGGCAATGCAATCGCTACTTCGGAAGGTAATGAAGGACGTTCAATTTGCAGACCACGATCCGGACCTTTTCCCAGCAGTGCTGCCAATTGATTGCGCGTCAAGGCAATCGCTTCATTCAATTGCGCACGTTCGGCGCGCAGACTAGCGAGTTGCTGATGCGTTTGTTGATTATCTGTTTGGGTATCTAGGCCGACTTTAAAGCGCAGCTTGGTCAGGCGTTCGATGTTTTCACCAACCGCCAATTGCTCCTGATTCAAATCCAGTTGCGCATACTGGCGCGCCAATTGCACCCAGGCACGCGCCACTGCAGTAGAAATCATCAAGCGCGCATTGTATTGCTCGGCCTGCGCGGCCTTCCCTGCTGACAAGGCACTACGCAATTGGGCCGCATGCTTGCCCCAGAAATCGAAATCGTAAGAAAAATTCAGCGACAGTTCATTGTCCGATTTGTACTCGCCACCCAATGGCGGCGGAATGATGCCGTTCTCGGTATAACGCTGATATGTGCTGCTGGCATTGGCAGACCACGATGGACGGGCACTTGCGCTGGCAGCATCAGCAGCTGCCTTTGCACCGGCGACACGCGCTGCGGCAACTTGTAAATTAGGATTACCTGCGATGGCTTCATCGACCAATGCCTGCAAAGGTGCGCCACCGATAGTTTGCGCCCAGGAAGCATCAGGCCATAGACCGCGCTGTTCTGGCAAGGAAGAAGTCGTTGCATAGTCTGCAGGCTGATTCAGATTCGCGCTGGTGTCGATGCCTTTAAAACTGGCGCAGCCGCTAAGCAAGACAGCAGCACAACTGGCTGCGATCATGCCACGGAAAGAATTTTGGTTTAAACCAGCAGAAAAACGTACAAGGTTTTTCATCATTTGCTCCTGTCTTTCACTTCCTTGCTAACGACTTCCGATGCAGCGCCGTATAACAATTTGCGCAGCAAGCTTCTGAGCGTATTCACTTCTTCGCCACTGAACTCGGCAAAGTTTTCATTGAGCACGCCTACATACAAATCAGGTAATTTATCCGCAAGCTCGACACCCTCTTCCGTCAAACGCAGATTGATCACGCGCCTGTCATCACCACGCGGCATGCGTTGAATCAAGCCACGCTTTTCCAATCTGTCGACCATGCGGGTGATAGATGCCGAATCGATATACAACTCTCGCGATAACTCTGCGGCAGTCGAGTAATTCCCTGAATTCAACATCAGCAACATGCTGCCTTGGGCGTGGGTAATGTCATGCTGCGCCAAATCGACATCGACCGCTTTCGCCAGCTTGGTACGAGCACGCGCCAGCAGGTAACCAACGCTTTCTTCTACGCACCAAGACCCAGACGGGAAATTTTTTTCAAATTTATTCATATACATGCTCAATCAATAACTGCTTAAGTCAATAACTGCCTAAGCAGCCAATTTATCAGCGATTTTATTTTGAAGTGCAAAGAAACCGTTAAAACCAGCCGGATTTAGAATAATTTTGCATGTGTGATGCCAAAAAATGATCAGACTGTCATCTCTTTACAGGCAAGTCACAGCGCTGGACATGCACTAATGACATCTTGGACAGCGGTATTTCAGGTTTGCTCGATAAAAGTCGGAGCAATTCGATTTATCCACCGAGTCTGATTCAGCACGCGAGTTGGCATTTGCATCGCGTGCCCTGGAACCATAAAAATCCATCAGGCCAGATCATGTGGAACCCATTTCTGCACTGCGACACACACGCATGAAAAACCCGATATGTTCGGCGACTTCGATAATGATTTGAAAGTGCATGCACCGCTTGATGCAACGCGAATGATGAGCCTCTATCAAGAAAAATCGAGGCTGCCATAAAAAGACGCTGCGGGCTCACAGCAATATTGTGTACGTCTGAAGAAATAGCTTACTGATTAGCGAAGACAAAACGCTAACGAGCAATTGCATCACCTGCCATGAAAACAATTATCTGCAGTTGCGTGACTTAAAGCGTTCGTGAGAGTTTGTGTAGCAATTCGATATTGAATTGAATAACAGCCAAAACGAAAAAAGCCCTGATATTCAGAGCTTTTTTCATGTCAAAAAAAAAAACGCCACGCATAAACGTGGCGTTTTTAACTTGGCGTCCCCAAGGGGATTCGAACCCCTGTACTCACCGTGAAAGGGTGATGTCCTAGGCCTCTAGACGATGGGGACAGAAACCTGTCCTTGATACTGACCTTCGCAAATTTGACAGTGGCGATAAACAGAAGCCCGCGCACTGATTCTTTGCGTTCCAACCTTGAATGAAAAAAGCCCTGAATAATCAGGGCTTTTTTCATACCAGACGAATCTGGAATTTGGCGTCCCCAAGGGGATTCGAACCCCTGTACTCACCGTGAAAGGGTGATGTCCTAGGCCTCTAGACGATGGGGACAGAAACCTGTCCATACTGACCTTGTACTACTCTGCACTTTGCTGGTGGAGGTAAGCGGGATCGAACCGCTGACCTCTTGCATGCCATGCAAGCGCTCTCCCAGCTGAGCTATACCCCCTCTTGCGCAGAAGCGAGATTATAGCAAAGCCTTTCTCTCTCTGTAAATGCCCTTTTGCAAAAATATTAAAGATATTTTGCGAGACGGGCTAATACGACCTCGCGGCCGAACAATTCAACCACCGCATCGATCGATGGTGTTTGTAATTGTCCAGTGATCAGTAAGCGCAAAGGCATAGCCAATTGCGGCATCTTTAACTGATGTGACGCCAGCACTTCTTTCAGTGCGATGGACAATGCTTCCTTGCTCCACGTCACTGTCTTCAGTTGATCTGCATATTGCACCAGCGCCGGTTTGATCGCATCGGTCACGTGTTGCGTCAACAATGCTGCATCAGGTGCAGGCTGACGATAGAACAGCATGGCTGTTACAGCCAGCTCATTCAATGTCTTGACGCGCTCTTTCATTAAGGCGATGACCGCTGGCAGATCAGGCGCATTATCAAACTGCGCACCCAGGCCTTCCATCATCGGCTTGATCAATCCAGCCAGACGTGTGTTGTCTGCTTGCTTGATATAGTGATTGTTGATCCAGTCGAGTTTTTCCGGATCGAATTGCGCAGGCGATTTGGTTAAATGATCTAAGTCGAACCATTGTGTGAATTGCTCCATCGAGAACACTTCATCGTCACCGTGGCTCCAACCCAGACGCGCCAAGTAATTGAGCATCGCTTCCGGCAGATAACCTTGTGCCGGATAATCCATCACGCTGACTGCGCCGTGACGTTTCGATAACTTCGCACCATCGGCACCCAAGATCATAGGCAAGTGACCGTAATGCGGCAACTCAGCGCCTAGCGCTTTCAGAATATTGATCTGACGTGGTGTGTTGTTGACATGATCGTCACCACGAATAACGTGGGTGATCTTCATATCCGAATCATCGACTGCCACGCAGAAATTGTAAGTCGGTGTGCCATCAGGACGCGCAATCACCAGATCGTCCAATTCGCGGTTGGAAATCGTGATTTGACCTTTAACCACATCCAACCAGGTTACATCGCCTTCAGTCGGATTGCGGAAGCGCACAACCGGCTTACGATCAGCAGGAATCACCGGCAAGGTTTTGCCAGCCTCAGGACGCCATGTACCGTCGTAGCGCGGCTTTTCGCCGGCAGCGCGTTGACGCTCGCGCATCGCTTCGACTTCTTCTGGTGACGAATAACAATAGTAAACAGTACCAGCAGTCATCATTTGCGCGATGACTTCGCGATAGCGATCCATGCGCTGCATCTGATAGAACGGACCTTCGTCGTGATGCAGACCTAACCACTCCATACCTTCGATAATCGCCTGTACGGCTTCCGGCGTGGAGCGCTCAAGATCGGTATCTTCGATACGCAAAACAAAGGTGCCGCCGAAGTGGCGAGCATAGGCCCAGGAAAAAAGTGCGGTGCGCGCACCACCAACGTGGAGATAGCCGGTTGGGCTGGGAGCAAAACGTGTACGTACTGTCATGGCAAATGAAAACGGCTTTGGAGTGCCAAAGCCGTCCTGTATAAAAACGCTATTTTACCGCGTCGCCACTGGTATGGAACAGCATCAACAGCAATATCGGATGCCAGTTCATATAGATTACTTCCTGACAATCACATGACTATATATAGAGCATGTCTGCGTCAACCCGCGCGGCACTGCTAAAATTACGTCTTTATTACCTTATTGATCGCAAGCACCGCCTTATGAGTAATCCATCGCCGCGCAAATTGTTCGTTACAACCGCCCTCCCATACGCCAACGGCGCATTCCATATCGGTCACATCATGGAATACATCCAGGCCGATATCTGGGTGCGGTTCCAACGCATGCAAGGCAATCAAATTGATTTCGTCAGTGCCGACGATGCGCATGGCGCGCCTATCATGATCGCGGCAGAAAAAGCCGGACTCACGCCGCAGCAGTTCGTCGCCAAGATCGCCGCCGGTCGCAAACCGTATCTGGACGGCTTTCATATTACTTTCGACAACTGGCACTCGACTGACGGCCCTGAGAATCATCAGCTGGCGAAACAGGTTTATCTGGATCTGAAAAAAGCAGGATTGATCGCGACCAGAACAGTCGAGCAATTCTTCGACCCGGAAAAAAATATGTTCCTGCCGGATCGTTACATCAAGGGCGAATGCCCAAAATGTCACTCCAAGGATCAATACGGCGACAACTGCGAAGTCTGCGCTGCAGTCTACGCACCTACCGATCTGATCAATCCGTACTCGGCATTGACCGGTTCCACACCTGTACTCAAAAGCTCGGAACATTTCTTCTTCTCGCTCTCCGACCCACGTTGCGTCGCGTTTCTGGAAGAGTGGATCACGGGTAACGACGTCGATGGCAAGCCACATCTGCAAGTGGAAGTCGCCAACAAGGTCAAGGAATGGTTCTCCGTTCGCAGCAATCCGGATGGCACGACTAGCGAAGGTTTGGGCGACTGGGATATCTCCAGAGATGCGCCTTATTTCGGTATTGAAATTCCTGATGCACCGGGCAAATACTTCTATGTATGGCTGGATGCACCTATCGGCTACTTGGCATCGTTGAAGAACTTGCTCGACAAGCGTGGCGAAAATTTCGACATCTATATGGCTGATCCTGCGCTTGAGCAAATTCACTTCATCGGCAAGGACATCGTCAACTTCCACACATTGTTCTGGCCAGCCATGTTGAAATTCAGCGGCCGCAAGACACCTAACAAAGTGTTCGTGCACGGCTTCCTGACCGTCAACAACGGCGAGAAGATGAGCAAAAGCCGCGGCACCGGTTTGGATCCACTGAAGTACCTCAGCCTGGGCATGAATCCAGAATGGCTGCGTTATTACCTGGCGAACAAGCTCAATGCACGCAACGAAGACATAGATTTCAACCAGGAAGATTTCATCGCACGCGTCAACAGCGACCTGATCGGCAAGTACGTCAACATCGCCAGCCGCGCTGCCGGTTTTATTGCGAAGAAATTTGATGGCCGTGTTGTCACCGACTGGGCAACTGCTGACGATGCCTTCATCAGCAAATTGCGCAACGTCGCACCAGAAATTCAAGCTTTGTATGACCAGCGCGAATACGGCAAAGCCCTGCGCGCCATCATGGAACAAGCCGATGCCATCAACGCTTACGTCGATGCCAACAAACCGTGGGAACTGGCAAAAGATCCAGCCAAGAGCGCTGCACTGCAAGAAGTGTGCAGCCGTCTGCTGGAAGCCTTCCGCATCCTGACCATTTATTTGAAGCCGGTCTTGCCTGAATTAGCCAAGCAAGTTGAAGCATTGCTCAACATCGCACCGTTGCAATGGGCTGACGTCAACACACCGCTGCCGAATGCGCATCAAGTCAATCCATACACGCATCTGATGACGCGTGTAGAACCGAAGATGCTGGATGCCCTGTTCGATATGCCTGCAGTTGTGAATGCAACCGTAGGCGTACCGACAGCGGCGACCAATGACGAAGAAACAAACAACTCCACCATCGAAGCACTCGCGCCGGAAATCAAGATCGATGATTTTGCAAAGGTCGATCTGCGCATTGCCAAGATCGTCAATTGCGAACACGTTGAAGGCTCAGACAAATTGCTGCGTTTGACTTTGGATGTAGGCGAAGGTCGCTTGCGCAATGTCTTCTCTGGCATCAAGTCGGCCTACAAGCCGGAAGACTTGATCGGCAAACTGACCGTGATGGTCGCCAATCTAGCACCACGCAAGATGAAGTTCGGCATCTCGGAAGGTATGGTGCTCGCTGCATCTGCCGCTGATGAGAAAACCAATCCTGGCATCTACATCCTGAATCCATGGCCAGGTGCTGAGCCGGGCATGCGCGTCGGCTAAGGATCGCGCCTAGGTTGGATGACGCCATGAGTATGCAGATACGTGAAGCAACACTGCAAGATGCGCAACTGATTGCTGATCTGACCCGCGCAACGTGGGCTGGCAAAGTTGCAGCCAGCTCCAGCGGTCATCGCGAAACAGCAGAAGCCGCCACTAATCATTTGCAAGTCGGTGGCGGATTTATTTTGCTGATCAATGATCAAGCTGTCGGTTCGGTACGCTGGTTACCGCTGCCCGATCAACCAGGCACATGGGAAATGCTGCGCATGAGTGTGTTGCCCGCCTATCGCGGCGCAAACTTGTCGCAGCAGTTGATCGAAGCAGTAATACAGCAAGCTTGCCTTGAAGGCGTAACAGAACTCAGGTTGGCAGTACGTGCCGATCAACCACGCTTGCTCGATCTGTATTCCGCATACGAATTTGAAGAAGCGCCGGAGCTTGAATACACACACGCCAATCCGCTGGAAGCCGCACCTACCGTCATGCGGCGCATACTCAAATCCTGAGTCACATATCGAAGGCCAGAATTACTCAAGAGCATAGCTCCCGAACGGCCGTGATCGTCATCTGATGTCACGGCCGTTGACATAGTGAGCCTTACTTTTCCGCTTGCGTTTTATCCAGCCAGGCCAGCGTATCGTCCAATACCTGATCGGACAAATCCTTGTCATCAACCAAACGTGACAGCATCACGGCGCCGACCATCGTAGCCCATGCACCGACCGCAGCCTGCCGACGCTCAAGTGCAGTTTTACCCGACGCGGTCTGACTGAAATTTTCAATTCGATGTTTCACACTATCGGTCAGCGTATGCCGGGTGGCATCTGAAGCGCGCACCGCCTCGGTTCCCAGACTTGAGAACACACAACCAAGACCGGGATTATCACGATGCTCGGTACTCAAGTAGTGCGCGGCAAAATCCATCATATCCAGCACAGGCGCATCTTCCGCACGGAAAGGTGCCAGCGCATGCGCGCAAGTCTGTGCAATCAAATCATCTTTTGAAGCAAAGTGACCATAGAAGGCACCGTGCGTCAGCCCGGCCGCCTTCATGATTTCAGCCACTGTCACGCCCTCAAAGCCGCGCTCGCGAAACAATGTAGCAGCGGCATCGAGTACGGCCTGTCGGTTCTCGGCAACCTGTTCCCGACTGATCTTCATGGCAACTCCTTAATTTTTAAATTCACTTGAAATTAATGCTTGACACTATACATTACAATCATCATGATTACATTCATGATAGTCATCATGATTAAATAATTAGTTGTTTTACCTTCTTCGTAGCCCCACACCAAGGAATCAACATGAACCAGAAGACCCGCGATACCCAAGTAACAACAGCCCTGATCACAGGCGCATCCACCGGCATAGGCGCAGTGTATGCAGACCGCCTCGCGCGCCGTGGCCACAATTTAGTACTAGTGGCACGCAATGGCGCACGCATGGAAGCATTGGCCGCTACCCTGCGTCAGGAAACCGGCGTTAACATCGAAATCATCGTGGCCGACCTGACCAAACCGACCGATCTGGCAAAAGTAGAAGCGCGTCTACGCGAACAACGCGATGTAGGCATCCTCATCAATAATGCCGGTGCTGCCGCACCCGGCGGCTTTGAAACCTCGGACGTCGAAGCACAAGACAATCTGATCAAGCTCAATGTCACCGCCCTGACCCGACTCGGTGCTGCCGTTATTCCACGCTTTCTGGCGCAAGGACAAGGCACGATCGTCAACATTGCTTCGGTAGTCGCTCTGGCGCCGGAATTTCCACTCGGTGTGTATGGCGCGACCAAGGCTTATGTATTGGCTTACTCGCAAGCATTGCAGAACGAACTAGGTGCGCGCGGCGTCTATGTGCAAGCTGTACTGCCAGCAGCTACCCGTACCGAAATCTGGGAGCGCTCGGGACGTGACCTCGCAGAGATACAAGGCTTAATGGAAGTCGATGAATTAGTTGATGCGGCGTTGGTAGGTTTTGATCGTGGTGAATTGATCACGATTCCACCATTGCCAGATGCAGCGCAATGGGAAAGCTTCAATGCAGCGCGTCAGGCGATGCTGCCCAACTTTGCACAAACACATGCCGCGGCACGCTATCAAGCCTGAGTAAGTGAAGTCTCAGTAAAAGGCAACCGTGCCACGCACATTTAGTACGTGACACGGTTGATCATAATGATGATGGCGCTAAGTTAGCTCAAGATTCAAGATTCAAGATTCAAGATTCAAGATTCAAGATTCAAGATTCAAGATTCAAGATTCAAGATTCAAGATTCAAGATTCAAGATTCAAGATTCAAGATTCAAGATTCAAGATTCAAGATTCAAGATTCAAGATTCAAGAACTTACTCGACAGGCAAATGCCGTTAGCCGTAAGTTGGATCGGATACAGAAGTGCTGGTTACCTTGCCACTACCAATATCGAAATGCACATTGAAGAAACGCTCGGTAGCCGGTCCTTCCAGATAGCGCCAATCCCATACTTCTTCACTCTTCAAATTGAACTTGCCAACAGTGCGCGGTCTGCCCAGCTTGCGTCGTACTTCATCCCGACTCATGCCGACTTTGATCGTCGCAAAATTTTCTGCAGTTAATACCTGTGTGTAATCGAGCAACTTGCCTTGTGTATCGATGTCGACCATATAGGTACGATGACCGGCTGGTCCTTTCGGATATTCCAACGTGCGTATACCGCTTTCTTCTTCCCAGGTAATTTCCGGCTCGCCCATCGCGCTGCGCACATCAGCTTCTGTCGATACGCCTTTCGTCAATTTTTCCAAACCAAACTCCGCTCCAGTGTTATCACAACCCAGCATCAGCAAACTACAGAAGAAACCCAATAAGGCACGCATCATTTTTCTCATTCTTGCCTCCTATCAGCGATGAGCCAGGATTTTTATTGCCTAAAACACATTTCAGCACAGAAGTATCGCATTGATGCGAGCAAAATGATGCCGGATTGACATATCTGAGACAGTTGCCTTTTCCTTGAAGGAATCACTGATAGACGATGTAAAATAGCGTCTGAATCCACCTTGTTGCCAATTTATCCATGAAACTTAGCAAACAGCACTCCAATTACCAGTCCGAAGCCACCCAGTTCATCGCCTCCTTGAAAGAGAAGAATCCGAATCTGGAAGCATCCCAGCTCGCCGGTCGTGCTCTGCTGTGGGATAAAAGCCCGATCGATCTGGAGCAGCAAGCACGCAATCTGGCATCGCACGTCGATCAACAAGCTTACCCGTATCAAAACAAAGTTCGGTAAATGAGCAAAGGTCCGAACACGATGCTGGCGCACTTGCCTTCCAGTGCGCCCGATCTTGTAGTCGATGGCAGACCAGATACCACGCCGGATGTCATTGACGGCGTTGCTTATGCACGCTTGTACGGTGAACCCTTGTTCCGCATGCCGACGGATTTGTATATTCCGCCGGATGCACTGGAAGTCTTTCTCGAAGCATTTGAAGGCCCGCTTGATCTCTTGCTGTATTTGATCCGCAAGCAGAACTTCAACATCCTCGACATCCCGATGGCGCAGGTTACCAAGCAGTACCTGCAATACGTCGATCAAATCCGTCTGCACAATCTCGAACTCGCTGCCGAATATCTGCTGATGGCAGCCATGCTGATCGAGATCAAATCGCGCATGCTGCTGCCGGTACGCAAAGCAGATACAGGCGAAGAAGCCAGCGATCCGCGTGCTGAACTGGTACGCCGCCTGCTCGAATACGAACAAATGAAACTCGCGTCGCAACAAATCGATGCCCTGCCACAGCTGGGCCGCGATTATGTGCGCACACAAATTTATATTGAACAAAACACCGTCACACGCTGGCCGGAAGTAGAAGTCGTTGATCTGCAAGCCGCGTGGGCAGACTTGTTGAAGCGCGCGAAACTGACCGCGCATCACATGATCAGCCGTGAAGAATTATCAGTGCGCGAACACATGACGGCCATCCTGCGTCGTTTGCAATCCAGCAAATTCGTTGAATTCGCCGATCTGTTCGACCCAACGCGCGGCGTGCCCGTCGTAGTGGTTAACTTTGTCGCCTTGCTCGAGCTGGCGAAAGAAACGCTGATCGAGATTACGCAAGCCGAACCATTTGCGCCTATCTACGTGCGACTGGCCTACGCGCCGAGCTAGGCTACGCCTCCATTCATTCCAGATTACTTAATCGTTTCGTTACCGCATGCATCAAGCTGCGGCGACCAATTCACTAAGACAGATTTATGAAGATCATCTCTTGTATCGAAGAATTGCGCGACCATTTGCGCGGCCAGTTACGTACTGCTTTCGTCCCGACCATGGGCAATCTGCATGACGGTCATTTGTCTCTGATGCGCCTGGCACGCAAACATGGTGATCCGGTCGTCGCATCGATCTTCGTCAATCGTCTGCAATTCGGCCCTAACGAAGACTTCGACAAGTACCCACGCACATTCCAGGCTGACGTAGAGAAACTGGAAAAAGAAGGCGTCTACATTCTGTTCGCACCAACGGAAAAAGATCTGTATCCAGAACCGCAAGAATTCCGCGTGCAGCCGCCTAACGATCTAGGCAATACGCTGGAAGGTGAATTCCGCCCTGGTTTCTTCACCGGCGTCACAACGGTGGTATTGAAGTTATTCTCATGCGTGCAACCTAGCGTAGCGGTATTCGGCAAGAAGGATTATCAGCAACTGATGATCGTGCGGAATATGTCCAAGCAATTTGCACTGCCTACAGAAATCATCGCAGCCGATACGTATCGCGCGGAAGATGGCTTGGCCTTATCGTCGCGCAATATGTATTTGTCGGCAGAAGAGCGCGCAGAAGCGCCTGCCTTGTTCCAGAGCTTGAATGCAGTAGCCAATGAAGTACGTAGTGGTCATCTGGATATTTTCCAGTTGGAACGACAAGCGATGGCAGACCTCAGTAAGCGTGGCTGGAAGCCTGATTACATCTCCATCCGCAAGCAAAACAATCTGCAACCACCATCGGCAGGCGATATGGCGCAAGGTGAAAAACTGGTGGTACTCGCTGCAGCCAAATTAGGCGCAACGCGCTTGATCGACAATCTGGAAATTTGATTTTTCCTACCTGCAATTGAATGCTCAGCCCAAGTCCCGTACGGCAAGGGCCGAGCATGTGGCAATGATTTTCTGTAATTGCTGCTGATGTGATTCCACACGACCGTCTATGTATAAGCTGGTACGAAATCCTTCGGTACCAGCCAACGTGCAACAGACTGCCGTACAAGAAAATTTGAGCTGAACGACGCGCGCACCAAGCAAGGCGTCAAGTACGACAGAACAAGACTCTCCTGTCTTGATCGGCACAGTGCTCATCACGCCCATGCCGTGCGCAGAGACATCCAGAGTATGAATGGATGTCGTCACCCTCTCGGTTGTCATCAAACCTCGACGACGAAATACGTAACGCCGCTCTTGCCGCCTGGATTCTTGCTGCGTCAATTGCACATTCGTATTCATGACAACACTTTCTCCAAAATGAGTCAGTGCTGCCATGCTACGTAAACTGCATTACTTCTTGATGACAGAGATTGTGCAGCGGAAAGTGACGTTGCGAGGAGATGTGAATTGCTAGTTTTTCGGCATTATCATTAAATCGGTCGCACCGACGTCAATACGCTGCTGCGATAACAGCGTTGTCACCTGTCCGCGATGATGCGTTTGATGATTGAACATGTGGACGACTGAATGCCATGCCGGCCCGTTGTGCACACTCTTGGTCATGCCGCTATACCAGCTGAAATCCTGTGCCAGCCACGCTGCATCCAGATGCGTTGCCCAGACAATCAATGCTTCATCCAGCGCATTACGCGCTGCCTTCAATTCATTCCAGTCGGAATGCACATCAACACCGCCAGGCGTGGTCGGCATCGGCCGTTCCAGTGCCGTACCTTTGGTGAAGCGTCCCAACCACATCGAATCACCCCACACCAAATGATTCAAGGTTGAATGTATGGATTTGAAAAAAGCACCGCGATCGGCTTTGCGATCTTCATCGCTTAACTGCTCACTGGCGGCGTACACTTTTTCGTTCATCCAGCGGTTGTAACGTACCAGCAACTGCGCATAATCCGGTGTAATCATCTTCTTATCTCTTATTAACCCAGGGCAAAATATCCTGCCATTGTTCCAAATCTTTCTCCACGCGTGACGGTGCGATATCCCACAGCGTCGTGCCGTGTGCCGCTAGTTGCACATAGTTCTGCGTATCACGCAAGAAGCCGAGCACCGGCACACCCAAGCCGTTGACGTATTGCGTCAATTGCTCCGCCGCACGCGTGCGTCCATTGACGCGCATGCCGAGCACACCTAATTCAAATTTATCTTTGCGCTGTAGAAGCTTTTGCAGGAATTCCTGCGTCGCCAGAATATCGAACATCGAAGGCTGCAAGGGAACGATGACCTTGTCGGCGATCTGCATGACTTTTTCAAAACGCTTGCCGCTGAAACCGGCCGGCGTATCCAGCACGATGTGCGTGGTTCCCTTAGGCGGTTTGGCAACATGGCCATCGTCAATTTCCCACGCCTGTATCGCCGGTAGCGTATTCGAGCGCAAGTTCAGCCAAGAACGTGACGACTGCTGCGTATCGACATCGCCCAACATCACGCTATGGCCTTGCGCGGCAAAATATCCGGCGAGATTGGTGGCAAACGTGCTTTTCCCAACGCCGCCTTTAGGATTGGCGATGACGATCACTGGCATGGAATTCCCCTTTTGATGTTGTTTTCGGCTTACATCTTGGAATCAGCGCGCCATCCAGCTCCCCGGCGCTGACTTGGGAACAAGAATATCATGCTGCGTTGCAAGGTCAACCTAGCCTCGCCCTATCTGACAAGGCGTAGCGGGAATGCCACAGTTCAGAGGGAATTCGGGTAGTCCGGCAAGGCGCGCAGCGCCTCCAGCAAGGGCCGCGCGGCATCGGCAATACGATCCAGACTGGCTTCGCGCAGACGCGCGGTATCGACCGATACATCACTATCCAAACCTGCCCAGCGCAGCAAGGCCGTACATGCCGATGGCGTATCGAACAAACCGTGCAGATAAGTACCAAGGATTTGATCATCGTCGGAACGTGCACCTTCCGGCCGACCATCGATGATGAAAGCCGCTTGTTGGCGTGCCGCACCTTCCGATATACCCATGTGGATTTCATAACCACTGACACTGGCATCGGCAAAAGCACATAGGCCGCTGACCTGCTCCAGCCGCTTGTCACGCGTCAGTTCAGTGGCGATATCCAGCAAACCCAAACCTTGCGACATGCCAGGCGTACCTTCTATGCCATGTGGATCGGCCACCGTCATACCTAGCATTTGATAGCCGCCGCAGATACCGATGATCTTGCCGCCATAACGCGCGTGACGAACCAGCGCATCGCGCCAACCATTCGCGATCAGCCATTCCAGATCGCCACGCGTATTTTTACTGCCGGGAAGAATAATCAAATCGGCAGCAGGAATCGGTTGCCCCGGTCCTATCAGTTGCAAGTCAACATCAGGATGTGCGCGCAAGGCATCGAAATCGGTGTGATTGCTGATACGCGGCGGCACTGGCACCACCACGCGGAAGGCTCCGCGTTCAGCTTGCGTGTGCTCGACCGCATCTTCTGCATCAAGGAACAAGCCGTGCAGATAAGGCAGCACAGCCAGCACCGGTTTGCCGGTTTGTTCTTCCAGCCATTTCAGCCCCGGTTCCAGCAAACTGATATCACCGCGAAAACGATTGATGACGAAACCAACCGTGCGCTTGCGCTCGCTCTCGGACAGACAAGCCAGCGTACCTATGATGTGGGCGAATACGCCGCCTCTATCAATATCCGCTACCAGAATGACAGGACAATCGACCGCTTCGGCAAAACCCATATTGGCGATATCGCGCTCACGCAGATTCACTTCCGCCGGACTACCTGCACCTTCTACCAACACCGACTCGTATTGTGTTTTCAGGCGTTGATACGACTCCAGCACTGCCTGCATCGCGACTGGTTTATACGCATGGTAATCGCGCGCATTCATATCGCTGCGTGCTTTGCCGTGAATAATGACTTGCGCGCCGGTATCGCTCGATGGCTTGAGCAGTATCGGATTCATATCGGTATGCGGTGGTAAACCGGCTGCATGTGCTTGCAATGCCTGCGCCCGACCAATCTCGCCACCGTCTGCCGTCACTGCACTATTCAATGCCATATTCTGCGGCTTGAATGGCACGACCTTCACGCCTTCTTGCGCCAACAAGCGACAGAGCGCAGCAACCAGCGTGGTTTTGCCGGCGTCCGAGGTGGTGCCTTGCACCATCAGTGTTTGTAGTTTCACGTTCGCTTATGGTTTATTGGTGCGACGGCTGCGCGCCAGCTCCAGCTTTTCGCACACCATGGCTGCACCTTCTATCAGGCGCGGACCGGCACGATTTACCAGATCGGCATCGACTGAAAACAGATTGTCGTTTTTAACGGCGAGCATATTCTTGTATTGCTTCCAGATTTCCAGTCCACCGGATTTTTCTGCCTGGCGATCACCAGTCATCATCACTTCCGGGTTCTCCAACAGTACTGCCTCGGTCGTCACTGTAGGAGCCGGAATCGACAAACCCGCAAATACGTTTTCACCACCGCATAGGCGAATCACGTCACTCATGATATTGCCGCCATTCAGTGTGTATATCGGCTTGCCCCACACTTGATAAAACATGCGCACCGTAGGCCGATTGCGGTATTGCGTCGCCAGACGTGCCAGTTCGTCGCGTTCTGCGGTAGCGACCTTGCTGGCTTGCTGCTCGGTGCCCATCAATATACCGAGACGTTCTATGCTAGTCGGAATATCTACCAACTTCTTCGGTTCGCTGAAATAGAAAGGAATACCCAATTTTCGTATGTGCTCGAGCTGACGCTCGGAATTGCCATGCAGCCACACCACCAGCAAGTCGGGCTTGAGTGCGATGATGCGTTCGACGTCGATCTGCTGATGACTACCGACGCGCGGAATCTTCAATGCAGCCGCAGGATAATCGCTGTAGCCGACTGTGCCAACGATGCGATCGCCGCCACCTGCGGCAAAAATCAATTCAGTCGCATGTGGTGCCAAGGAAATGATGCGTTGCGCCGGCTTACTCAACGTGACGGTATTGCCACCATCGTCCTTGACGCTGATAGCTGCCATCGCACTGCCGGCTACAAACGCCGTACTCAGTGCAAGGACTTGCAAGAAAAATTTGTTCATTTCATTTCCTGTGTAATGGGCGCACTCGCCAGCGCCTGTTGCAATCGCTGCCAACCTGCTTCATCTGGTGGCAAGCCGAGACGTACGCCATGCGAAAAAATCCTGATCCAGATACCGTGCTGCGCCATGTGCTCGGCGAATTCTGCTGAATGCAATGTCGGCCAGTATTGAAACAACTCTGTACCGTTAGCTTGAATCCCGTGCACGGACAACAACTGCTGCAA
This sequence comes from Herminiimonas arsenitoxidans, assembly GCF_900130075.1. NCBI lineage: Bacteria > Pseudomonadati > Pseudomonadota > Betaproteobacteria > Burkholderiales > Oxalobacteraceae > Herminiimonas > Herminiimonas arsenitoxidans. The sequence continues at coordinate 1,380,251 of NZ_LT671418.1, forward strand.
ACGCGTGCCGCTTGCATGCAACTGCAAACGCATCGCGTCCTGCCAATCAGCATCAGACAAAGCCGTACTACCGATTTGTTGCGCCGGACCACTGACGGTCCACGGCCCCAATAAATCCGCCAACTGCTGCAACAAGTCAGCATGTGCAGCGACAAAACCCAGACGCAAACCAGCCAAACCAAAAAACTTGCCGACCGAACGAAATACGATCAAACCTTTTTGCGCAGTGTATGCAGCCACGCTGTGTGTCGGCGTGGTGTCTCCAAACGCTTCATCCACGATCAACCAGCCGCCACGCGCTGCCAATCGCTCTGCCCACTGCAGCAATATTTCAGGAGCGATGCGTTCACCAGTCGGATTATTCGGATTGCAGATGGACATCACATCACAGCTATCCAGCTCAGCTTCCAACTGATCGTAAGCCACTTCACGCACATCATGCCCGGCTTGCCGCCATTGGTAACTGTGTTCCGCATACGAAGGGGCTGCGATCACTACACGGGAATGCGCACGCAAACGCGGCAATGCCTGTATCGCTGCCTGCGTACCTGCCACCGGCAATAACTGCGGTGCACCGTAATAAGCCTGCGCCGCTTCCAGCAAAGCCGTACTCGGCTCAGGCAAGCGATGCCATGCATCAGCCGCCAACTGCGGTACAGGATAGGCTTGCGGATTAATGCCGGTAGACAGATCCAGCCAATCTGAGCGTGGTCGCCCATACCGCAGAATTGCGTCGTGCAGGTTGCCGCCATGCTCAAGCATAGACAACTCCCGCAACGCAAATCAGCACTAACCACAAGGCTGTCGTTAGACGTACCAAACGCCAGGCACGCGCGATATCTTTACCTGCAGCCAAAGGACCTATGCCCAGCGGTGGACGCTGTTCGACTTCACCATCGTAAATCGCCGCACCACCCAGCGATACACCCAAAGCACCCGCACCTGCAGACATCACTGGCCCGGCATTCGGACTGGACCATGCTGGCGCCTGCGCACGCCAACATTGCCAGGCTTGCTTCGTATTCCCTAGCAAAGCGTAAGACAATGCCGTCAGGCGCGCCGGAATGAAATTCAACACATCGTCGATGCGTGCGGCGACACGACCAAATTCATTAAAACGCTGCGTGCGGTAACCCCACATCGCATCCAGAGTATTCGCCAGACGGAACAAGACCACGCCAGGACCACCGGCCACGGCAAACCAGAACAAGGTGCCGAACACTGCATCGTTACCGTTCTCCAGCAGAGACTCGACCCCAGCCTTCGCCAAATCAGCTTCTTCCGACTGGCTCGTATCGCGGCTGACGATGCGCGCTGTCAATAAACGCGCTTGCGACAAATCGCCATCCATCAAGGCATGCGCTATGGGTAAGGTGTGATCACGCAGGCTGCGCAAACCAAGGCTGAAGTACAGCAGCAAAGCATGTACTCCCAATGCAATCAACGCATCGAATTGCGCCAGCCAAAAAGTCAGCGCCCATGCCAGCAATACAAATGGCAAAACGACTAGCGACCACGCCAATGCACCACGTGCAATGCGCGCTTCACCAGTATTAAGTTTCTTTTCGATGCGTATCGCCAGATTGCCGAAGCCAACCAGCGGATGCCAGCGCGTCGCCTCACCCAGACGCATATCCAGCAACACACCTATCAACATCAGGATCGCAATCGCGCCACAAGACAAACCAAACAACATTTCAACCCTTTAGTGTCAACGGCAAACCAGCCACGACCAGCACTGCACGTTCGCAAGCTGCCGCTACCGCCTGATTCAAGCGTCCTGCTTCATCGACAAACCAGCGCGATATCGCACCTTGCGGCACGATGCCTTGCCCTACTTCATTGGTAACCAAGATCACGTCGCCTGGTGCCTGTGCCAGTGCTTGCAGGAAAGCTGCGCGTTGTTCAGTGAAACAGGCTGGAGCATCGATGATGCCGATCTCGGGGAATTCTTTGTCTTCAGAAAATAGTAAATTGGAAAGCCAGACTGTCAGGCAATCAACTAGCAGCACATTGTCTGGCTTACTGTATTTTTGAATCGCAGCACCCAACGCCAGCGTTTCTTCCACTGTCTGCCAGCGGTCATCACGTCGCTCACGATGATGCGTGATACGCGCTTGCATCTCTGCATCACTCGCTTGTGCGGTGGCAATATAGACGAGCGGCTTGCCCGTTGCCATAGCCAAAACTTCTGCATGCATGCTCTTGCCGGACCGTGCACCGCCTATGACCAGAGTACGCGTCATGTTTTTTCCTCAGGTGCAAAAATACGCGCCGTCGCCGCTGGACATGACGAAAAATACGCGTGGAAGTAAGTCGCAGTCAGTGCGCCTTGTTTATACACGGCTTCACCAATCGCGCCATTAGAACGCTTGACTGTTTGTGCCTGCGGCTCGACCAACGTGCTCAGCGTTGAGTAGTGGAAAGCATGACCGCGCAATTCACCGTCTTCAGTCACCAGCGATTGCATGCCCAGACCAGCCAACTTGCCTTGCATCACGACCTCGCCCGGCATCAGGCCAACCATAGGCCATTGCTTGCCCTGTGCATCGGTCAGGCTATCGGCAATCACCATCATGCCGCCGCATTCAGCGAGTATCGGCATATTCTGCGCATGCGCGGCGCGCATCGAGTCTTGCCAGTTCTGTGCTGCTGCCAAAGTCGCGCAATGCAACTCCGGATAACCGCCTGGGATATACACAGCATCCGCTTCAGCAGGTATCGCTTCATCATTCAATGGAGAAAAGAATGTCAGCCTCGCACCAGCAGCGCGCAGGCATTCCAGATTCGCGTGATACACAAAGGCGAAAGCCGCATCGCGTGCAATCGCTATCGTTTTACCAGCCAGTAATTGCGGCGTTGTCGCTGCGGCCAGACTTTCATCCAGCACGACTGGTGCTATCGCATCCCATGCCGCCATATCAATCTCTATCTGATCAGCCATTTGATCCAGCACCTGATCTACCTGTGCAATTTCATCTGGCTGCACCAGACCCAGATGACGCTCCGGCAATGCTTGCGCCTGCTTAGGCAAAGTCGCGAGGAGTGGAACATTGCGTATGCCTTGCGTCACCATTTTTGCGTGTGAGGCACTGGCGATACGATTGACGATCACACCAGCTAGTTCAACCGGACCGTATTGCTGCAAACCAAGCACCACTGCACCTACCGTCTGCGCCATCTTGGCCGCATCCAATACGACCACTACCGGTACACCGAAAGCACGTGCCAAATCTGCCGACGACGGATCGCCATCGTACAAACCCATTACGCCTTCGATCAGAATGACATCGACTTCAGTTGCGGCCTTGGCCAGCAAGCGGCGGCAATCTTCCAGACCTACCATCCACAAATCGAGCGCATATACTTCGGCACCACTGGCACGGTGCAGGATCATTGGATCCAGATAATCCGGTCCGGTCTTGAACACGCGCACGCGCAAACCCTGCCGTATCAACTTGCGGGACAAAGCCGCGGTGACTGTCGTTTTACCCTGGCCGGAAGCAATGCCAGAAATCAGGACAATGCGTGCACTAGCCATCTACCACTCCACACCCTGTTGCGCAGCGATGCCATTCGCAAAAGCATGCTTGATCGGCTGCATCTCAGTGACGGTATCGGCCACTGCTATCAGTTCTGGCGGCGCACCACGACCTGTGATCACGACGTGTTGCATCTCTGGACGCGCCTGCAGATCAGCGATCACTTGCTGCACGTCCAGGTATTTATATTTCAATGCGATATTCAATTCATCCAGCACCACCAAACCAATGGCCGGATCGCTCAGCAAGACTTGCGCACGTTGCCATGCTTTCTCTGCATTGGCGACATCGCGTTCGCGGTTTTGCGTTTCCCAGGTATAGCCTTCACCCATGACATGAAAACTGATTTCATCAGGAAAGCGGCGGAAGAAGTTTTCTTCGCCAGTCATAATCGCGCCCTTGATGAATTGCACGACACCTACCTTCATGCCATGGCCGAGTGCGCGTGCTGCCATGCCGAAGGCGCTGGAGCTTTTACCTTTACCGTTACCGCAAGTAATCACCAACACACCTGCATTGCGTTTCGCTGCATCTATCTTCTTATCGACGACTTCCTTCTTACGCGCCATGCGCGCATTATGCCGTTCGTTCAAACCATCGGCATCCTTGCTTGCGCCATTCAATTCTTCACTCATTGTTCTTCCTCAACTGCCAGGTAAATTGTGCGCTTGCCGTGTTTGACGATCTCAATAGGATGACCCAGACACTCACTCAACAAGGGAGCTTGCATGACTTCATCAACGCTACCTGCGTGCCAGCGTCCATCGCCCATCAACAGCAAAGCATGCGTTGCCACGCTATGCGCGAGATTCAAATCATGGCTAACCATGACCACCGATTTCTTTTGTTCGCGGCATAGCTTGGATAACAAATTCATTACGCTCACCTGATGCCCCAGATCGAGGGCATTGGTAGGTTCATCCAACAACAATAAAGACGTATCCTGTGCCAGCACAGCAGCTATCGCTACGCGCTGGCGTTCACCGCCAGAGAGTGAGCGCACATCGCGTTCAGCCAAGGTATCGACATCCATGATCTGTAAAGCTGCATGTGCCGCCGCATAATCGGCATCCGATTCCCAATACGCAGACTCGTGATAAGGATGACGCGCAGTCAATACGGTTTCTATCACGCGATAACCGAAGGCATCACTTCTACCTTGCGGCAAAAACGCACGCTCGCGCGCCAGATCCTGCAAAGGCCACTTGGCAAGCGCACGGTTCTGTAATTCAACCTGCCCGCCATCTGCTGCACGCAAACCAACCAGCGTACGGAGCAAGGTGCTTTTACCAGCACCGTTACGACCGATGACGCACCAACATTCACCCGGCCCAACTTGCCAGTTCAAGCCCCCGACCAATAAACGGTCAGCGATGCGGAGTTCAAGATTATTCGTCTTCATCCGCGCTTTCTCAATTGATGCAGTTGCAACAGGAAAACCGGCACACCTATCAATGCGGTAATCACGCCAACCGGAAGCTGTTGCGGCGCGACGATGCTACGCGCCAAAGTATCTGCCAAAACTAGAAATGCACCGCCCACCAAAGTTGCAGCGGGAAGCAGCAAGCGATGATCCGGCCCCAAAACAAAACGGCATGCATGCGGCACAATCAAACCCACAAAACCAATGCTGCCCGCATTACTCACGCCACTAGCAGTCAGCAATGCTGCACATAAAAACAGACCAATACGGTATTTACCCACATTGATACCCAATGTCGATGCCGCTTCGGCATGCAAGGCAATCACATTAATCGCACGCGCCGCGCGCGTAGAAAATACCAAAGCACCAGCCAGGACTATCCACGGCAACCAACGGAACTGCGTACCCGACAAATCACCAATCAACCAAAACACCATCCCGCGCAAACGATTATCCGGCGCAATCGACAGCATTAAGGCCACCAAAGCGCTGCAACCAGATGCGAGGATCACGCCCGTCAACAACAGCAAAGGCGCATTTCCATCCGTGTTGGACGTGCCGCGCAAATCACGCTGCGCAAATACATACAACAAGATCGATATCGCAATCGCACCACCAAACGCGGCGACATCCACCATCCACGTCATTGAAAAAAGCAGCATCGCACCAAGCGCACCCACCGCGGCACCACCCGATACACCAAGCACATACGGCTCTGCCAATGGATTGCGTAACAGCGCCTGCATCATCACGCCAGCCAACGCCAAGGTGCCACCAGTTACAAATGCAGAAAGCGCACGACTAAGTCGCAGGTCAACCAAGGTCGCCGCCATCGTCGATGTCGTCCCCGCCACCAATTCACGCACAGCGCCATATATTTCTGAAAACGACAGTGCGACCGAACCAACTACGCACGCAATCAACAAACTCAACACTGCAAGAAAAACCAGCAGAGATAAAACCATCCATGCACGCGTACGCCCCTGCATCGCAGAAATATTCATGCTTTTATGGCTACTCTTACTCATGGGCGAAACAACATCAGGACTTCCTCATAAAATTTGCGCATGCAATACCGGATAAGTCATCCGAGCATGCATGCGCGATAGTGTAACGACTGCTATTTTACAAATGCTTATTTGAATCCGTAACGGATACCGGCAAAAACATTGGACCCTGGAGTTTGGTAAGTGCGTGCAACTTCGTACTTTTTATCCAAAACATTATTCCAACGACCGAACAACTGCCAGTCATCATTCAAATCATAGCTGGCGTGTAGATTCAGCAATGCATAGCCGCCCAAACGATTGACTTGCTTTGCTGCGTCGAAACGGGATCCAGAGAAAATGACATCGGCCCCGGATTTAAACGAACCATATTTATGACTGAAGCCTAAAGTTCCATGCAAACGAGCACGACGCTCAATCAAGGTATTAGTCGCTTTATCACGAGGGTCCTGCCAATCCAAGGTTCCATATATTCTAAAATCGGACACTTTTGTAGAGCCGCCGACCGACACACCTTTTAAAACTGCACTATTAAGGTTATAGGAACAAGAAGTTCCAAGAATGATGTTGGGACAAGGTGTTCTAGAGACAATCAAATCCGTGATCTGATTATGATAATAGGCAATACTAAAATCAGATTTCCCATCATCGTAATAAGCACCGATTTCCGTATTCTTACCTTTCTCAGGTTTGACATCAGGATTGCCAAAGTTAGGCGCAAAGTACAGGTCATTGTAAGTCGGTGCACGGAAACTGGTTCCCACGCTGCCACTAACTCTCAGTGCTTTACTTAAGCGATAACCGTAACCCAAGCTACCTGTCACGTTAGAGCCGTATGCAGAACTGTTATCGTAACGCACGCTGGCACTACCCAGATGCTCATCGCGGTTCAATTGATAAGCAAGTGCTAACGAATTATTGCTACGACTGCGGTTGTTCTGTTTTGCCTGAGTAGGGTTGACGACACTTTCCTCGCGACGCTCAACGAGTAATTGCAATACATCACTGCCAATTTTCAAATCGTTTTGCCAACTGATTTGATCTTGCGTTGAATTGTTTATAGCTGGAACTGCTGACGTGTATTGCTGTTGCTTGGAATAAGAACGAGAAAGCTGCAGCAAACTGCTCCAATTATTCGTGATCTGATTGCGCGAATAGACTGAATATACATCCACCTCGCTCACAATATATGGTTTGAAGGGTGGAATGCCATTACCGTCATACGCCGCATTATTACGGCTATTCAGGAACATAAATCCAAGCTCCTGTCCTTTGGTCAGATTCCAAGAAAATTGTCCGCTCAGATTATTCTTCGTATACGCATCTTTATCTGGATCGAAACCTGCACCAACTCTTGATGAAAAACCGTCAGCTTCCTCTTGAGAGGCATTGATAGAGTAGCGAATAACATGCTCTCCTTCAGTAGAACCTGACACTCCAGCCGTCACAACTCGCTCACCATAGGTGCCAGCACCAGCAGAAAATGTTAGTCGTGGTGCGCCACTTCCTTTTTTAGTAAAGACCTGAATTACACCACCAAGAGCATCAGCGCCATAAAAACTGCTCAATGGCCCTCTCACAATTTCAATTCTCTCAATTTGTGACAGTGGAATAGCCGACCATGCCGGACTTCCCAAAGTGGAAGACACACTACGCACACCATCGATCAAAAGAATCGTCTGTTTTGCATTCGCACCCCGAATGTAAACATCCGCATCACTGCCGGCACCACCATTTCGCTTAATTTCAATACTCCGCTGAGTTTGTAGCAAATCGATAATGGATGTTTGCCCTGATTCCGCAATTTCCTCTGCGGTAATAACAGTACTGTCAGCTAAAACATCACTAGCTTTCTGCGCGGTACGCGAAGCTGTCACCAATACTGGCGCTAACGATTGATCAGTAGGAGTTTGCGCGAAACTCAAAGGAGAAAACGCAGCAGAAACAGAAAGTGCAATGGCAAGCGGTTGGAACGCCAAATTAGCGCGCCGTAAAACGGATGAGGTCATGATTACTTTTCATAGAAACAGCATCCAGCCCACCTCCCCGCAGGCTGAATTGAAAAGAAATACCGGAACAGAATTAACGACCGAAACAAACAGGAAGCAGCACTATGCAGCACATGAGCGAATCGCGTCGCGAACCTCCCCGTTCGCAGCATTTCCACCTGTCCTGGCCGGTATCCGGGCTAGCAAGCACGAGCGCCTCACCTTCCCATGCAACTTGCACAGTGGTTTGAGAGACGATCTGTCATCGATTAAGTGACGCTTGATTACCGTTGCGGGGGCAGCACACGTTAGCCTGAGGCATCGTGTTTCCCGTTTAACTGCAGACATGAACATGTCCGCGAGCACCAAAACTGGCGACATTGTAAGGGCGTACGCTGCAGAGCGGCAACTTTGCAAGCTATTTAGCCTGAGCTTCTGTTCTATTTGTGCAACATGCACAAGGAAGAGCAAGGTTCATGAACTTCAAACAAAAAACGCATGCGATATCGGAGAAACCTCCAATATGCATGCGCTCCGATATTTCTACTTCTTATTTACAGTGAATCAAAAATCCTTACGTGCTGAGAATTTCACCACACGGCCAGCATCTGGATAAATACTGGCAGTATCGCGACATGCCCCAAAAGCCTGAGAGAAATAATTTTTGTCAGCTAAATTTGTACCTGTAACGGCGAATTCCCATGTCCCCACTCGTATCGAGTAGCGCGCATCAAGTGTTGCAAACGAAGGGATTTTCGTGCTGCAAGCATTATTGGAATCACCTGCGTAACGTTGCGAATCAATCCATTGAACACCAACATTTGCGCTTTGCCCATTACCAGGTAACCAATTCAAACGCAGAGTTGCTGTATTTTTAGGTATCAGCGTCATCTCTTTTCCTGCATAAGGGCCTTCAGTAAATTTAGCTTTTACATGCCGTAGAATTCCAGAAACAGTAAATTCTTGAGTAAGGCGAGCATTGGCCTCTATCTCAATTCCCTCATGTTTGGTTGGATCAAGATTTATGTTTGCACCACAAAACGTGCCGAAACATGGTGGACTAAGTAGATCATAATAAATTTCATTTTTTAACTTATGTTGAAACAACTTAGCAGTCAGCTTTTTCGCTTCGTTTCCTAGCGTTGCACCGACCTCCAAATCATTGGAAGTTTGCGGATTCAATGGCAAACCAGTTGATGTTCCAGAATTATCGTCCACATTTGCAATACGGTAGCTGCGACCAACTTTTGCAAAAAAACTCGCTACTGCTGACAGATCATAACTACCCTGCAAATCCCAAGCGTTTAATGAAATTTTTCGATCATAGATATTCGCACCACGTGAACTCTGATTAAATATTTCATGGCGAACGCCGGCTGCGATACGAGACTTTCCGAATCGAATCTCATCACGCACATATAACGCTTGAGCATCTTGAGATGCTTTAGCAGATCCGCTAAAGGTATCAATTGTATTTCTTCCAGATTTTCCAATATCCAGACCAATTACAAATTCGTTAACGAGGTTCCCAGTTTTAAGAATATGACGGGCACGAGGAGAGAATTGTGAGGAGCGACCATCATACGTACTTTGATAAGTTGGGGAAAAATAGTCACCTTGTCGTTCACGATAAGAAAGGTCTGCTGCAAGCTCCCAATTACCAAAACGACGTTCACCAAATAAGGTATAGAGAGTTGAATCTATAGAACCAAAATTAGATAAATCCTTCGCCTGTCTCGGATTTTGTAGAAATTGTTCCCACGTTATGCCACCTGGCAAATCAAATTTCTGATGGGATGCATCAATACGCATACCTATGCGCCCTTGATCTGATGCCCATTGCATGCCACCACTAAAGTTTTCTTGTTTCAGCGCATTGCGATCACGGTAGTTATCGGTTTGCAAAGCACCTACATTTGCATTGATTGAGAAACCATCCCAACCTTTGGACAAAGATGCCCGCACTTCTTTGCTATTACGATTACCGACTTCTGCAAAAAGCGAGCCGTGTGTACCTTTAACTCCTCGCTTAGTAATAATCTGAATCGTACCGCCGGTTGCACCTTGACCATACAAAACGCTACTGCCACCACGTACAATTTCAATACGCTCAACTGACTCGATAGGAATCGAGGACATCAATGTTGAAGCCTGTTCATTTTCGGATATGCGAATGCCGTCAACCATCACCACCATATTGTTTTCACTAGCGCCACCAAACCCACGCAAGTCAAGTACGAAGTCTGATGCGCCATTCAAATCTTGACGACCATACACGCCACCAATCTTGCGAATCGCTTGATTCACATTGCCAATCCCAGCTTCGCGAATTTGTTCGGCAGTAATCACCGTCGCGCCAATAGGAGCTTCTGTACTTTGAAAGCGTGATGCCGAGACCGTAACCGGCGCCAATTGTTGACCGCTTTCCACTTGCGCAACAGCCGGGAAAGTCAGAGTAGCGAGTGCAGAAACCAGTGCGAGCGGTTTCCATGCAGCGGTACGGTGATTTGATGATGCGGATTTCATTTTGTCTTTTCGATAAGGAGCACTCGACCTACCTCCCCGCGGGTCGAGTTCAACAAAAGAATGGGACGAGAACGATCTGAACAGCGTTGTGCAGTTTCCTGCAATTTGCTCGCTGCGACGTTCCCCGTTCGCATTGCTTTCACCTGTTCTGGCCGGTATCCGGGCTGACAAGCAAACCATCTCACCTTCCCGTACAAATAGCACAGTGGTATGAGAGATGATCTGTCACTAAAAACCAGTGACGCTTGTTTACCGTTGCGGGGGCAGCACACGTTTGCAGTAGGAGCATCGTGTTTCCCGTTTAACTGCGGACATGGACATGTCCGCGGGCACCAAAACTGCGCCATTGTACGGCTGGCGCCACTTAGCGGCAACTGCGCCGGGCTTTCTGTTCTTTGCAAACCACAATGCGGAACATGACAAATGCCGTCGGATGGGCGCGCTGATCTATAATCCAGCCTTCTCCGCTCATCCCACTCATCGCATGTTTACTCCTGACCAATTGCACACGATTTCAGCCCAACTGGCGCTCAAGTCTGACCGCACGCAATTGATTGAACTTGATGGCGCACCTATCATCGTCAAGCAACTGGAAGCACCGCTCAAACATTGGGGTTATCCAGTACTGAATACCCTGGCGCGCTTGCTCGGCCAGCCTATGCTGCGTGCTGTTCCCGCTCCGGGTGGTAGCGAGGCGCAGGCGATTGAAATTGCACGCTTGCGCTCCCTTGCTGCTGCAGGTGTTTCTGTGCCTGAAGTGCTGCACGTCACGCCGGAATGGTTTGCTCTCTCTTTCCTCGGCGCGACTTCGGTCGATCAGTTGCTGCGACAACAGCCTGAGCAAGGACAACAACATTGGGAAAATGGATTGCAGGCGATTCTGGATTTGCATCGTCTTGGCCAAACTGCGAGCCAATGTTTTGCGCGCAATATGATTGCGCACGAAGGTCAAATCAGCTTTATCGATTTTGAAGATGATCCAAGCAAGGTCATGCCGCTAGCAGCTGCACAGGCACGCGATTGGCTGCTGTACCTGCACTCGACTGCTTATATCTTGAATATGAAAACGCAAGACATCGCGCAGGTTTTTCTGGGATATGTGCAGCAGGATGATGCCGCTGTTCAGCGCGAAGTAAAACGTGCGGCGCGTGCCTTCGGCTGGCTACGCATCTTGCCGAACAAGCGCAAGCCGTGGGGTCGTGATGTGGTATCGGCTCAGGCTGCGGGACAAGTTCTGCACTTCATCGCCAAGCAGAATACGTAGGCAACACACTCGTCGCGGCCCAGATACAGAGGCGGTTGTAAAAGCAAGGTGGCTAGGCGTGCCGACGCAGGCAGTACGAGTAGTACGACAAGAAGGCACAACAACGCCAAGTTGATTTTACAACCGCCTCTTAGCAATCAACGACCAGCACTTCACCGTAACGAATCTTGTGCGGCTTCTGCGCCGCATACATCGCCATCTCTGGGACGGATAAACCGTGTTCGCACGCTGCCAGCAAGCGGATGATGCCGGCATGGCAAATCACGATGGCGTGTTCAATCTGCAGGCTGCTTAATTCATCGCGGAATGCACGTACACGATGCGCGACTTGCATCACGCTCTCGCCACCACCCGGTTGATAATCGACCATATCGTTAGCCCATGCATCGATGGATGCACGTGGAATATCGTCCCAGGCGCGCATTTCCCAATCACCGAAATGCATTTCTGCCAGACGCTCGTCATAGGTCGGTGTCGGGCAACCCAAGGTTTGTGCCAGACTTTCCGACAACTCCGTACAACGTCGCAGCGGACTGGAAAACAAGGTTGCATTCTTCGGCAGTATCGGCAGCAAGGAAGCATGTGCCGATGCCAACTCTTCCGCGGCCACAGCCAAATCAGTGCGGCCATAGCAAGTATTGGCAGCAACAATAGGCCGTGGATGACGGACGAGATAAAGATGCATGTTGGACCTCAATAGGCAATCACAGCCAATACGCCAAGATAAAACGCCACTTCAGCAACTTGCTGGACAGCGCCCAGACAATCGCCGGTATAGCCTGCGATACGACGTTGGAACATGCGTGCCAGCCAGAACGACGCCAGAGCAGCGAACAGCACGCCAGTGGCAACACTCAGTACAGACAGCAAACCCGTGAGACAAAGTAGCAAAATTGGCAACAATGTAATGCCCGCCGCAATGCCAAACTCACCGTTAGACATCTGTTGTGCAATTGGTTTCGCTTTGCCGTCGGCTTTTACATATTCCATGCGCCAAACCAGACTGATCGCAGCCAGACGCGAGAGCGGATGCGCAACCAGCAAGACCAATACAACTGCCGTTGATGGCAAGCTGGAAAGAGTCATCCACTTCAACGCCAGCATCAAACCTATTCCAATCGCGCCATACGCACCTATGCGCGAATCCTTCATGATCTCCAGCGCACGCTCTGCGGTCGTACCACCACCCAAGCCATCGCAGGTATCGGCAAAACCATCTTCATGGAAAGCGCCCGTCAGATAGATACCGGCAATTGTTGATAACAGAACTGCTATCGATTGCGTCCACAACAAGGAGCCAATCGCATACACAATGATAGTAACCAAGGCCACGACAAGCCCCACTGCCGGGAAGTAGCGCGATGCATGTTGCAACCATTGCGCATCAAAGCCGACCCAGCGTGGAATAGGAATGCGCGTAAAAAACTGCAAGGCAACAAAGAACAGACGCAGTTGATGCATACAACGCGCGCCAAAACTTGTTTGAGGGATGATTTCTAATTCCATAATATGTTTACGCAGTCTGCTTGCTAACGTCTGCCGATTCAAAGGTTGCCATCTCACACAGGAAATTCACCGATGCGTGCAGCAGCGGCAATGCCAACACACTGCCGGTTCCTTCACCCAGACGCAAACCCATTTGCAGTATAGGGCGGCCGCCAAGATGCGCGAGCATTTGTCTATGGCCGTGCTCGTCAGAACAATGTGCGAACACGCAATAATCGAGGATCGCCGGCTGCAAACGCGCAGCAACCAGCAAGGCACTCGTAATGATGAAACCATCGATCAGCAAGACCATACGGCGTTCCGCTGCAGCCAACATCGCACCAGCGATCATCGCAATCTCGAACCCGCCAAACGTAGCCAGAATATCCAGTGGTGCACCGCCCGCAACAATCGCGGCATGATGCGCAACAGCATCTTGCACAACTTTTTGCTTATGCAAGATACCGTCCTGCGCCAAGCCTGTACCTGCACCCACGCATTCCGCAGCGGGTAACTTGGTCATCGCATGCATGATGGCTGCAGCGGCTGTGGTGTTACCGATGCCCATCTCGCCAAAACCAAGTACATTGCCTTTCAATCCTGCAACCAACTCCGCGCCGTACTGCATGGCTTGCGCGCATTGCTCTACGCTCATCGCCGGTTCCTGTGCAAAGTTACGTGTACCGTGCGCCACCTTGCGATCAAGCAAACCATCGCGTTTGCCAAAGTCATGATTCACACCAGCATCAACGATGTGCAGTGCGCAATGATTCTGCCGCGCAAATACATTGATCGCTGCGCCGCCAGCCAGGAAGTTCTCCACCATCTGCCAAGTCACGCTTTGCGGATAAGCAGAAACGTTTTCTGCCACGATGCCGTGATCACCGGCAAAAACGAGCAGCGCCGGAGCTATCAACTTAGGCTGCGTTGTCTGCTGGATCAGACCAATTTGCTTGGCCAGTGTTTCGAGCATGCCGAGGCTGCCCAGCGGTTTGGTTTTGTTATTGATCGCAGCATCAAGTGCAGCGGATAAAACAGGATTCTGTGTTGAATAAAGAGTAGTCATGCTTGATGTGCTGCGTATAGCGCACGATCCTTAGAATAAATGTAATACCTTGACAACAATTTACGGCCTCGATACGGACAAACGTGCACGTTATCGATGCCAAAAAATGCTGGGCGAATAAAAAGTTGTTGCAGTGTAGGCGCGAGGGTAAGCCGCGTCAAACCTCAGCTTTTAAGCCAAACGCAAGCAGCGTACACAAGATCTCTAAAACCGACAGTAGCAAGAAGTGAATAGGATGGCAGTTGGCCATGACAAGGCGATTACAGAATTACAACAAGGACACGGCTATTTAACAAAATTTTGCAAGTGTTGCCAACCGTCTCCAACTTACATTGAATTGCTATGCGCCCCTCTGAAATCTGGGTATTATTGCCCTAGGTCAACGTGCAAAAGTGCGCGTACCAAAATCCATCGCCTGCTGCATAAAAAGCGCCATTCTTTATCAGGTGCAGCGCGTTTTGTTTTGCCGATCAGGCCACATACGCGACAACAAGCAGCAGTGCAAAATGGATAAACGACAGGGAAAGGTATTACATGAGCGGCGACGTAGATGATTTTGATGCACTGTTTGAAGAGATTTCCGCGCAACGTGCAGAAACCGTAGCGGCAGTAGCGCCGGCGGCAGCTCCTCCAGCTCCTGTAGTCGAAGCAGTACAGAACACTGCACACGTTGCAGCGGCAACACCAGCCCCAACATTGGAAGAAGATGGTACTGAGAAGCCGATGTACGAACGCCTGGGTGGCATAGTCCGTTTGTTGCATGACTCGCTGCGTGAGCTCGGTTACGACCGTTCACTGTCTGAT
The DNA here is from genome assembly GCF_900130075.1 of Herminiimonas arsenitoxidans. NCBI lineage: Bacteria > Pseudomonadati > Pseudomonadota > Betaproteobacteria > Burkholderiales > Oxalobacteraceae > Herminiimonas > Herminiimonas arsenitoxidans. The sequence goes on from NZ_LT671418.1 coordinate 1,395,356, forward strand.
GTCGCATCACAGATTACCGATGCACAAGGCCGTCTCGAATACGTCGCCACATTGACCGAACAAGCCGCCAACAAGGTCTTGAATGCCATCGATGTCGGCATGCCGGAACAAGATGCCTTGTCCAAAAGCGCTAAGGATATGGATACGCGCTGGACACAATTATTCGAAGGCAAACTCAGCGTCGATGAATTCAAAACGCTGGCCAACGATTCCCGTCAGTTCAACGCCAAGGTAGTCGAAGTAACCGAAGCAGAAAAAGCTCGCCTGCTGGAAATCATGATGGCGCAGGACTTCCAGGATATTACCGGTCAGTTGATCAAGAAAATTGTCACCATCACGCACAAGGCTGAAACCGAACTGGCTCAGCTTCTGCGCGACAACGCACCACCTGAAGTCAAGGCAGCCGTCGAGCACAAACCAGTTGAATTGATGAACGGTCCATCCGCACCTACCATCGCCATGGTGCAGGATGATGTCGATAGCCTTCTTGCCGATCTGGGGTTCTAATGGATGACATGCTCAAGGATTTCGTCGTTGAAGCGTTGGAGCTGGCGACGAATGTAGAAGAGCACCTGCTCACACTGGAGCGGAATCCGGGCGATCTCAATACGTTGAACGCAGTCTTCCGTTCATTCCACACAATCAAGGGTGGTGCCGGCTTCATGAATTTGCCGGCGATGGTATCGGCATGTCATTTAACTGAAAATCTGTTCGATGCGCTGCGTACTGGTCAAGTGCCGGTCACACCGATTGCGATCGAAGCTGCACTGCAAGCCAGTGGTTTTGTCGCTGATCAATTGGGCGAACTCGCCAACGGTGCACAACCGGAAAGTCTGTCCGCCATGCCAGCATCGCTGGAAGAAATTTTGAACAGCGCAATCGAAGGCGAAGCACAAACAGCTGCTGTTGTTGAGCCCGCAGCAATCGCGCCCCCCGCTTCAGCAACTATGGATAGCGATGGCATCGACTGGAATGCCTTATACCTTGCTGTTGTGCCAGCCGGCACTGCACCAGAGCTTGCTGCCGTGGCAGTGGCACCGCAAGCTGCACCAGCCGAAGCACCTGCAGCTAAAGTATGGGATGGCGTCGACCGCCGTGGTGGCGATGCGAAACAAGCCTCTGCACCTATCAAGGAAGACAGCATCCGTGTTGACGCAGTCAAGCTCGACACCTTGCTGGAAGTTGCCGGCGAGTCGGTACAAGCCGCCAATCAAGCCAGCGTACTGCTGGAAAAACTCGCACAATTCCCGGTGGAAGGACATGCCGCAACCCTGATGGCAGCACTGGCAGAAACATTGAATCGCGCTTCACGCTATTCAACAGAATTGCAGCGCGCCACATTGGCGACACGCATGCAACCAGTCGGCAAACTGTTTCAGAAATTCCCGCGTCTAGTACGTGAGTTGGCCAAGGATTTGGGCAAAGACGTCGAGCTGCAAATCGAAGGTGCAGAAACCGAAGTCGATCGCGTCGTCGTCGACAGTTTGTACGATCCATTAGTACACATGCTGCGCAACTCACTCGATCACGGCATTGAAGACAATGCGACGCGTATTGCCAGCGGCAAATCGACCAAGTCGGTTATTTTGCTGAAAGCATGGCAGGAAGCCAGCAGCGTCATGATCGAAATTTCCGATGATGGCAAAGGGATGAATGGCGAGCAGTTACGCGCCAAGGCAATTTCCAAAGGATTGATTTCCGATACGGCAGCACAAACGCAGGAAGAAATGCTGCAGCTGGTTTTCCTCCCGGGCTTTTCCACCAAAGAAGTCGCCAACAGCGTATCCGGCCGCGGTGTCGGTATGGACGTGGTAAAAACTGCGGTAGAAAAACATCGTGGTGCCATCACCATCGATTCCACACTCGGCGTCGGCACGCGCTTCTCGATTCGTCTACCTATTGAATTGTCCATCGTTCCTACGATGCTGGTACGCAGTTCTGACGCAGCGCTGGCGTTACCTATGGCGATCGTGCAACGCGTAGTGGAACTGCCGGAAGAATTTGAAAAAGTTGGTGGTGCGCCTGTATTGCGCGATCAAGGCAGACCATTGCCAGTACGTTCGCTGGCTGGCGCACTCGGCTACGAACTCGGCGTAGAACGCGTCGGAATTGTTATCGCAGCACCGCAACCTTACATTCTGTCTGTCGGCATAGTCGAAGGTACAGCGGATCTGGTCATCAAACCGATGACTGCCATTAGCGTCTCCGGCATTGCCGGTACTGCGCGTTCGGCAGAAGGTGAACTGGTTCTGGTGATCGGCCTGTCCTTCCTGCTAGACGGCTGCCGTTCAACGCCTAAGCTGGCAGCATAAAACTACAGGCGTGATGCTCAAAAGAGCATCACGCCTGTCAGTTACTACTCAAGCATTACCGCGTTTTCTTACTTCCCTTGGCTTTGCTTGTGGCTTTGACTACCTTCACAGCGGCCTTCGCCTTACCCTTGCCTTTTTCCGCTAGGAATACTTCATAGAATTCAGTCGCCATGTTACGAATCGCGCGGCCTATGTTGGCGTAGTCGTATTCATTGAGATTGGCTAGTGACACACGTCCGGATGGATGAGTAGTGCCAAAGCCGCGCCCCGGCAACAGGATGACCCCAGTCTCTTCCGCCAGACGGAACAAGGCTTCATTCGGTTTCAGTTTCTTCAGTAGCCATTGCGAAAATTCCTTGCCGTGCATTTGTTCGGACAGCGACTCCATATCCAGCAAATGGTAGTAGCGCACCGAATTAGGATCGTGTTGCATAGGCAAGCCCAGTTCACGATACAAGGCTTGCTTGCGTCGCAATACGATGCGCTTCATTTCAGCTTTGTAGCTATCCGCTTCATCCATCAGCGCGAACAGTGAGAACAAATTCATCTGCGCCTGCACAGGTGTCGACAAACCTGCAGTATGGTTAAGTGCCACGGTACGGCTGTCGGCAACCAGACGGTCAATGAATTTCAGTTTGCGTGGCTCGGTAGTAATCGAGTGATAGCGTGCGTCGAGTTCCTTGCGCAGGTTCTCCGGCAACTTGGCAATCTTGGCATCGAGGATATTGTTTTCATGTGTCGCCACCACACCCATGCGCCAGCCTGTTGCACCGAAGTACTTGGAGAACGAATACACCAGGATGGTGTTGTAAGGACATAGTGCAAACAGCGAGACGAAATCATCGGCAAATGTGCCATACACATCGTCCGTCAGGATGATGAGGTCAGGACGTTTCTTGACGATCTCGACGATGTAGGCGAGCATCTTGTCATCGATCTTGACTGAAGGCGGATTGCTTGGATTGACGAGGAAGAAGGCTTTTACTTTTGGATCGAGCAGCTTGTCCAATTCCTTCTTGGTGAATTGCCAGTTATTCGATTGCGGCGCATCGATGGACATTTGCACCAGCTTGTAATCATTAAGCTGTGGAATTTCGATATATGGCGTAAAGATAGGCATACCGAGTGCTATGGTATCGCCTTCCTTGATCAGGTGATTCGCCTTCATGCTGGCGAACAGATACGTCATCGCTGCGGTGCCGCCCTCCACCGCATACATATCAAAGTTACCGACAAACGGATGCGTACCGATCATTTCCTTGTGTATGTACTTGCCAACGATTTTTTCGCCCAGCGTGAGCATGCGATCCGGTACCGGGTAGTTACAACCGAGTATGGCTTCACACATTTCATAAAGGAAATCGCCGGCAGACAGGCCGAGTTGATCGCGTACATATGACACAGCTGCTTCAATAAAGCGTATGCCCTGCACACCAGCATGATGCTTGGCGAATATTTCAAAACGCGCTTCAATTCCATCACGTTGCGGAAAGCCGCCCACATCCTTCATGTAAATATAAGAACGTTCCGCCTCGGTCATCGCGAACAGACCGAACTGGAAGAAGCCGTGACGTGGCGTTGTCGCCAGAAAATTAGGATTACCACGCCCCGCATTCAACATCAGTTGATTGCTTTTCTTGGCCGTTTGAATCAAGGCATCTTTCAATTCAAAAGGGCTTAATAATGCAAGTTTGTCTGGGTTGCTAAAGTCCATTTGCGTTACTCCTTATCAAGAATGAGAAGCCCTGCACGGGCAGCTTCGGAATGTTGCATGCACTACGTTCATCAAACAAAAGCCACGATCAGCGGCCCAAGTAAAGTCAGGAAGACATTTGCCAACGCATAAGTGATGGCGAAAGGAACCGTCGGAATCGAGTTCTCCGCCTTGTCCAGCACTTCACCAAAAGCAGGATTAGCACTGCGTGAGCCACTCAATGCACCGGCGAAGACAGCGGTATTGTCATAGCGCAAAATATAGCGCCCTATCAGCATGGTCAGAATCAAAGGCACGATGGTGACCACGACACCCACACCAAACAGCGTCAAGCCATGTTCCTTGACGGTCTGCACAGCCTGCAAGCCGGAAGTCAAACCAACGACGACGACAAAGCCTGCCAGACCAAGATCCTTGAGTATCTGCACCGCACCACTCGGCATCGCACCAAAGGTTTGACGCTTGGCACGGAACCAACCGAATAGAAGACCAGATAACAATGCCCCGCCACCGCTACCCAATGTCAGCGGTATCGAACCTATACGTGCCGTCAACAAGCCGATAGACAGACCGACGACCAGGCCAGCCCCCAGATATACAAAGTCAGTTTTGACACTAGGAACAATGACATAACCAACCAAGGCAGCAACGCGCTTCACGTCTTGCTCTGAGCCATAAATCGTGATCACGTCGCCCAGTTGCACTACTGTTTCCGGCTGTATCGGCAACACCTTGCCCATACGACTGATCTGCACCACATAAATGCCGTGACGCACACCATTCGCAGTCTGGCTGCGTATCTCACCCACTGTTTTGTTGTCATACTCTTTATTAGTGAGCACCACTTCTCTACGCTGCATGGTGAGCTCCATGCCTTCTACTGCGTATAATTCCTTGCCCAGTTGTGCAGCTACACCGACCATGGCTTCACGCCGACCTACGACAAGAACAATGTCACCCACTTCCAGCATCAACTGCGGTGTCACCTCGATGATTTGTCCGTGACGCTTGATGCGTTCTATCGTGATGGAGACATTTGGATTGGCGCTTTCTATATCAGCCACGGTATGCGCATTACCCTCCGTGATCTGATACATACGACCGACCAGATCAGGTGCAGCAGCATGCTGACCAGGACCGAGAACCTGCACACCTGCCTGCATCGCCGTTTCTGCCTTGACAGCATCTTCCTTGATGCCGCGCCCCATCAGCTTGGGCAGAATATTCACGCAAACAATGATGGCGCCAAAGGAACCGAACACATAGGTCACCGCATAACCCACCGCAACATTACCCTGCAAGCGAGCTACTTCATCTGCGGCTAATCCCAGTTTGGCAATCGCATCGCCAGCTGTGCCGATAATGGCTGATTGCGTCAAACCACCGGCAGCAACACCCGCTGCCAAGCCCTTATCCAGACCGAACAGTTTTGCCATCACTACGACAGTAATCAAGGCCGTAATTGCCAACACTGCGGCAAGAATAATTTCTCTTACCGATTGCTTGCCTAAGGAATTGAAAAACTGCGGTCCGCTTTCATAACCAACGGCATAGATGAACAAGGCGAACAGCACAGCCTTGACGCCAGGATCGATTTGCACGCCGACCTGACTCACGATCACGGCAACTAGCAGAGAACCCGCCACACCACCCAGCTGGAATTTTCCGAATTTTATTTTTCCTATGTAATAACCAATTGCCAGCGATAGAAACAACGCTATCTCGGGCGACCTTTTAAACAATTCATGTAGCCATTCCATGGTGACCACCTTTCGGTTTGATGAAACAAAAAATAGACCGCATATAAAAATCAAGAATCAGGTGTGCCTCTTTTAACCAGCAACTTTGTATTTTTTAAAATAGGAAAAATCACTGTCGATGGAGCAATCCAACGAGCCCCACAATCAACGGCCCCATCAAGGGCAAGACTACGTTGGAAATCGCATAAGTAATGGTGTAACCAAGAAGAGGTGTGGAATTGCCAGCGGCGTTTTGTACCGCACTCAAGGCTGGTGTGCTGCATTGCTGACCGGCGATTGCGCCCAGCAATATCGGTGCTTCCAGCTTGAGAATAAAGTGACCAACCAATAAGGAAATGGATGCAGGCATGACTGCAATCGCGATGCCCAGCAAGGGCAAGGCAATGCCATATTGCTTGATCAAGGTAATGGCCTGTGGCCCTGAAGCCAGACCAACACAGGCAATAAAACTGGCCAAGCCTATGTCTTTCATCAACGCCAATGCATCGGGATGTATACCCTGCAAGGCAGGATGCTTGGATTGATACCAACCGAAAAACAAACCCGTCAGCAAAGCGCCGCCGCCCGTACCAAGCGAGAATGGAATTCCACCCAACTTGATGCTGAAGCTGCCTATCAACACGCCCAATACAATACCTAGTCCGGCGTACACAATATTGCTGCGATCGCCTCTTTCCAGATGCACACCGATCAGCGATATAGCTTCCTCAGTTGCTGATGCTTTTGCGTTAGCTGATCCATACAATTGGATCACGTCATCCAATTGCAATTCCAGATCAGGCAAAGGTGGCAAATGATATTCACCACGCACTACCCCTGCGACATGCATACCAATCGGCAATCCGATATCACGTAAATGCCTGCCGACCAATGCTTTGTTTTCTAGCAGCGCTTCTATGGTTTGCACGGCCATATTCAAGCCGGCAGTATCAGCAAACTCCATCCCCAACAAAGAAGCGGCTGTTACCAATGTGTGTCGATTACCGATCACCAGCACTTCATCTCCGCTATGCAGTACTAAAGTTGGCGCAATCGTTAGTCTATGTCCGGCACGGCGCACACGCTCTATGCTGGCTTGCCCTGCAAACAAATCATGCAATTCTGCGACGCTGCGACCAGCACCAACATCAATCCGGTAAACACGACCGACCATTGCAGGTGTAGCACTCACTTCATCGGTCGAGGTTTCTTTGCCGCCCATCTGCGTCCACAATTTGTCGGCTTCTTCACGCAAATTGATCCGCAACAGCAATGGAAAAATCTGACTCGTTACGATGACTATCGTAATCAGACCAAAGATATAAGTAATGGAATAAGCGGTAACGACATTGGCCTGCAATTGCTGAATTTCTGCCGCAGGCAAAGCCAGTTTGGAAATGGCATCGGTAGCCGTACCAACGACAGCAGATTCGGTGGCAGCCCCTGCCATCATGCCGGCAGCAGTACCCGCATCAAGATTCAGAAAATAAGTCGCCGTCAGCACCAATGCCAACACAACGACCACTTCGATCAGACACAACAAACCGAGGCGCAAGCCTTTGAGATTCAGATTGGAGAAAAACTGAGCGCCACCAGCATAACCAAGGGCGAAGATGAACAACATGAAGAAAACATTTTTGACGCCGGCATCCAGCGCGATGCCTAGCTGCCCGATGAATAGCGCCGCAATCAGCGTGCCGCAAACACCGCCCAATTGAATTGGACCGAATTTGATCTGTCCCACGCCATAGCCAATCGCGAGGGAAAGGAACAAGGCAATTTCGGGAACCTGCCGCAGTGTGTCCGTTATCGAACCGAGCATAGGCACTTCTTTCGAATTCGCAGGGTTGCTACAAAATGACTAGGGAGCATGAAGCTCCCACTGCACTCTATATCGCCCTATCTCCACCAATAGAAAGCTGCACTTAAACGTCTTGGTTCAGGATAGTTCACTGCCTCCAACCCAAACCCGTATTCTCTTGCTCACGTCAACAACAAGTACTGCATACACAGAACTGATTTCGGCAAGCCTATCATATTGCCTTGTTAAAGGTAAATTCGCGAGAATGACTGATATCACATACATTTCATAAATAAAAAAAACGAGCGACCTATACGGCAGCTCGTTTCTCTCTGTACATGCTACTTAAAAGTCTTATGCGATAGCAGAGTTTGGATTCTCAGACAATACGCATTTCATCTAAGACAATTAGTCATCCTTTGCGCCATCTATACCCAGCTCATGAATTTTGCGTGTGATGGTATTACGACCAATACCCAAACGCACGGCCGCATCGTTCTTGCGACCATGTGTATGTTTCAAAGCGGTCTTGATCAAGGTTGATTCAAATTGACGACCCAGAGCATCCATCACTTCCGGCTGCCCGGCAGCCAGCAAAGCAGCTGCTTCAGCTTCCAGCAACGATATCCAGCTACTCGCTTCTACTGGCGCACTACTCGGTACAGCAGCAGCTTGATAGCCATTGCTGGAATTCGTACTCTCGTCCAGCGCGTGATACGTATTGCCAGCAGGTGGACTTGCAGGAAGTGTAGCTAATGTAGATGCCGCAAAGGCCTGGCCTTCCGTCAACTCGTTCGGCAAATCCTTGGCTTCTACTGTTTGACCCGGTGCCATCACCGTGATCCAGTTGCACAAGTTCTCCAACTGACGCACGTTACCTGGCAATTCCAGACTGCTCAGGAATTGCATCGCACCTTCGGACATGCGTTTGACTTCCACGCCCAATTGCTTCGCACTTTGTTGCAGGAAGTGACGCGTCAAGATAGGAATATCTTCGCGACGTTCGCGCAAGCTAGGCAGGCGCAAGCGAATCACATTCAAGCGATGATACAAATCTTCGCGGAACAAACCTTCGCGCACGCGATGTTCCAGATTCTGATGCGTTGCAGCGATCACGCGTACATTCGCCTTCAAAGGTTGGTGACCACCGACGCGATAGAAATGACCATCGGACAGCACACGCAGCAAACGTGTTTGCAAGTCAAAAGGCATATCGCCGATTTCATCCAGGAACAAAGTACCGTTCTCTGCTTGTTCAAAGCGACCACGACGTGTTGCTTGTGCACCGGTAAAAGCACCGCGCTCATGACCAAACAATTCTGATTCCAGCAAATCCTTAGGAATCGCTGCTGTATTCAATGCGATGAAAGGTTGTGATGCGCGTGGGCTGTGTTTATGCAAAGCACGGGCCACCAATTCTTTACCAGAACCGGATTCACCTGTGATCAACACCGTTACATTCGATTGTGACAAACGACCGATGGCGCGGAAGACGTCTTGCATCGCCGGTGCTTGTCCCAAAATTTCTGGCGTCTCGGCCGACACTTGTTCGACGCTGGTTTCGCGCAGACTTTCTTCCAATGCGCGACGTATCAATCCAACTGCATGGTCAATATCAAATGGCTTGGCCAGATATTCAAACGCGCCACCTTGGAATGCTGCAACTGCAGAATCCAGATCGGAGAATGCAGTAATGATGATGACAGGCAAGCCAGGATGTTTGGCTTTAACGGCTTGCAGTAATTCGAGACCAGATTCCCCAGGCATGCGGATATCGGAAACCAATACTTGCGGCGCACCGGTTTTTAAAGCCTCCAGTGCATCACGTGCATTGGAAAAACTTTTGGTTGGAAGATTTTCGCGCGCCAGCGCTTTTTCAAGGACCCAGCGGATCGACTCGTCGTCATCAACAATCCAGATTGGTTTCATATGTTTATAGTGTCCCGCGTCATGTGGCTAGGTTTATAGATCCATCGCCAACTTCGAGCTCAAGCTGCTCATGGCAATGGAATCAAAATTCTGAAATCCGTACATCCCGGCCGGCTCTCGCATTCGATCAAACCCATATGTTGCTGTACGAATGTCTGTGCCAGCGTCAACCCTAACCCACTACCGCCATCCCGGCCCGAGACCAAAGGATAAAAAATACGATCGCGGATGTCAGGCGGGATGCCCGGTCCGTTATCGATGATATGCAAGTCTAATGCCAGCCGGTATCGGACCTTGTTTAGCGTCACTTGTCGCGCAATACGCGTACGCAAAGTCAACTCGGCATCACCGGCTTTCATGCGTGCGGAAAGCACTTGCGCCGCATTGTGTGCAATATTCAATACCGCTTGTATCAGTTGCTCCTTGTCACCACGGAATTCTGGCACCGACAGATCGTAATCACGTTTGATCTTCAAGCCATTCGGGAATTCAGACACAATCAGGCTACGTACGCGCTCACACACTTCATGGATATTCACATCGCCAACGATATGCGGGCTGCGATGCGGTGCCAGCAGTCTATCCACCAGCGTTTGCAGGCGATCTGCTTCCTTGATGATGACTTGCGTATATTCGCGGAATTCTTTTAGATGCCGCTCCGGTAGCTCCAGTTCCAGCAACTGCGCTGCGCCACGTATGCCGCCCAGCGGATTTTTGATCTCATGCGCGAGATTACGAATCAACTCTTTATTGGCCTGACTCTGATCGAGCAAACGCTCTTCTCTATCCAGCTTCAGTTGCTGCACGTTCTCACGCAGCTCTATCAATACCGGCGTCTCCGCACTATCCAGCACAGAGAACACAATATGCACTTGTAAAGGGTCACGTCCCATACGCTCCAGGACCAAATCCAGTCGCTTGTCGGCGAATTGATGCTCTAGAGCTTCCTGGAATACTTGTTCCAGTTCATGACAATTGATGAAGAGTTCATTCAACTTATGATTTGTCAGTGCCTTGCTTGAGCTTTCCAGCAAAATTTCTGCTGCCGGATTGGCATACGCAATCTCGCTATCCGCACGTAGAACAAGAACGGCTGACGCTAATAAATCGAGACCATCTAAAGCTATTAAAGGTTTTTTCACAGGAATCCAAAAAGAAAGGCCGCACTATGCGGCCTGATCCAAGCAAACATCGTACCGATGTTATTTCAGGTTGCCGAGTTCACGCTTCAATGCTTCTACATTCTTCTCTGAACGAGCAAGATCATCCTTCAGCGTAGCTGTGCGCTCCTGGTATTTTGCATAATTACGCTCGTCACCACGACGCTCCGGCTCACCATTATTGTATTCGCGGCGAATATCAGCCAGTTTTTGTTCCTCGGCGCGCATCTCATCCTGCAGAATCTGGCGGCGATCGCTATCACGCGCTTTTTGAATTGTATTGTCTACACGAGGGAAATCGCTAGGAGAGGATGGCTTGGCTACTGCCGTCTGCTGTGTGGCTGGCTTTTTTGCCGCCGGAACTGTACTCACGCCGGGCAAATCGACCTTTTTGCATTTATTGGTAGGGCCGGTATTTTTGTACTCACGGTTGCCATTGCTATCTATACACAGATAGACATCATTTTGCGCATAGGCGGAAAATACGATGGAAGAGAGAAACAGGACTGCGAGTTGACGTTTCATAGACTTTCTTTTTTGAAACTGTTAAATCGGGTTCTTAGTTTAGGGCAACAATTCAAGCCTGACAAACACTGATCGCCAGTTTACTGCGTACTAGCAACAGATCAATAAAAAAGGCGGGAAAAGCTTACGCTCCTCCCGCCTTTTTTCACCTTGCGGTAACAATCAAAAGATTGATTACAGCGAGTAGTACATATCGTATTCGACTGGGTGAGCAGTCATGCGGAAGCGTTGAACTTCTTGCATTTTCAATTCAATGTACGCATCGATCATGCCGTCGCTGAACACGCCGCCACGAGTCAAGAACTCGCGGTCTTTGTTCAACGCGTCCAATGCTTCTTCCAGCGAAGCACAGACTGTTGGGATCAATGCATCTTCTTCTGGTGGCAAGTGGTACAAGTCTTTCGAGGCTGCTTCGCCTGGATGGATCTTGTTCTGTACGCCGTCCAAACCTGCCATCAGCAACGCTGAGAAGCACAGGTATGGGTTAGCCAGTGGATCTGGGAAACGCGCTTCAACGCGGCGACCTTTAGGATTCGATACGTGTGGGATACGGATCGAAGCGGAACGGTTACGTGCCGAGTAAGCCAATTTGACCGGAGCTTCAAAGCCTGGAACCAAACGTTTGTACGAGTTGGTACCTGGATTGGTAATCGCGTTCAATGCTTTAGCATGTTTGATGATGCCGCCGATGTAGTACAGAGCGAAATCGGACAAGCCTGCATAGCCGTCGCCAGCGAACAAGTTTTTGCCGTCTTTCCAGACCGATTGATGCACGTGCATGCCCGAACCGTTGTCGCCAACGATAGGTTTAGGCATGAAAGTCGCTGTTTTGCCGTAGGTATGCGCCACGTTCCAAACAACGTATTTCAGGTTCTGGGTCCAGTCAGCGCGCTCAACCAGAGTCGAGAATTTGCTGCCGATTTCGTTTTGACCAGCGCCAGCAACTTCGTGGTGATGTACTTCAACTGGAATGCCGAGGGATTCCAGGATCAAGCACATTTCCGAACGCATGTCTTGGAAGCTGTCGACTGGTGGCACTGGGAAGTAGCCGCCTTTAACTGTAGGACGGTGACCTGTGTTACCGCCTTCAAGCTTCTCGCCGGTGCTCCACGATGCTTCTTCCGAATCGATCTTGACGAAGCAGCCGTCCATGCCGATTTTCCAGCGGATGCTGTCGAAAATGAAGAATTCTGGTTCTGGACCGAAGTAAGCGGTGTCGCCCAAGCCGGAGGATTTCAAATACGCTTCAGCGCGTTTAGCGATCGAACGTGGGTCACGATCGTAGCCTTTGCCGTCCGATGGTTCGATCACGTCGCACTGCATGAACAGTGTGGTTTCTTCGAAGAATGGGTCGATGTTTGCGGTGTTCGGATCCGGCATCAACAACATGTCGGATGATTCGATACCTTTCCAACCAGCGATGGAGGAACCGTCAAACGCATGACCGGATTCAAATTTATCCATGTCGAAATGCGAAACTGGCACAGTGACGTGCTGTTCTTTACCGCGTGTGTCAGCAAAGCGAAAATCAACGAATTTAACTTCGTTGTCTTTCACCATCTTCAAGACCTCTGCTGCCGTCATTGCCATGCGAATCTCCTAAAATTGAGCAAAGTAATACAGAATTAGTAAATGGGTTGTGAGACGTGCGTGTACTAACAGCATGTGTCCATAACTCGCCCGAAATGATAGCAGATTCCATGCCACCATCTTCAGCAAAAATATATGAGCGCACCTTGCTGGAGCAGCCTGTGTTTACGGGCTAAGCGCTCTTTTGGAGCATGCAGGCGATCTTCTGGCGAGAAAGATGATTCACCATTTTGGTGAATCATCTTAATTAAGCACCTTAAAAGTGCAAATCATTGGAAAAACTGAATGAACGCACTATTTTGATGCAACTAAAGAGCAAGGAAGAAAACGACGGCAACAGCTGTTGGCAAAAGAGCACCAAGCAATAAACCGAGCATGCCGATAGATTGATCTTCGAAGCCTTGACGTAATAAAGCCACACCTGCCGGATTCGGCGCGTTAGCGATCACTGTCAAACCGCCGCCGGCAACTGCACCGGCAACCAGCATGTATTTAGCCGCATCAGACATCCCTTCGATCAGAGAGCCTAAATAGGTCAGCGCAGCATTATCGGTAATTGCCGTCAAACCCAGTGCACCAAAGAACAGTGCCGTCGGCTCAAGGCTGGCAACGATAGGCTGCAACCACCATTGCTGCATGCCACCCAAGACTACCAAACCGGCCAGGAAGAATCCGACCAGCAAGCCTTCTTTCAAAATCAGCGGACTTTGGAACTGTTCATACGCTTTCGTAAATCCGAGGAAAAACAGGAACAGACCAATAAAAATCACCGGGTGATGCGCAAACACCACCACACCGCACAAAAATGCGAGGTGCACCAGACTGACGATCAAAGGCATGCCGGCTTCCGCACTCTGCTCATTACCTTCCGCATCAGCTTTCTTGATATAGGAACGCAACAGGAACGTAATGCCAGTCGCATTGATCAACACTGCAAGCGCGGCCTTCCAACCGAAATTAGCCGCCATGAATGCACTATCCCAGCTCCATGTGGTCGCCACCATCAACACAGGTGGAGCAGCAAACGACGTCAAGGTACCGCCAATCGAGATATTGACGAAGAGCACACCAAGCGCACCGTACTTCAACCACTCAGGAATACCTGGACGAAATACCAGCGGAGCCAGCATCAGGGCAGCCAGCGTCATCGCTGCAGGTTCGGTAATCAATGAGCCTATCAAGGGCACCAGCGCCATGCACAACCACACATGCGCAATGGCTGTATTCAAAGGGGCGACACGCGCAATCGTCGCAATCAGTGATTTGACGATTTCCAGCACTGGTCGCGAAGCGGCGATCACCATGATCACGAAGACAAACAGCGGCTCGGTATATTGTCGAGACTCCGCATAATCCAGCGCAGCCGTGCCACCAGATACCAGCGCCATCACCACGATCAGGACAAAAGCCCAGAAGCCAAAGACGACTTCGATCTCGCCTAATAGATGCAACAAGCCTGCATGTTTGGGATGATGATGCGCGAGACGCTCAAAGGATTTTGCCGCGAAAGTATGTATGAGCGCGATGCCAAAGATAATCGCTGCGATAAACTGGATAGTAGTCATGGGATTACCTGATTGACGTGAACGACGATTATAACAATGCGTAGCTACGGCAAACTTACAAACAAGTGCTCATCTATAATAAGTCGCACCATCAACCCGAATCTACATCATGACAACTTCTGCTGACATTCTCGCTACTGCGCGTGCGCGCGGCGAGGCAAATCAATTACCTTATGCTGGCGCTCTTACGCCACAAGAAGCCTACGCCCTGTTGCAAAACGATCCCAAGGTCAAATTGGTCGATGTGCGCACAACTGCTGAACGCGACTGGATCGGTCGTCCGGACATCGCGGCGGAACAACATACGGCTGTGCAATGGAATCTGTATCCGGGCGGGATACCCAACCCGGATTTTTTGCCGCAACTGGAACAAGTTGCAGATAAAGATACCGTCCTGCTCTTTCTCTGCCGCGGTGCCGTACGTTCACGCCACGCCGCCAAGCTGGCAACAGAAAACGGCTATGCCAATTCCTTCGATGTACTGGAAGGTTTTGAAGGCGATAAAGATGCCGATGGCCATCGCAAAAATGTCAACGGCTGGTGCAAGGCAGGCTTGCCCTGGATAGGCGCTTAAGCCGCTTCGGCTTTAGCTTCACTCAGCCACAAGATACGCTTGCGCACCAGATTGATATGGCTGCGCAAGCGATATAACTCATCCGCGAACGAAAGCGGAATCGAGATCTGATTCACCTTCTCCTCTATCTCTTTCAAACGCTGCAACTGTGCCGGATAAACAGTCGCACGCTGTTCCGGTGGCACATCCTCAATCACTTGTTCGACGGTACGCAATTGCCCATACCAGCGATACACGCGTGAGCGCACCTTCCATACATAGAGCGGCGGTACGATGCGCGACAACGGCAAGATCAATGCACCTAGTGCCACAATCACCACCCACATGCGCTCAAAGAAATTGGCCAGCCAGAACGACATATAGCGTTGCAAAAATGGCGGACCATTGCGATAGAATTTTTCGGCCTCAGGCACAACTGGAATTTCCGTGTAACTCGCATTAGGGAATTCTCCCTGCTTGCGGAACCAACCGGCACCACCGTGTATTGTCGCGGCCGCTTGCACGAATAAATCGATCAAAGCCGGATGCAAATCTTCGCGTGCTACCAAGGTCGCCGTCGGTGCGATCAAGTGATAATTTTTCGGTGGCAAATCCTTGCCCAAATCGACTATCCCGCGCGGCAAAATGACATGCGATAAATAAGGGAAGCGACGCGAATACGCTTCTGCCTGCGTGAAGTCAAAAAGCTTGATGCCCGGTGTCTGCAACAACATCTGTATCAGCAAGGCATCCGGTGCCGAACTAAAAACGAGCGCATCAATACGCCCTGCCAGCAACTCAACCGTAGCGGGCGTATTTTCCAATTGCTTGATCTTTACATCGCTCGGTTCCAAACCGTTGACCGACAGAATGGTCTTGAACAACTTCGGCACACCAGTTCCCTCCGGCCCGACATTGACGCGCAATCCCTTCAATTGCGTCAACTGCGTGATGTGCTTGCTCTCACGATAAAACAACCAGATCGGCTCCGTGAACAAGCTGCCCAACGAGACCAGTCCGGCTTCCTTCGCCGCTTCCTGATCTATCGAACCACTTTGCACAAATGCAATGTCGACATCCGAATCAGGATCCATCAAACGCTGCAGATTTTCCTGCGAACCCAGTGATGGTGCCAACGTCACCTTGATACCGAATTTACCCAAGGCCGCGGCATACTTTTTACCGAATTCTTCATAAGCACTGTTTTCCTGTCCGGTCGCCAACGTTACATGCGTTGGCGGCGTAGGATCGACCAAGCGGTAAGCGACATAACAGAGCGCAATGACCAGAACCGTCATCGGCCCGGCAGTGACGATCAAGTCGCGCAAGGAAAATTGAGTGAATTTGAAAATTTTCGGCATGTCGTTCCTATTACAAACAATTGGCTACACGATGCCAAGAATGCACGAATGAAGCAAGCACAGCATACTGTCTTGCCTATCAGCAGTTATATGGAACGGGAGTAAGAGAATCATCCCATCGCTACGCGGCAACGATGGGATGCGAGACATTCAATCAGGCAAGCTTGACTGCGTGTTCACGTGTTTCGTGGAAAGTAACCGCAGGCCAACGCTCTTGCGTCAGTCGCAGATTGACACCGGAACTGGCCAGATAGGCCAGATTGCCAGCAGCGTCGTGGGCCAGATTATGACCGGCAGATGATTTTTCAAAATCAGCCAGCATCTTCTTGTCGTCGCAAGTAATCCAGCGTGCGCTGCTGATGCTGGTACCTTCAAATACGGCATCGACGCCGTACTCATTCATCAAGCGGCTCGCAACCACTTCAAATTGCAGTACGCCGACGCCACCCAAAATCAGATCGCTGCTGTTGACCGGTTTGAACACTTGAATCGCGCCCTCTTCACCCAACTGCTGCAAACCCTTGTGCAACTGTTTGATCTTCAGCGGATTACGGATGCGTACTGAACGGAAGAAGTCTGGCGCGAAGTAAGGAATACCAGTGAACTGCAGCAATTCGCCTTCGGAAAAACTGTCACCGATCTGCATATTGCCGTGATTCGGCAAGCCGATAATATCGCCGGCGTAAGCTTCTTCAACTTGCTCGCGGCTCGATGCCATGAAGGTCACCACGCTGGACACCTTGATCTCGCGATTGAGGCGCAAATGCTTGATCTTCATGCCACGTTCGAAGCGGCCGGAACATACGCGCAAGAAGGCAATACGATCGCGATGTGCTGGATCCATATTGGCTTGAATCTTGAAGACAAAACCGGAGAACGGCAATTCAGTCGGCTTGACGGCACGCACAGTCGCATCACGCTCACGCGGCGGCTGCGCCCAATCCAGCAAGGCATTCAGAATTTCACGTACACCGAAGTTATTGATCGCGGAGCCGAAGAAGACCGGCGTACGCGTACCGTTCAAGAAGGCGTCCAGTTCAAACGGATGCGAAGCGCCATGCACCAGTTCTACTTCCATCTTCAATTGTTCGATCTCTTGCGGGAACATTTCTGCCAGACGCGGATTGTCGATACCTTTGACGACTTCAAACGTCTGATCCGCCTTCTCGCTGCCCGGTGCGAACAACATGATTTCATCGCGCAACAAGTGATACACGCCGCGGAAATTCTTACCCATACCAATCGGCCAGGTAACCGGCGCGCATTCGATCTTGAGTACCGATTCCAGCTCATCCAGCAATTCCAGCGGATCGCGTGTTTCACGATCCAGCTTGTTCATGAACGTGATGATAGGCGTGTTGCGCATACGGCAAACATTGAGCAACTTGATCGTCTGCGTCTCTACACCTTTGGCGGCATCAATCACCATCAAGGCGGAATCGACCGCCGTCAACACGCGATAGGTATCTTCCGAGAAATCCTGGTGACCTGGGGTGTCGAGCAAATTGACGACGTGATCGCGGTATTCGAACTGCATGACCGAGCTGGCGACAGAAATGCCGCGCTGCTTTTCGATTTCCATCCAGTCGGACGTTGCATGGCGTCCGCTCTTGCGTCCCTTGACGGTACCGGCGAGCTGAATCGCGCCGGAGAACAGCAGCAGTTTTTCAGTCAGCGTGGTTTTACCCGCATCCGGATGCGAGATGATGCCGAAGGTGCGTCGACGCGCAACTTCGCTGGTAATCAATTCAGAAGAAACTGTGCGCGATTCAAACGCTTCTACTTCAGCGGAATCGGAACTTGGTAATTCGGGCGCGGCGGACATGGAGTAGCCCTTGGAAAAAGGCCTAAAGTCTACCGACTCTTGGCCTTGAAGTCTAATGCGTCTATGACTGACGGGGATTTTAAGGAACGACGGGATGCTTCAAATGCAGAATACTTAACGTTTTACCAATCCCGCAGCCTCTAGACGTGCCCATACGGCGGCTTTCTCGTCATCATCGTAAATGATCCAATTGATCACTTCGTCGAAGGTTCTGCCACAGCCTTTGCAGACTTCATCGCCATGCGAAGTCGAGCAATAGCCTGCACAAGGCGAATCGGGCCGCAATGCACTACGCGGCAGGTCGGAAGGATTATCTGCGTTACTCATACTGAAAATATTCGATGACTCTTTATATCGCCGACGCCTGAAGCGTCATGCGCATATTGCTATTGATGCGTCCAGAATCAGTTCGACTGAACGATGTAATCAGTCAACAACACTTCCTGAACGCTGCGTGTCTTGAGGGTTGCATTCGCCACATCGCGCAACATTTCTTGCACGTATGCAGCGCCTTCCGGCGTTCTCACGCGTTGCGAATCGACATTGGCCAGCGCTGCCTGCAAGGCAACATCCAAGGCCGCCTTGTTGCGCTGTACCCATGCAGCGTCTTCCTTATGCGTTTGCAACGCAACGGTAGCCTTGATCGAAAGTTGCGAAGAACGCACCACCATCGGACCAAAATTGGAATACGCGATAGGACTTAACTGCTGCGCACTAGGCTTGAAATAAAACCATGCAATCGCAATCCCGATAGCGACAACCGCTCCGATAGCCAGCGTGCCACCAAGTATCGTGATCAACAGATTGCCGGATTGCTTGGTTTTGACCATAAGAAGATTTCGGGAAGAAAAATGACTAGCTGCTAGTTTAACTGATGTCGCATCCCGAAATCGTGTTCTTGCCTCAGCAATTCACAATCATGACGATTTAACAATGTAACTAGTTATGCAGGCCGACTTGGCGTGATCGTATTACCACCGCGTTCCAGCCGATCTTCCAACTCGCCAATATAAGCGGCCAATGTATTACCGGATTGTTCGACTGCTGCAACGACACCGGTTTCGAGCTTTTCCAATCTTTCTATGAGTGCAGTCTGCTCATCGGCATCCTGCTTCACAACCGTTTGTGTTTTCTCATCTATGAAACGATGCAATTCGCTAAAACGAGAGGCTTCCAGTTCACGGCTGTTTTGCAATTCCTTCGCATGACGCCGTGCTTCCAGCATGACGGAAGATTGCAGGTAAAGGATACAGACCAGGAAGTAAAACGTGAGCAAGGCGGTCAATCCCAACATGACCAAACCCAGCGGCGCCTGTACGGTTGTCACACCAAGCCAGAGTTCGGTTGGTGTATTGAACGTATTCCAATTCAACGCGGCAAGCGCGCCGATGGCTCCAAGGATGATAACGAAAAACAAAGTACGAATCTGCATAGTGGTCTCGCTCCTTTCTTTGTTGGCACATCGAAAAAATAAGCAAACAACCTGACTAACTACTTGCATCGAACAAATACGTACTACTTACATGTGGCACTCATAGCACTATCACATCATGTCGGTCTATCTCAGTCTTGGCGCCATGTATTGATATAAATTAAATAAACTGTTGCGTATTTATATCTAGAGCTACAAGAAACCTATTATCCGACACATTTGTTAATGTAACATTCAGACTACATTTAGTTACCCAATAAAAACAATTCTATACGGAGCGCCGCTTATGAAACTCGCATCTCTTTTGGCAATGACAGTATTGGCGGCGGGCATTAATTCCGCAGCGGCACAAGATCTGGTCCTGGCCATAAACGAAGGTGTGACTTACCAAGATGGCGGCCCAGCCAGTGAGCGTTACAAGCCACTTCTGCAATTGCTGTCAAAAGAGCTGAAACAGAATGTGAAGCTGCAAACCGTCGATAAATACGCGGTATTTGAAAAAGGCTTGGCCGAAGGTAAATACGATCTGGCATTCATACACCCAGCCCATGTCGGTTTGCTGGCAGTGAAAAAGAACGGTTATGAAGGTCTGGTCACCGCCAAAGGCTTTACTGATTACCGCGCCCGCGTGATGGTTGCACAAGCATCACCATTGAAATCCATGCAGGATTTGCGTGGCAAGAAAATCGGCGTGCCATCGGTGGAATCCATCACCACCGTGATGTTCACCGCCAATCTGCACGAATTACGCTTCCCTAATCCGGAAAAAACATACACACCAACTCGCTATCAAGACGCCGTACCGTTCATGATTGAAAACGGCTTTGTCGATGCCGGCGTTACCGGTTCAGCCGGTGTCGCAAAAGCATGGGTTGCCAAAGGCGGCCGCATTCTGGGCGAAACAAAACCGATTCCAATAAAGCAATTCCTGGCCTCGAAAAAACTGAGCGACGCAGAACGCGAAAAAGTCAAAAACCTGTTGCTGAATTTATCGGAAAACGAAGCAGGTAAAAATGCCTTATCCAAAATTGGCATGACCGGCTTTGTCCCATGGAATGCTACTGCTATGGATGAAGCAACTGCACGCCTCGGTCTGTAATTAAAAAGGCCTTCACGATGAGATGATCGTGTAGGCCTTTTTACTAAATGTCAGCTCTTAACATACCTGCTTAATTTCTACATAAATTGACGCGCTGCTCCAGCAAATCCAGCCAGCGCTCGCCGCACTTCTCGTTACTGATACACAGCGCATAATCCGTCACCGTGCGCGCCGCACGTTCCAGTAACTGGATATCCGCTTCATGCTGACGCGCGACATGCGGGTCTTCCAAAAACAAAACACGACGACACTGCTGCCTATCCAGTATCAATTCTGCGATCTGCGCATCACCACCCATCGGGCCACTCAGATAAGGTTTGACCCAGTTACGACCGGCTTCTTCACCTTTGATTTTCTGCGCCAGCTTGTTCAGCAAGCTCCCCGTCGTGCCAGTCGCGCAACGGAATCCGAATTGATCCAGTAATTCAAAATGGCGCTCTGCGATGTCCAGCATGCGATCTTTCATCGCATCGTGGGCAATCATTGCAATACCCTCATTCTTCAAATCGAACGTGGCATCCAGCTCAGGATTTGGCGCTGCGCCGATCGCGATCGATTCCAGCTCCAGCCATTCACGTGCGCTAGCCAGCGTCGATAAAAACGGTTTGCCATGAATCACGCATTGCCGCTTCAAAGCGACCGCCTCCGGGAATGTGGATGAAGGGTCAACCGGATCCATCAAGTAAATGACAGCATCCAATCGACGCTCAGGATCACTATCCACCACGCGCGAGACCAGTTTCATCAAACCACCATGTCGGCCGTAAGGAAAACGTTCGATACGCGGATAATCTTTCAACAAACCGAGATGATCCATCGCATCCAGCGTGCGTCCGACCACGATTAATTCGGGTTGTAAATGTTCTTCAATCGCAACGCGGCTACCATTGAGTAAGAGGGCTAGTGCGGAGTCGCGAGCGTCTTGGTGAGTGCGGCTAGTGGCTAATCCAATGCGGAAATTACGGCGAGAAGCAGGCATATTAAACAGTCAAAAAGGCTAAGCGCTGCAACATTGCAGTGCGTCAACTTAAGTATATCGCCTGTCGATGAATAACTTGTGACATTCCTGATCTGTGATAATATACTGTTCATACATACAGTATTTATGTGTTTTCGTCGGGCCGCTCCCCCTCCCTGTTTTATCGTGCGGCCCGACACTTTCTTCTGCAATTGCTGCAACCATCTTCGCGTCACGCCTACAGGCAAACCACTTCCCCGATACATACAACTTGCCTATCCCTCGTTTTTGGCTCAAAGTAGCGCCCAGTTTGACCTTCTTGGCTCGGGGTCCTGCGCATTTGATGCGTGGGTGAGAGATACCCGTTGAACCTGATTGAGATAATTCTCGCGCAGGAAAGCACACAATCATCGCCGTACACCGGCATCGAATCCGCTTACCTGCCATCTATTTTGAAAGACGATGATGGCTTTACCAAACGCACCTGCGGCAGCAAGCAATGCTGCCTTCACACCTATTCCTGCGGCTGACAGAGTTTTTTCCTTCCGCGATCACGCTGCGCTGTGGTTCAGTCTCGGCGTCGGCTTGCTCGTCATGCAGATCGGCGCATTTCTTGGCACCGCGCTCGGCACGCAAACAGCATTGTTCGCCATTATCGTCGGCTCTCTGCTCGGTGCCGCCCTGCTCGGTCTGGTTGCCTACATAGGATTTGAACGTGGCTTGTCCAGCCCGGTACTGATGTGCCAAACCCTGGGCACATCATTTGCCAAATTGCCAGTGATTCTGAACGTCATTCAATTGATAGGCTGGAGCGCATTTGAATTGGTCGTCATGCGCGACGGCACGACTGCCTTGATCAAGGACATCACAGGCATAGACGCAATCTGGCTGCCATATGTCACGGCGCTGTTCTGGGGCCTGCTACTGGTTGGTCTTGCAACCGGTTCAATGATCGGTTTGGTACGTTGGTTCGTCGGCCGCTTCGGCCTGCCTTTGGTTATTCTTTCGCTGATCTGGCTAACCTATCAATTTGTCTTGAAAGCGCAGGTACAAGGTTTGGATGCGATCTGGAATAGATCCGGTGATGGTTCTATGAGTACGCTGGCCGGGATCGATCTGGTGATGGCGATGCCAGTGTCGTGGTTGCCATTGGTTGCTGATTTTGCGCGTTATGGTAAAGCCGGCGCCAGCACCTTCCGCGGCACATGGCTGGGTTTTGCGGTAGCGAATATCTGGTGTCACGCCTTAGGCGTATTGATCGTCAGCACGTCCAATCCGGGTGCTGATTTGATGACGACTTTGTTGCTGGCACAAGGCGGCTTAATTGCGCTAGGTCTGATTCTGATCGATGAGATGGATAACGCTTACGGCGATGTGTATTCCGGATCGGTCTCGCTCAATTTCCTGAATGGAAAATTCACGATACGCTTCTGGGGTATTACACTCGCCTTGGTCGCAACCGGCTGCGCACTCTTCCTGCCTATGCACGGACTGGAACCTTTCCTGCTCTTGCTCAGTTCGGTCTTCGTGCCCTTGTTCGGCGTCGTTATTTCGCAATTGGCAGCGAAGGGACAAGCGACAGATAAAGGTGTGAATGTTGTACCTGTTGCCATCTGGCTGATCGGCATTGCGGCCTTCCACATCTGCCCACTTCTATGGCCGGTAGTCGGTTCGGCTTTGCCTAGTCTGACAATCACGCTGCTGCTGGGAAGTATTTACCGGATGTCACGTCGCCCGGCATTGCAATCTGCTTGATCCATGGATGATGGATATTCTCCATCATCCATCCCTCATTACTTCACTTCGACTTGCGGCCTGCTCCAGCCACCACCCAATGCTTTGAATACATCGGTGGTACCGGTCAGGCGCAACAACCTCAGTTGTGCCAATGTATCGTCTGCCGTGAACAAGGTACGTTGCGCATCCAGTAATGTATTCAAATCATCTGCGCCTTCGCGATAACGCAGCTCAGATAATTTCAATGCGCGCTCTGCTTCTTTCTTGATTTCGATTTGCGCTTGCTCCTGGGCGAAATTACGACTCGCATTGCTGAGCGCATCATCGACTTCTTTCAACGAGGCATAAACCGTACGGCGATAATTTTCAATCAACTGACGACGTACCGATTCGCTGGTTTCCACTTGCAGACGCAAGCGATTGCCATCGAATAAAGTTTGTACGATGGACGCGGTAAGACCCACGCTATACGCCGGATTACCAAGTGCCAACAGAGCTGCACTGGAATTACCTGCAGCGCCTGTTAATGAAATAGTCGGCAACAATGCGGCACGCGCCGCTGCGACGTTGGCATCAGCCGCATACAGTTGCGCTTCTACACTGGCAATGTCTGGTCGGCGTGTAATCAAGGTCGACGGCAAACCCGGGCTGACCTCCGGCACATTCAACGTAGTCAAATTTTGTGCAGCAACCTGCAAGGCTTGCGGCTGACGTCCGAGCAAAATTGCCAAGGCACTTACTGTTTGCCGTTCCTGCACCTGCAAAGGCAACAAGGTATTGCGCTGCGTAAGTACAGTGCCGCGTTGGCGACTCATATCCAACGCTGAGGCAGAACCATAGCGGTAACGCGCCTCGACTATCGCATACACTTTTTCTGCAATCGCCAGATTGTTCTCTGCAACACGCAAACGCACGCGCAAAGCCAACGTTTGGAAATAAGCATTCGCAACGCCGGTGGTGAGCGTCAGTCTGACTGTTTCCAGATCGTAGCGACTGGCATTCAGCGATGCGTTGGCACCGCTGGCAACCGCCGCAACACGACCCCAGACATCGACCTCGTAGGCCACGCTGAGCGCCACACCGGAGCCTTCTGTTTTGTTCCAACCGGTACTTACGGGGCCCGGCTTGTTAGAACCCACATTGGTATTCGCACTCACAGTCAGCAATGGGAACAAGGATGCGCCGGCACTACGTGCTGTAATCTCTGCTTGCGTCACGCGTTCTGCCGCGATGCTCAAATCCGGATTCGCAGCCAGAGCTTGATCGATCAAACCAGACAACTCATCCGAGCCAAAGCCACGCCACCAGTCGCGCTGCAATTCAATGCCGGCAGGCGATGCTTCGGCCCAGGTCGCAGGCAACTCAAGATTCGGTCGCGTTGCATCGATACGGCTGGCGCAGGCGCTTAGTGTCATCAGCGCTGCAACAGCAAGCGCGAGACGAGTACGACGGAAAATAAAACGTGTAGTCATGGATGTCATTTCATTCTGCCGACAAGGCAACCACAGGATCGAGTTGCGCTGCTTTTTTAGCTGGTAAATAACCGAACACCAATCCCGTCATGAACGCGCAACCAAAAGCGAGCAAGACCGGTGTCGGCGAATATTTAATCGGCGTGCCGAAGGCATCGATCACGGCGGCCGTCGCCAATCCCCCTATCACACCGATGGCACCACCAATTGCTGACACCACCACTGCTTCGATCAGGAACTGCTGCATGATGTTGCTCTCGCGCGCACCAGTCGCCATGCGAATACCAATCTCCCGCGTACGCTCGGTCACGGACACCAGCATGATGTTCATCACGCCAATACCGCCCACCAGCAAGGAAATCGCGGCAATCGAACCGAGCAAGATCGTCAAAGTGTTTTGTGTCTGCTCCATCGCTTCCATGATGGAAGCCATATTGCGGATCTGGTAATCGACGGTGCCGTGGCGTTCCAACAGCAGCTTGTCGACTTCTTCCTGCGTATCGTCGATGTGCTCCACGTTCTCTACCGCTACCGTCACATTGCGCAAATAGCGTTGCCCGGACAAACGCAGACTGCTGGTTGAATAAGGCACGAACACCACATCATCCTGATCCGAACCCATAGGTGATGCGCCGCGCTCGGACATGACGCCTACAACTTGAAACAGCAGATTATTGACCAGTACAAATTCACCGATAGGATTGTCCTCACCGAACAAAGCCGTCGCCGTAGTTTTTCCCAGTACCGCAACAGCGGCGTAATTCGATTCATCTTCTTCACTGAAGAAGGTGCCTTGCGCTACCGGCCATTGTCGCGCCAATGGAAATTTGGCTGAGGTGCCCGTTACGCTGGTAGACGTATCCGAAGTACCAAAACGCAAAGTCACGCTACTGCTTTGTTCCGGCACAGCCGCCAGCACATTCGGCAAGTCATCGATGGCGCGCACATCTTCTACCACCAGTGTTGCCGTACTGTTAAAGCCACGCTGATTCGGCACACCTGGTCGCACCAGCAACAAGTTGGAACCCATCGCACTGATACGTTCCACCACTTCTGCCTTGGCACCATCACCAATCGCCAGCATCGCGATCACCGATGCGACACCGATCACAATACCCAGCAGCGTCAATACCGAACGGAAGAAATTTGCCCGTAGCGAACGCAGCGCCATCTTGGCCGCTTCCAGCATATCGGTCAGACGTGAACCCACACCTGCCACCACCGGCCGTACAAACTCTGCCTGCATCGGCAACTGCTTGGCTGGACCGGGATCGGACAAAATATGACCGTCCTTGATTTCAATCAATCGCTGCGCGTGATCTGCTACTTCTTTTGCATGCGTAATCAGTAGAACTGTGTGTCCACGTGCTGACAAATCAGCCAGCAGCTTCATCACATCCTGCCCGCTCTTGCTATCCAGCGCACCAGTCGGTTCATCGGCGAGAATGATGCGACCACCATTCATCAGCGCGCGCGAAATCGAAACCCGCTGCTGCTGACCACCGGACAATTGATTCGGTCTGTGATGCGAGCGATCAGCCAAACCCAGCTCGGCCAACAAAGCTTGCGCACGTGCATGCCGTTCGGCAGGTGGCAAGCCGGAATACATCGCCGGCACTTCCACGTTTTCTGCTGCGCTGGCAGACGCGATCAAGTTATAACTTTGGAACACGAAGCCGAAATCATCGCGCCGCAACAATGCCAACTCATCTCGATCGAAACCGGAAACATCGCGCCCCATGAAATAGTAACTACCGGTAGTCGGCCTATCCAGACAGCCGAGTATATTCATCAGCGTCGATTTGCCCGAACCGGATGCCCCCATGATGGCGACGAATTCGCCTTCATAGATTTTCAGATCTATGCCATGCAGCACTTCTACTTCAAGCCCACCATTACGGTAAGTCTTGGTCACGCCGCGCAATTCGATCAGCGGCGTCTCGTCATGCGCGCGCTCACCGTTTGCGGCAAGGCCAGAAACAATTTCCTCACTCATTAACGACCTCGTGATGCCGTTGGTCCACCCATGCCAGGTGGCATGCCGCCTTGCTGGTTAGCCGATACAGGGCGCTTGGTTGATGGTGGCAGCTTCATGCCGATCACCACGCTATCGCCCTCTTCCAGACCGCTCAATACCTGCATCTGCACCCGATTGGTTACGCCCAGTTCTACCTTGCGCTGCTCAACCTTGCCATCCTTGGTGATTACTTTCACCGTACCGCTGCGGGATGCACGCGTCGTGCTTTGATCAGCAAAACCACTGGTGGATGCGGAAGAATCAGCAGGAGGGCTACCTATATTGGAAGTAGCTGCAAGCGCCTCGCTTTTCTCTGCAGTAGCAGACTTGCCATTAGCTTTTGGAGCTTGGTTTGTACCCGCAGCGGCTTGTGCCACGTTTGCTGCACCCGATTTATCTTCACCTTCGCGCATTGCACGGCGACGTTCACGCATCGCTTCGCGTTCTTCCGGTGTCATTTTTTCGAATGCTGAGCGGCGCTCTTCTGCCGTCATATTCGCCAATGGTTTGTCGTCGGATTTACCCGCGCTCTCTTTGTTAATTACTGCCGGAGCTTTAGACGTATCTGTTTTGCTACGTGCAGAACTATCTGATGCGTCTTTGCGATCATGCGATTTGGCATCAGCAGTTTCTGTACGATCGCGACGACCGCTTGCACCACTGGAACCGCGGCTAATCGTTACTGCAGCGGTTGGCACCAGCAAGACATCTTTTGCAGTCGCGGCGATAAAGAACACCTGCGTTGTCATACTCGGCATCAATGCCTGATTCTTATTCGGTACGTCGAACAATGCGTTGTACAACACGACGTTATTAGTCACGGTTGGTGTCGGCTCGACTTTACGCAGCGCGCCGTACCAGCGACGTCCCTGGCTACCCAAGGTAGTGAAATAGACTTCCATCCCTTTACGCAACTTGCCAACTTCCGCTTCCGATACCTGTGTCTGCACCGTCATTGTGGATAGATCAGCGATGCGCAAAATCGTCGGTGCAGCTTGATTGGCATTCAGTGTTTGGCCTTGACGCGCAGTCAGAGAAACCACTGTACCGGTCATAGGCGCATAGATTTTTGCGTAGTTGAGATTGGCTTCGTCTGCGCGCAATGTCGATTGCGTTTGTTCGATCTGTGCCTGCAAGGCATCGATCTGCGCTTTGGCTGAACGTAATGCTGCTTCAGCTGTTTGCAGTGAATCGGCAGTCGTCGCATCCGCCGCCATCAAGTTCTTTTGCCGGTTGTATTGCAAGGTCGCCAATGCCAGTTGCGACTCACGATCTTTCATCGTGGCGAGTTGATTACGTAGACCTGCGCGACGTGCATCTACCGTTGCGAGGAAAACAGTTGGATCAATTTCGGCCAACAGATCGCCCTCTTTCACTACCGAGCCGACTTCTATATGGAGCTTCTTCAACTGACCGGATACTTGAGCACCGACGTCCACATACTCGAGCGGCTGCACCGTTCCGGTCGCCGTCACGAGGTCTTGAATATCACCGCGCTGCACTTCCGCAACTTGATAAGTCTCACGCGGATCTTTTTTGCCATAGAACTTGTGCCATCCCCAATAACTAAGGCCGGCTACCAGCACTATCAGCAAGGCGATCAAAGAGTAGCGACTGAAGAGGCGTTGGCGCAGGCCAGCAAGGAAGGATGAAGACTTCATGGGCAGAGACATTCAGTGTGTAAATAATTATTTTAATGAGAGCGAAAGCGCCGCTTACTCTTGCTGACTACGACGCGGGAACAAATCTGGAGCAAGCTGCATGACACGACGACAATCGCAAACTATCGTGTAGCAACGTGGGTACTTCTATGTTTTCCGAATAGTGCAAAACCTATGCGAGCCCTTAGCGGGACGGGCTGGCTATCCGGAAGAATGGAATGGCTGGCGGTATCGTTGATGCATCGACTACAACATCTAACAACGTTGCCTAACGATAACGAGTCTGCCGGTGATTATCAAGACAATCCCTGATTCCATAAGGTAAAGAATTGTGAAGAAGAAACGAAATGACAGCACGTTCTTACGTCCATGCACGACTGATGCACACAAAAAAATAGCGCTGAATGTTCATTCAACATTCAGCGCCATTTCTTCTGCTTAGCCTATTAAGGGCTTCAGCGATATTTCATGAATCTTATTACATCAGCCGCGATCAACAAATGCACGTTCGATCACGTAATCACCCGGCTGACCAATCCCAGGCGACACTTCAAAGCCCAGCTTGTCGAGTTCGCCTGCGGTGTCTTTCAACATATCAGGGCTACCGCAAATCATCGCGCGGTCAGTTAATGGACTCATAGGATCGATGCCAAGATCGATGCACATCTTGCCGGTAGAAATGGCCGTCGTAATACGACCTTCATTGGCAAAAGGCTCGCGCGTCACGGTTGGGTAATACAAAAGCTTGGCCGCGATTTCTTCGCCCAAGCCTTCGATTTGCAGCAATTCATCGGCGACGTATTCACGATAAGCCAGTTCACTCACCAGACGTACACCGTGTACCAAAACGACTTGATCGAAACGCTCGTAAGTATCCGGATCACGAATGATACTCATGAATGGTGCCAAGCCTGTGCCGCTACCGAACAGGAACAAACGTTTTGCCGGCAACAGATCGGAAATTACCAAAGTACCCGTTGGCTTGCGACCAACCAGCATCTCGTCGCCGACTTTCAGATTCTGTAGATGTTTGGTCAAGGCACCGTTCTGCACCTTGATCGACAGGAATTCAAGATGTTCTTCCCACGCCGGGCTGGCGATACTGTATGCGCGCAACACATTTTTGCCGTCGATCGGCAGACCGATCATGACGAAGTGACCGCTTTCGAAGCGGAAGCTTGGCTCACGAGTCGTAGTGAAAGAAAACAGCGTGTCGTTCCAATGATGAACAGACAGAACGCGAACAGTGTCAAAAGCAGCCATAAAATCAATACATCCTAAATATCAAATTGCCGTTATCACGGACAAGCGGGCGAACAAAGCTGTGAACGCATACCAAGAGGCGCTCCTGACTTTTCCTGAGAAAAAGGGAGCGCGTATTTTACCAGCCGGGACTGAACTGTCACAGGCATCAGACAGACCTGCCTGAATACACTGCAATGGTGGGCTTTCGTCAGCGCAAACTACTTGAGAATTGTTCTCATTATAGCGAATACCCGAAAGCGCCGCAAACCTTGGCCATCAGGATACCTTGCGCGCCGTCATTTGATAATGACGGAATTCTCATTTGCTTATAACCAAACGGCTTAAAGACGGTGTGGTCAATTCATCAAATGGTAATAAAACGGTAATCAGCCTGTCATCTGTGCTCCGCATAATCCGGCAATTTATTCGGAGACATAAGAATGCGTTTCAGCCATCCGTTGCGCCCGCTTCCCCTCGTCATCGCTTTGCAGGCAGCCTTGTGCTCACCCTTATGGGCGGCAACCTTCACAATTCCGACCGACTCCGGCACGACAACAAAAACTCTGGCCGCGGGTGATACCGGAACAGTCAATAACGGCGCAAGCTTAAGCCTCGGCGGCTCAACCATCGCTGTGACCGTGACCGGCACAACAGGTACCGCGATGCTAAATAACGCAGGCACAATCGAACAAACCGGCACCGAGCGCACGATTGATGTGACTGGAAACGGAGTCAAACTAATTCTGAATAATACATTCGGCGCGACCATATCCGCCGCCGCCAATGATGTTATCCGCACAAATAAAGCGAGCATCGCGATAGAGATTAATAACCAGGGCACCATCTGGCAAAAGAGCACGGGTAGCGCTGCTGGAGGTCAAGCGATTGATTCTCGCGGCATTACATCATCATCCGGCAATCTAATAACCAATGGTTCCGTGACTAATACCAGCGCAACGATACGTGCCGATGCCGATGACGCAATTCGCGCCGGTGCCAACACCACCATCACAAACTACGGAACCATCATCAGTAATGGCATCGTCAATACTAAATGCCCTGACTATTTGGGCACTGCCGCTTGCGCCAGCTCGATCAGCGCTAGCGATGCAATCGATATAGGCGCTAACCGTGGCGTAGTTATTAATAACTACGGAACGATCAGCGGCCCGCGTCACGGCATTACAGCGGATAACGATGTAGAAGTAACGAATCAACTCGGTGGCCAAATCATCGGCCGTAACGGTTCCGGTGTCGGTAGCGATGGCACAGGCAAAGTGATCAACTACGGCACAATCAGTGGCCGATATGCCGGTGCTGGCAATGTCTTCCAGCAACCGGGAACCGGTGGCATCAGCACCACTAGCAATGGTGATGGTGATGGTGTTGATATTGACGGCGTTGCAGACATAACAAATTACGGCCGCATTGAAGGCTTGGGCGCTGGAGGCTTTGATTCCGGTGGTAGCCCAAATGGTGCTGATGGCATCGCAGCTGGAGGCGGTAGCATCGTCAATTATGCAGGCGCCTCCATCTACGGTCAGTCCAAAGGTATTCTCATTGACAATGGCTCAGATGGGATGATGACCGTAACTGACGTAAATAACGTGAAAACGATAACCAACGAGAGCGAAACGACACTTGGCCGCGGTACCACTAATCCTAATGGCACTGTAGCTGCCATCGGTGGTGCAGCTACCATCGTCAATGAAGGTACCATCACCGGCGACAAAAAAGTCGCCATCGGTTTAGTCGGTCTGTACAACGACACCCTCATCAACCGCGCAAGCGGCATCATCACCGGCGGTGCAGATGCAACGCGCCTCGGCGAAAACAATAGCACCGTAGCTGGTGCAGCAGTACAAATGGGTGCCGGCGACGATGTACTGATCAACTATGGTCGCATCGAAGGCAAGAATGGCTTGGCAATCGATATGGGTTCGGGTAATGACACCTTGCGCCTACTCGGCGGTGTCGTAATCGGCAGCATAGACGGTGGTACTGGCGTTAACCTGCTGGAAACCAATGACACACAAACCTTCAATGCCGGACAGTTAAGCAACTTCCAGAACATCACTGTCCTCGGCGGCAACACCACGTTCAACTACGCACTTGGTACTGTCAATAATCTACAAGTCGATGCTGGCGGCAATCTGCGCATCAATGGCAATTTCGGTACGACAGGCAATTTGACAGTGAACGGTACATTGCAGGCCGCAAGTGGCGATGTCTTCCGCACAGTGACAGTAGCAGGCAATTATGTGCAGGGTGCCAGCGGCGTGCTTGAAACGCGCATAGGTGCAAACGGTGTCAGCGATAAAATCGCCGTTACCGGCAGCGCCACGCTGACGGACGGTGCAACGATACGTCCATTGTTGAGTGGCTACGTCACAGATGGTACGACGTATACCTTGGTCGGTGCCGGCACACTCAATGCAACTGCGGGCAATCTGCATATCGACAGTACATCCAACTTCCTCACCTATAACCTGGTACAGAACGGCAACGATTTGCAGCTCGTCGCACATCGCCAACAAAGCATAGTTGATGTGGTACCGCAAACCATGTCCGGTCTGGCAGGAGGTTTGCAAACCGTATTGAGTTCCGGCTCGCAAGCCAGCATCAATCTGTTGAACGCGCTCGAATCCTCATCCGATGCAGCCGCCTTGTCCAAAGCCACGGCACAACTCGCACCGGAAACCAACGCAGCGGCACGATCCGCAGCTACTGCAGCACAAGGCAGCGTGTTCTCTGCCTTCGACAATCGTATGGATGCTGCACGCAGCGGTGACTCCGTCGCAATGAGTAAGACTGGCTTAGCCGGCGGCGATGCGGCAGGCAATCGTTTCTGGATGCAAGGGTTGGCCTCAATCGCAACGCAAAAAGCGCGCAAAGGTGCCAACGGTTTCGATCTGGATGCGCAAGGTTTGGCAGCTGGCTATGAAACCGATTTGAACGCACGCGATATGCTTGGTGTATCAGGTGGTTATACACAAGCAGGCAGCGATGGTCGCGATAGTGGCGTAGGTGATAACAACAAGGTCAAAGCCATTCACGTCGGTACTTACTTCAGCCGTACCGATAGCAATTACACACTGGATGCCAGCCTGGCAATTTCTGCCAATCGCTATACAAGCCAACGCACAGTCACGATTCCCGGCTTTACCGAAGTCTTGGGTGGCAAATACTCAGGTAATCAAATCGGTGCACGCATGGAATACGGCCTACCGTTTGTACTGGATAGCAAATGGAGCGGTCGCTGGTTAATAGGCGCTCGTCTTGCTCGTCTGAGTAATGGTAACTACACAGAAACCGGTGGTGTCTCTGCACAAAACGTGGCCAGCTCCAGCGCCAACTCTGTACAAAGCGTATTGGGTATGGAATTCACCAACAAGCTGAGCGCATCTTCCAGCGCTACGCTGCGTGCTCGCTATCTGCACGAATTTGCAGATACACCAGCAGTCGAAGCATCCTTCGTCAATGGTGGCCCTGCCTTCAAAATCGACGGCGTGCAACCAGGTCGTGAAGCATTACAACTGGGCGTCGGCTATCGCAAGGTCACCGCAACAGGCACCACCGTTGCATTTGGCTACGATATGGAAGTCAGGGATAAGTATCTCGGCCATCAATTGACGGCAAAAGCGATCTGGAGCTTCTGATCCGGCTCAAATCGATAGGCGTACGCATACGGTGATCGACTCCCGGCAGAATCACAAGTTCTGCCGGGGCATCTGTTGGATAGGCACGCAAGAAATTTTGCAGCAAAACAGGTGGCACAACTTTATCGTCATCCCCTACTACGTGTATCTGCGGCAAGCGAAATAATCTCTCCCGAACCTCCAGCGCATTGAGCGAACCAGTCAACGGTGATACCCGGTGATACGTCGTCCATGCCGCATGATCGAGCGGTGACGCAACAGTAATCAGCATAGCTACATCATCACGTCGCGCAGCAATCAAGGCAGCCATCACGCCACCGCCTGAATAACCAGCCAGCACAATATTTTTGGCTCGCGTAGTGCGCTTGGCCTCGTTGATCGCAGCATTCAAACGCCCTACCCACTTCTCCGCAAAACGTGCACTAGTCCAGTCATCAATCGAACACGCATCCAGTTCAACTTGAGAAATGTATTGGCAAGGCCGTGCAAGATAAAGCACAGTGCTTTTGGAAATACCTTTTGCTAAACGCCAGCCTGCCGCATCGACCGGCGTTGGATCAAATGACGGCTCACGCATATTCAGCCATGCACGACCATCACCTTCGATCACAACCCACAGATTATCGGGAGCATTCTGTGTGCTCTTCTGTGCACGCAACATGCCAACCAACGGCGGTGCCGCACCAAAACTCACAGGCGTAAATCCTTGTGTGCCGCCATCCTGCTTCATCGCAAGAAAGCGCTCTTCCGTCGTCAACGCACATCCGGATAACAACATCGTCGCCAACACAAATGCGATGCAGACAAGGCGATATGTCGCGACTCCACTCAAATGGGACACATTACGCCCTAACGTTTGCTTGATGAGGTTCATTGAGATGAAAGAAAAAATGATTGCGTAATGTCGCCTGCAATCGATGGCAACGTCAAGGCATCCAGCGAAAAATGCCGGGCATATAGGCAAGCGACAAAGAAAACCTTTTCAGCATCAAATGATCAAATAGGGATATCCCGCATCATTCATCAGAAATAGTGTTCATTCGGCGCAAAAATAAGCCCCAGACACCAAGAACTGTCGATATGCGAGGTTTTTCAATTATTCAGACCCCGTAGATGCCATCCCACGGGAAGAAGGGTAAAAATCAGTAAATAAATCCTTCTGCCACTAACCTTGTACGGCATGAGGAATACAATACAGCCATGCACAGTTGCAACCTATTTGAATGGATAACAAGATGGAAAACGCCGTATACAACAGCGCACTCGCCGCATTAAAGACATTGTTCGGCATGCCACGGCCGCTCGCGAACCAAAACGGAGCAAGATTTTTACGTAACGGTACCGTCACGATCTACCACACCGAATTATTTCCCGGTAATGAAGCAGAGATCGCGTTCAACGTGCAGCCTATATCCTCTTCCTACGGGATATCGCCGGCAACGCTGAACAGTCTGTTAGAGGAGTGCAGACAGTTGACCGGGCATCCGACCGAAGTCAATAAATTACAAAACTGGCCGCGCATCGGTTTGGCGACTGAAGAAGAAGTGACACAGGTAATGGCCAAATTGGCTGCCGTACTGAAGAAATAAACAGACGCAATTTGTCCCTCCCAAAATTGCGTATGCGCGTATAAACTATAAGTGCTGACCGCTGGCTCCACAAGCTCACCGATGTAATGTGACAAGGAGGAAATGATGGATAACCTGAACGTACAATTTCATGTCTCCGTTTTGACCGTCCCGCGCTACATCACGACAGATCAATTCCCCGAATGGCTCCACCGTGAAGCGCTGGCCATTCAGGAATTAAGCGAAGACAACAGCCTGACTATTATCAGATTGTTTCTTGCTGCACGTATCAAGGAAGTGTGGACAAGGAAAAAGCTGGATACCCTATTGCAAGGCATCACCGATAAATATCTGCATATTTTTCGGGTGGAGATGGTCGTAATCGACGATACGCTGGATATCGACGAAATAGAACAGATCCAGTCAGATGCCGAGTATGAACTGGCGCAAGTATTGGAGTCGGTTAAACAGTTTCAGGAATTGAAGGTAGCGAGAAGCAAGCTGCATTAATTCAACATTGCATCTATACAGCGCTCGTGTCTGACAAAGATCAAACCATGCTCAGCAATTGCGTCGCTCTTAAGAAAACATAAAAGCGAGCATTGCAGCATCGTCTTCCAACATCACAATGATAGTGACCGCCCATAGCAGAATATGGGCTTGCGTCAGCGCCAGCATATCTTTGGTATTTTTATTAATTATCTTTGCCATCTGCTTAAACGAGCCGGCTCAGTGAAGGTAGAGCACCACACTATACCTTGTTTCTTTTTCTGCAAAACAAAATGCCCGCTTGCGCGGGCATGTGTATTCTGGCGGAGAGACGGGGATTCGAACCCCGGATAGGCTATGAACCTATACACGCTTTCCAGGCGTGCGACTTCAACCACTCATCCATCTCTCCTGATCTGTCTTCGCCGACTGCTTTTTAGCGAAGCCGCCGATTATAGCAAAATTTTCTCCAGAATTGCCGCTTTTCCTCACTATCTAAGATTACTAGACGTAAAAAAGCCGTCGCAGCGAGTAACTGCGACGGCTTTGCATTGAATGCTGGTCAATATTTTTTATTGAGCTTGCTTCAATTGTTCCAGAATTGCCGGATTTTCCAAGGTCGAGATATCTTGCGTAATCACTTCATCTTTCGCCAGTACACGCAACAGACGACGCATGATTTTTCCCGAGCGTGTTTTAGGCAAGTTGTCACCAAAACGGATTTCCTTCGGTTTGGCGATCGGGCCAATTTCTTTCGCTACCCAGTCACGCAATTCCTTGGCGATTTGTTTGGCTTCATCACCGGTCGGGCGGCTACGCTTCAGTACGACAAAAGCGCAAATCGATTCGCCGGTGGTTTCATCCGGTTTGCCGACAACGGCTGCCTCGGCCACGATAGGATTGGCGACCAGTGCGGATTCGATTTCTGCCGTCCCCATGCGATGACCGGAGATGTTCAGCACGTCATCGATACGACCCGTGATAGTGAAATAACCGGTTTCTTCATTGCGGATTGCACCGTCACCTGCAAGGTAGGTTGTACCGCCAAGTTCTGCCGGGAAATAGCTCTTGGTGAAACGTTCTGGATCGTTCCAGATATTACGGATCATCGATGGCCATGGGCGTTTGATGACTAGCAAGCCGCCTTTCCCGTCAGGCAGATCGTGGCCGCCATCATCGACGACCGCAGCAGTAATACCAGGTAACGGCAAGGTGCATGAACCTGGCACCATAGGCGTGGCACCCGGCATAGGCGAGATCACGTGACCGCCGGTTTCTGTCTGCCAGAAAGTATCGGCAATCGGGCAACGTTCGCCGCCAATGTTTTTGTAGTACCACATCCATGCTTCCGGATTAATCGGTTCACCAACGGAGCCAAGCAAGCGCAAGCTGCTTAAGTCGTATTTGCTTGGATGTATCGCAGGATCTGCATCCGCAGCTTTGATCAATGAACGAATTGCCGTTGGTGCCGTGTAGAAAATCGTGACCTTGTGCTTTTGCACCATGTCCCAGAAACGACCAGCGTTCGGGAACATCGGTACGCCTTCGAATACGATTTGTGTCGCACCGCAAGCCAGTGGCCCGTAAGTAACGTAAGTGTGACCAGTGATCCAACCGATATCGGCAGTACACCAATAAACATCATTCGGCTTGATGTCAAAGGTCCACTTCATCGTCAACATCGCCCACAACAGATAACCGGCGGATGAATGCTGCACGCCTTTTGGTTTACCGGTCGAACCGGATGTGTAAAGGATGAACAATGGATGCTCGGCACCAACTGCTACCGGCTCACATTCAGCGGCTTG
Organism: Herminiimonas arsenitoxidans; assembly: GCF_900130075.1. Classification (NCBI taxonomy): domain Bacteria; kingdom Pseudomonadati; phylum Pseudomonadota; class Betaproteobacteria; order Burkholderiales; family Oxalobacteraceae; genus Herminiimonas; species Herminiimonas arsenitoxidans. The sequence goes on from NZ_LT671418.1 coordinate 1,432,575, forward strand.
CTTCTCAACCAAGTCATGCAACCAGATATCGCGACCGGCGACGAAGTTCATGTCTCCGCCTGTGCGTTTGTAGACGACGACATTGCGAATAGTGTTGCAACCACCCAGCGCGAGCGCTTCATCGACGATGGATTTCAGTGGCAGATTTTTACCGCCGCGTACCTGATAGTCAGAAGTCAGCACCGCTACTGCGCCTGCATCGATAATGCGTTCCTGCAGCGACTTGGCAGAGAAACCACCAAATACGACCGAGTGTGTTGCACCGATACGTGCACATGCCTGCATCGCTGCCACGCCTTCGACCGACATCGGCATATAAATAATGACGCGATCGCCTTTCTGGATGCCCAGCTCTTTCAAGCCGTTGGCAAATTTGCAGACGCGTTCGTACAGTTCTTTATAAGTTACCCGTGTAACTTTGCCATCATCTGATTCAAAAATGAGCGCAACTTTGTCGGCGTTGCCATTATGCAGATGGCGATCCAAACAGTTGTAGGAGACGTTTAATTCACCGTCTTCAAACCATTTATAGAATGGCGCATTGGACTCATCCAGTTTTTTGGTGAATGGTTTGGTCCATTGAATATTTTGCTGGGCAAGGCGTGCCCAGAATCCTTCGTAATCTTCTTCTGCCTCGGCACACAGTGCGCGATAGGCATCCATACCACTAATAGCAGCATTTTTAACGAACTCAACAGGCGGATTAAACACCCGCGCCTCTTGCTTGAAGCTTTCAATACTGGACATCGTCCCCTCCGTTACGGATTTTATTTGTTACTCACAATATGCTTTTACACTTACTGAAGCCTTACACAAATCCGGCTTCAGTAAGTTGAAATTGACTAAGTGCTGCCGCACAGAAAAAGCGCATGCACGTGTAAAATGCAGTCTTCCATTTTGTTCCTTGTTACCTCAACGCATCCCATGACATCACCTGTACATACTGACGAATTGCCAACAAAAAAGGCCATTCATCCTCTAGCTGGCTTCATTTTCATGACGCGCTGGCTGCAACTGCCATTGTATCTGGGTCTGATTCTGGCGCAATGCGTCTACGTTTATCATTTTTGGGTAGAACTGTCGGATTTGATCGGTGCCATCCTCGGCAACCCTGAATCCCTGAAACATATTTTAGATGTAGTCACGATTCCCGGCACGCAGCGGGCGGAGAAACTTACCGAAACAACCATCATGTTGGTCGTGCTCGGCCTGATCGACGTGGTCATGATTTCCAACCTCTTGATCATGGTGATTATCGGTGGCTACGAAACCTTCGTCTCACGCATGAACCTGGAAAGCCATCCCGATCAACCAGAATGGTTGTCGCACGTCAATGCGTCGGTACTGAAAGTCAAACTGGCGACAGCAATCATCGGCATCTCGTCCATCCATTTGCTGAAAACATTCATCAACGCATCTGCTTATGATGCAAAAACGCTATACGCGCAAACCGGAATTCATATTGTCTTCCTGTTGTCCGCAATGGCGATTGCCTATGCTGATCGCATCATGGCGGATACCAACGCACTGAATAAATCTTCCCACTAACGCTCACAGCCGACACTGCCATGACCATCATTAAACAAGACGATTTAATCGAATCCGTTGCTGCAGCATTACAGTACATCAGCTACTACCATCCGCAGGATTACATCCAGCACTTGGCTCGCGCATACGAGGCAGAACAAAGTCCGGCAGCAAAAGATGCGATTGCGCAAATCCTAACCAATTCGCGCATGTGCGCAGAAGGCAAGCGTCCTCTTTGTCAGGACACCGGCATCGTCAATGTGTTCTTGAAGATCGGTATGGAAGTCCGCTTTGAAGGATTCGGTAAAGGATCGATCACCGATGCGGTGAATGAAGGTGTGCGTCAGGCATACAACCATCCAGACAACACGCTGCGCGCATCGATTGTGGCTGATCCGCATTTCGAACGTAAAAACACCAAAGACAACACACCTGCTGTTGTGCACATGGAATTGGTTCCTGGCAACACTGTCGATATCCAAGTTGCGGCTAAAGGTGGCGGTTCGGAAAACAAAACCAAATTCGTCATGCTCAACCCTTCCGACTCGCTGGTCGATTGGGTCATGCAAACCGTACCTTTGATGGGCGCTGGCTGGTGTCCACCAGGCATGCTCGGTATTGGTATCGGTGGCACAGCAGAACGTGCAATGCTGATGGCCAAACAAGTGTTGATGGAAGACATCGACATGTACGATTTGAAAAAACGTGGCCCGCAAAACAAAACGGAAGAACTGCGTATTGAATTGTGCGACAAGATCAATTCACTCGGCATAGGCGCACAAGGTCTGGGCGGTTTGACCACTGTGCTCGACGTGAAGATCATGATGCATCCGACGCATGCGGCATCCAAACCAGTCGCCATGATTCCGAACTGTGCCGCGACTCGCCACGCGCACTTCGTACTCGATGGATCTGGCCCGGTTTATCTGGACCCGCCATCACTGTCCGATTGGCCGAACGTGAACTGGACGCCGAATACAGAGCAATCCAAACGCGTCGATCTGAATACGCTGACCAAGGAAGAAGTCGCTTCGTGGAAGCCAGGTCAAACCTTGCTTTTGAACGGCAAGATGCTGACTGGTCGCGATGCTGCACACAAACGCATCCAAGACATGTTGGCCAAAGGCGAAAAGCTGCCAGTCGACTTCACCAATCGCATCATCTATTACGTCGGCCCGGTCGATCCGGTGCGCGACGAGGCAGTTGGTCCAGCTGGTCCAACCACAGCAACTCGCATGGACAAATTTACCGAAATGATGCTGGCGCAAACCGGCTTGATCTCGATGGTCGGTAAAGCTGAACGTGGCCCAACCGCGATTGAAGCAATCAAGAAACATCAATCGGCTTACCTGATGGCGGTTGGTGGTGCCGCGTACTTGGTATCGAAAGCGATCAAGACCGCCAAAGTCCTCGGCTTCGAAGATCTGGGCATGGAAGCGATTTACGAATTCGATGTGACAGATATGCCCGTCACAGTCGCGGTTGACTCAAACGGCACCTCGGTACATACAACCGGGCCGAAGGAATGGAAAGAGAAGATCGAGAAGATTCGTTTGAACGAGATTCCGGTTACCGCGGTCTGACATCACATATCGATCAATTAAACAGCACAAACCGACGTGGCATTCTCCGCATATCCTGATCCTGTTGCAGCCGACGCACCGATAGGTATCTTCGACTCGGGCGTTGGCGCTTTGTCGGTGCTGCGTCATATCCAGGCACGCTTGCCGTCCGAACATTTATTGTGCTTTGCTGATTCCGGCTACGCACCGTACGGTGGCAAATCCGATGCTGAAATCATCGAGCGCACTTTGGCAATTGCGTCCTTTCTTGCAACCAAGAACATCAAGGCCATCGTTGTCGCCTGCAATACTGCGACCGCGGCAGCCATCGATGCCTTGCGCCAGCATTATCCGGAATTGATCATCGTCGGCGTCGAACCAGGTCTCAAACCAGCAGCCGTTTTTAGCAAAAGTGGCAAGGCTGGCGTATTGGCGACAGCCAGTACCATCGCAAGCAGTCGCTTCATCGCCCTGCGCGACCAAATCAGCTCATCAACTGGCGTCACGTTTCTGTCGCAAGCGTGTGTCGGCCTGGTTGAAAAAATTGAAAAAGGTGAGCTGGACTCACCCGAAACAGCCGCCATGCTGGAACGCTACGTCACACCGCTGCTGCGCGGTGGTGCCGATACGCTGGCCCTGGGCTGCACGCACTACCCTTTCGTACAACCGTTGATCGAAGCAATCGCGCAACGTGAAAGCGCCGTACCCGTTACGATCATCGATACCGGCGAAGCTGTGTCGCGTCAGCTCGAGCGACTATTGCAACAACGTGGCCTACAAAGATTTGAAACAACTGCAGGATCACTGCAAGCTTTCACAACAGGCAGCCGCAGCGCCCTTGTTCAAGCCTTCGCACAATTGCTGAATCAGCATCCCTCAGTCACAGAAATGCCTGCAAAAACGGCTGCGTGAGAATAATTTGATTCATTTCTTTATTTGATTTGCCAGCCGCGTATGAATTTTGTATAATGCGCAGCTGTCTAGCAAACATTGTTAGTCAGATAGTTGTAAATCAGTGGTGGCTGTAGCTCAGTTGGTAGAGTCCAGGATTGTGATTCCTGTTGTCGTGGGTTCGAGCCCCATCAGCCACCCCACTGTATTTCAATAAAATCAGCACTTTTTTCCTCGCTGATTTTTCATATTTTAAATCCACAATATTCAAACGATTTCACAACGCGCAATTTGACGCGACGTGCGTACGCCCATTTCCGCCTCATTTAAACGATGCAGGAAAGTTCAGAAGACGGAAAAGCAATCTGCCACGCGAGCAAACGTTTCCCGGCTCAGATTTGGCAAGACGCCATTAAAAGATTTTTTCTCCGCGCAGATAATCGATCACGATGGCATTAACGGCAGATAAGCGTGCCTCTGCGTTGCCACTCTGCGCTGCGACGATCTGACGCAAATAATCCAGCATCAAGGTTTTTGCCTTGCGCGCGACATCGATAGTCACGGCTTCTTCTTCGTAAAGAATGACATACGATCTGGCAAAGCTGGCGATCAGGAAATATGCGGCGGCATTATTCGCATCATTGTCGATAAGGGACAGGCACTGTGTACGCAGCTCAACGTAAGAATCTGTACCCGCTTCACGCGTTTCGAACTGGCTAACGATCTCTGTTAAATTCATTTTCACTTCCAAAATGATGGTCGGTTAAATTCAATTTTTCAAAGCAGTCGTTCATCACGATTTTTTACATCGCCTTGAGGACATATTGTACCTAAGCCGATAGAGATGCATCGTTCACGATCATTTTTGAATATACATCCCCAAAAAATCATTGGCCATTGCTCAACAAAGACGAGCTATTTTCGGTTTTCCCGCCTCACAATGAATCTGGCTTACTATAGACAGTGAACTACGAGCAGCACTCACTCTGACAAAAGGAGACTTTAGATGACTATCAAAAGTAAAAGCGCAGCATTGGTTCTCACAGCAACAGCAGCATTCATGTGCTCCCCGCTAGTAGTGCAAGCACAGTACGTTGGCCCATCAGCACAAATTACCGTCAGCTCAGTAGCCGATATTCTGAAAAATCCCGTCGACGATCAACCTGTCATGCTGCGTGGGCTTCTGATTAAGCAAGTAGGACACGATAAATACATCCTCTCCGATGGAACCGGTGAAATTCGCGTTGAGATCGATGCCAAGCGTTTTGCAGGGCAGCAAGTTGATGCGAATACCAAAGTCGAGTTAAGAGGAAAAGTGGAAAAAGACTTTCTTCAAAGTCCGGAGGTCGACGTAGATACGCTCATCTTATTGAGATAACTCGTCAAATAAATTGATACTCAAATGGGTATCGTAGACATAAAAAAAACCGTCGCATGCGACGGTTTTTTATTTTGCAGACCTGACTAAGATTAATGTCCGGACAATGCAGCTTCAGCAGCAGCATTTTGTTTACGGATTTTTTCTTTTTCAGCTTCAGCTTCCGGGCTCAATGGTGCAGCTGGATCTGTGCTTGTTGCAGCAGGTTCTGCAGGTGTATGGCTTTCAGCGCCACAACCAGCCAATAACATAGCCAACGCAAATGCTGCGAATAATACTTTACTCATTGCTCTTCCTTCTGGATTGATGATTCTATGTATTTTCAAACACTGGTTAATCACCAGCAGTTGATACGCGTACTCTCACGACGAAACAATGCATACGCCACTGAAACCACTGACTGGAATATAAGAGATGTTAAGAAAATGGTAAATTGTGGAATCCACGTACCTGCATGTACTGCAATGCAACATTGCTGCTGTTTCTTTTTTCCGGATATCACTATCGGATAACAATATTGAAAATTTGATGGCACGCGACGACTTGCACACTCTCGATATAGCCGGATGTAGGATCCTGGCCATGCCCGACTGTTGCGCTATCATTGCAGCTCATCGCCATTCAACTTGCACAATTCATGACCAAAACTCTGCTCGACACCAAAGCATTAGAAAACGTATTGGAAGAATTCGCTGATGCGCGCAATTGGCAGCAATTCCATTCACCCAAGAATCTGGCCATGGCCCTGACCGGTGAGGTAGGTGAGTTGGTAGAAATTTTTCAATGGCGTAGCGAAGAAGAATCCTGGCAAGTGGCACAAGCACCGGAAACCGCTGAACACGTACGTCAGGAACTGGCCGATGTTGCGCTGTATCTGATACGTCTGGCTTCAGTCCTCAAGGTTGATTTGAATGCAGCGATTCAAGACAAGCTTGTGATCAACGCAAAAAAATACCCAGCACTGTAAAATTCGTCACTGCCGACTTGATCGGCGCGAATCGAGATGAACGTTTTTTGCAACGTTCATCACTTCTTATATTCCCGTAAAGTTGACGATGGCTACGCGACACGCCATTCGATCATTCTGAAATTGCTCATGACCGATACACAATTCAACGCCAGAAAAAATACTGCCAGTACATTTACGGAATGGCTGCGCGAACAGAATCAAGATAACTGGAATGCCGCGATCAATCATCGCTTCATCGATGAGTTATTTGCCGGCACGGTGGCAGAAGATGTGCTGCAACATTATCTGGTGCAGGATTATCAATTCATCGATCGCTTCGTCGCCCTGCTAGGCGCAGCCATTGCCAGCGCTGATCGCTTTGAGTCACGGGTACGATTGGCACGCTTTGCTGCAATGATTACCAGCGATGAAAATACCTATTTCCTGCGCGCCTTCGATGAACTCGGCACCGCTGCCAAACATCGCACTGCGCCACAATTGACTGCACCAACCAAGGCATTTCAAGACTTGATGGCAGAAGCGGCTGAAAGCAGAATCTATCCTTTGTGCCTGTCTGTCTTGGTCGTGGCGGAATGGCTGTACTTGAGCTGGGCTGACCGTCCAAACGCTACGCTGCCAGAACGCTTTATTCATGCAGAGTGGATTACCTTGCATAACAATCCAGCCTTTGCCGAATTCATTAGCTGGTTACGTTCAGAACTGGATCGCACTGGTGCGGCACTCGATGCCGATGGACAGGCACGCAGCGCGGATATGTTCGGTCGCGCCGTCAAGCTGGAGCGTGAGTTCTTCGATCACGTTTACACTCCGCTCCAATACTCCTGAATCCCTGCCTGTACGCATGCGACGGGCCATCATCCTCGTTAAGGAACACCATGTCTTTTACTGCTGAAATCTGGAAGAAAAATGCGGCCTTGTTTGAAACAATCCGCACCATGCCATTCAATCAGGAACTCGCTGACGGTACATTGAGCAAAGAGCGCTTCCGTCATTACATGATTCAGGACGCGCACTATCTGGTCGCTTTCGGTCGTGCACTGGCTATTGCCGCCGCCAAGGCAGACAATGCCGATGAAGTAGTGCAGTTCGCCAACGCAGCGCACGGCGCAGTGGTGGTCGAGCGCAGCTTGCACAAGGACTTCATGGAGCAATTTGGCGTCAGCCCGGCTACCTTTGCCGCCACGCCACTTTCGCCAACCACACATCATTACAGCAGCTATCTGCTGGCTAATTCGTGGAGCGCATCTTATCCAGTCGCCTTGGCCGGTTTACTGCCCTGCTTCTGGATCTACGCCGAAATCGGCCGCGATATTCTCGGCCGCACAGGCAAGAACAATCCTTACGACTCATGGATAGGCACCTACGGTGGTGAAGAATTCCACGCTGCTGTACGCGCTGTGATCGCAACTGTTGATCGCGTAGCGTCTGTTGCCAGTGAAGAGACACGTCGTGACATGCATATCGCTTATACGCATGCAGCCAAACTGGAATGGATGTTCTGGGATTCTGCTTATCGTCTGGAGCAATGGCCGGTCTAAATAAGCTTTATTGCTGATCGCAATACAAGGCAGCGACTGCATGTGCAAGAGCCCAATTCATAGCTTGAATCGGGCTCTTTTTTATTTCACCTGTTTATTGCAGCATCCGGCATTGCTTCCCGACGATTGTTGTACTTCAGGTAGTAAGCATGCTCCTGCCATGCCAAACGAGTAGTAGACTGTGGAGGTGATTACAGCAATGCCGCATGTTACGCATGGACATATGTATTATTCTGAATGATCGTACCCGCTAGTACCTAGCGACACGTCACTTCCCTACTAATCGACAGGAGTTCATTATGGACGAAGAAAATTTCAACCTCAGCATGCGTAAATTTTTGAAAATGGTGGGAGTGAGCTCACAGCATGAAATTGAAAAAGCAGTGGAAGCAGCGATAGCAAACGGCAGCATTGCCGGTACCGAATCATTCCCTGCAAAGGTCACGCTGGAAATTGAAGGACTCAAATTGAATATCACCTTTGATGGTGAAATTCGTCTTCAATAAATAGGAATTGAATCAAGGTGCCTCTCATTATTATTCGAGCACCATGACTAGAAACCGGATGCACAGTGATGTGCATCCGGTTTTTACTTTATCTTCTCGACCCTGTTACCGGCCTCATCTCACCCGATCTTGATGCAAGAGCTCACCATTTATATGGCGGAATCGCCATCGTGACCAAGGCGCTGATTTGCGTTTGCTCAATAAATTGATCTGGGCTGCTTTCTGCCGCTGCGCGTATTGGATGTGCAATGATGAACAAGCCACCGATCACGGTGATTGCGCATATCAGCAGGGTGTAGTGAAGTTTTCTCATGTTGTGTTCTCGATTCTATAGAAGGTTCTTCAACAGAAAGTATTAAGGAAGCGTGCCCGCAATCAACTCGCTACCAACTGTAATCTGCGGCCCAAAAGGCAAAATATTGGCATGTGGCCCCAGCACCTTATTCGCACTGTCCTTACTCATCTGTTGCTTCATTCCTAACCATGGATTACGTTTCTTACGCTGCAAGAAATTCTCTTCTCCCAGCGCGTGTACAAATTGCGGCGTGAAAATAGATGGCTCGGTTTTGTTATAGGCATAACCTTCCATCCGAATTTTATTTCCTAAATACCTCAGGGCTTCCACACGCTTTCTTTTCAACATCTTTTCAATGCGTTCCGCTTGATGCTCGGCAATTTCATGGCGTGTATTGATATATCCCGGCCATTCAACGTCGCCTAATTTTTCTGCAATCAAATGCTTGAAAATATCTTGTGGTGTTGTTTGGAGTATGGACATGATCACCTCTGATTTATTGCGCCTCTAATCGCTACGTCTTATCCAGGGTGCTTCTACCTTGCTCTCAAATTCCTTACTTATTCATGCAGCAAACAGCCAGTTTGAGCAGGATATTGGCATCGTAGCGGTACCGTGGAATCCGCCATATAGGACAGCAACGCAACTTCGTGTAGGAAAAGATGAAGAAATGCAAACATTTCCCATGAATACGGTATGTCCAAGATAGGATGGTCAGCTTAAGCGGAGCTTAAAAGAATGCCTTAATGTTGATTCCTGCAAATAATATGTATGAATTTCCTGTACGCTTCGTTCTTCAGGATTAAATTGAAATGCACCATGTCTGACGGCTCTTCTGCGCAATCCGCACCTTCCATCCCTGCACTCGCTATCCCTGCCTTATCGCTTGCCGCCTTCGGTAGCGCGATTTCGCTGCGTGTTACGGACCCCTTACTACCGCGACTGGCACAAGAATTCGGCATTTCCCTGGGGAATGTTTCTTATGTCATTACTGCTTTTTCCATCGCGTACGGCATCTCCCAATTGTTTTTTGGCCCGGTTGGTGACCGCTTCGGGAAGTACTTCGTCATTTCCTGCGCATGTGTAGCCTGCGCCTTGACCGCGCTGCTATGTGCACTCGCGCCCAGCTATCCCTTGCTTCTTGTCGCCCGTCTGCTGGCAGGAGCCACTGCAGCGGCCATCATTCCCTTGTCCATGGCCTGGATCGGCGACGTCGTTCCTTATGACGAACGCCAACCGGTACTTGCCCAGTTCCTGATCGGGCAAATTGTGGGCATTTCTGCCGGTGTATTGCTGGGTGGTCTGGCCGCCGATTATTTCAGCTGGCGTGTGCCGTTTTTCGGCATTTCACTGTGTTTTGTCTTGATCAGCCTGACACTGTTTTCCTTCAATCGACGTCTGCCAGCTTATGCACTGACCACGCACAAAGCTGAAGGCGCCGTAGTGCCGCGTATGATTAACGAGTTCCGACAGGTATTGTCGAAACCGTGGGCGCGCATCGTGCTGATCACCGTGTTCCTGGAAGGCGGCTTCTTGTACGGCGCCTTTGCATTCATTGCCACCCATTTGCATCACAAACACCAAATATCACTGACGAATGCCGCTTCCCTGGTCATGCTGTTCGGCCTGGGCGGCTTGCTGTATGCCAGCACTTCGCGCAAATTGGTGCGCAATCTGGGTGAAAAAGGTTTGGCTCTCTGGGGCGGCATTATCATCGCCGCCTCCTTCCTGACCATTGGGCTGGCACCAAGCTGGTGGTGGGCAATCCCGGGCTGTTTCGCTGCTGGCCTTGGTTTTTATATGCTGCATAACACTTTGCAGATCAATGCCACACAAATGGCACCGGAACGACGTGGTGCAGCCGTTTCTGCCTTTGCCTCCTTTTTCTACTTGGGCCAATCGGTAGGTGTCGGTGCTGCAGGCTTAGGCATTGCCTATCTGGGCACCAGTGTCGTGATTACCATCGGCGCCATCGGTGTCCTGCTGGTCGCCTTGAATTTTTCTCGACTGAAGTCAGCGCACATGACAGGCAATTCTTGAATTGCACAAGAACAAGCTATTTTCTTGCTCCGGGTCCCGTTAGCGATATACTGATATTGCACACTATCGCTAATCAGGAGGCTATATGTATCGCAAAATTCTGGTCGCCTACAATGGCACACCCGAAAGCCGTTCCGCTTTGCAAGAATGTGTAAGACTCGCCCCCGGCCCCACCACTGAGATCCATTTGCTGGCCGTCGTCAGTCCTCCTCAATCCGTCGTCATCGGTGAATATGCGATGGTGGCGATGCTTGGTGTTGAAGAAGAAATTGCGGCCGAAAAGCAAAAAATGGCAGATGAACTCGCTGCCGGTCATGCTCATTTGCGCGAAGCCGGTTTGACCGTACACCCACACCTCGAAATGGGTGAGCCGGTGCCCATGATTGCAGACATGGTCGAGAAATTGGGTATAGAACTCGTGATCGTCGGTCATTCGCGCCTCCAATCACTGGCGATGCGGTGGTGGCGTGGCTCTACCGATGCCCTGCTCGTTGAAAAGATACGCTGCATGAAGCGCGCCGCGATAAATAGCGGCTTTATCGCGAGATAAATGCCTTTGTTAAACATTTCGCTGTGTGAAAGATAATTACACCGCAAGGAAATCGCCGATACTCCGTGGTTTCTATGAAACCCACCCCTCGTCTCCGCCGTCTGTTCGTTCCTACCCTCGCAGCAATCGTCAACCGCTACCTTCTAGAAGTCTCCGCAGCCAAGAAAGGCGCGGCCGCTGAGCGCTCCATTGCGCGCACCTGGCTCGGCACTAGGCTGGCTGGCCGTCCCGTTGATCGCATCCGTAATACGGACCTGATTGAAATCCGTGACGCTTGGCTGAAGGATAAGGCCGCGTCGACCGTCGTGCGCCGGCTGGCTTTCCTCTCCCATGTGTTCACGGTGCTGCGTAAGGATTGGGGCTGGCACGAGCTGGCCAACCCTGTGCAGCTCGTACGCCGGCCGGCTGTGAGCGATGCCCGCGACCGTAGGCTGTTCGATCAGATCAAGCTGCGCGGCATCTCTGAAGACGAATGCCCGCCTGGTGAACTGGAATGGATCATGCGGTCGACGCGGTCGGCCGAGCTGCCTACCATCATGGTGCTGGCGTCTGAATCCGGCATGCGTCGCGGCGAGATATGCGGCATTTTGCGGGAGCGTATAGATATGGTGTACGGCGTGGTTCACCTGGTAGATACGAAGAACGGCACCTCTCGCGAGGTACCGCTTACGCCCAAGGCGAAGGAAGAGTTGCGCCTATTCTTAGTCGGCCGCCCATTGCGTGGCCGTGTGTTCACGATGTCGCCGGGCTCGGTAACGCGGGCCTTTATACGTGCGCGCCATCGCGCCAGAGCCAAGTATGAGGCGTTATGTGCCCGACTCGGGCGACGCGCCAATACGGCCTATTTCCGCGATCTGCGGCTTCACGACTTGCGCCATGAGGCGACATCCGTGCTGGCCCCGATCTTCGAGCTGCACGAGATGGCGAAAATCAGCGGTCACAAAGATACCCGAATGCTCTTGCGCTACTACCACCCACGCGGGCGAGATTTAGCGCACAAGCTGGCGCGCAGCGTGGTCGGCCGCCGCCAGTTGGCAGAGCTTCGCGCGCAGCGCGCCCTGTACCGCGCCGTGCAAGCGGATTTAATCGCCGTCGCCCATGTACCGGAAGCCTTGCACGGCTCGGAAGTGGCCGCCATAGCCGGCCTTGCCGATCGCGCCGGCTCCGCTTCGCTCGGCTGACTTGGCCATCGACTTCATGCATCGCACTTTGTCAGCGCCGACGAGATTGGCTGATACCTGCGTCCAACGAGGGTTTCGCCTGAGCGCGGCCGCCAAGCCCGGATGGCTGGTGTGAAACAGCGTACGCATCGGTTTGCCGTAGCGGTTCTCGCCACGCGCCCACAGGTCGCACACCGCGTCGAGGAAGCGGATGCCGACGCCTGCGCCTTGCCACTCGGGCATGATCACCAGTCGAGATGCGCGTGCCTCAATCATTCCGGGTCTAGTAGACACACCGACGTGTCCAACGAGATGGCCATCGACCGTGGCCACGTAGTTGGTGGCGGCGATCATCTTTGGCATCTTCAGATAATGATGCGGCTCAAAGCGTGGCCAATGTCGCCAGTCTGTCTGCCACAACTGGACGTCGATACGCGGGCTGGGCCGATCCCACCCCCGAGAAAACTCGCCGGTACCGGAATCGAGAACCCAATCCGGCTTGATCCAATCGAGGATGTCGTAGTGGCAGGACAGCAGGACAATTTGTCCTTTGCCGCGTCGCCATGCTTTGGCAAATGCGCCGGCTCCGACTTGGGCAATCTGACGGTCGACAACGCTGGTGAATTCGTCCAGTACTGCGCGCTCCGGTGCCTCGCTGATCAAGCGCGCCAGGTTAGCGCGGAACTGTTCGCCGTTCGACAGTACCGCGTACGGCCGCAACCATGTCGGCACGCTACCGAGACCTACCGATGAAAGCGCGGACGTCACGTCGTCAAAACTGCCTGCAGGCGCGATCGCCTCGATCACTGGCGTGTTGGCTGGCCATGTCGGCCGGTAGATCGCACCGTCGCCCCATATTGCTGAGCCGATGCTGGTCTTGCCGCTGCCGCTAGGGCCGACGACAACGCCGATCTGCCAGTCGTTGGCGTCGATCGGCAGATCTATATCAAGATTGAAGTTTGCGCCGCTGTCGACGTTGAATAGCGACTTGACGCGTGATGCGCGGTAGCTGTCGAAGTCGTCGCACTGGTGACGGATGGCGATCTTCATACCGTCACCACTTTCAGCTTGTAGCCCTTGCTGGCCAGCGCGGTGAAGACCGCCTTTTGATGCTTCTCGTCTCTGCAGTGAACGACGATGCCGAACTGCTGCTGATAGATAAACCCGTTCTTACCTGGTTGTTTCTTTGGCGCTGTCATGAGTGACTCCCGGTGCAGGCGCTCGATGGCGTTCTGGTGCGGGACTCATGGCCCTCAATTGATTAATGACCGCGCAGCGCGGGCACTTAATTATCAGGCGGGTAAAGATACCGACGCCTAGTTTCTTGTTGCAACTGCCGCAGCGAATCTCCTGCATTGATGTTTCTCCGTGCTAATATTCGCCCGCCTCCGTACGGGGTGGCAGGGCCTTGGCGGAGCATGCAGTTCTTTTGCGTGCAATGTGGCTGGCTGGAATGTTGACGCATTCCGAAGGTCGCCTTGTCTTTTTTTCGTACCTGGTGATGCTTGAATTTTGTACAGAACGGCGGACATGTGTCCGCCGTTTTTCATTGGCTCAATGGGTTTGCAAACTTGCGCAATTTCGCAAACTGCCTCTCGGCGGCGTCATTTCTTCATCGGCTGCCCTCCATAAAGTTAGCGTGATTTCCAGCACACGCCAGCGTTAGGTTATCGATACGGGCTTTACGGCCTCCGCCATGCTGCGGTAGATGTCCTCCTGCAGCAGATAGCCTTCCAGCTCCCAAATTTTCTCGACCGCAGCCTCGCGGGAATATTGCTGGCCAAGGTCTTCCTTGAAGTTGGCCAGGTCAACGCAGCTCGACTCGCCGCGCACCGTAAAGCCGTTCCGCAGCGTGAGCTCACAGATCATTGTCTTGCCGCTGGCGGTGCGTATAAATGATTCGCCGGTGATCTTGGCCTTGATGCCGTCGATAGTTACCTTGTTCGGAGGTGCTGACTTCATGATGTACTTTCATTCAGTGAAAAAGACTTTCGCAGGATGCTGCGGCCTAAGCCGCCTCTGATTACGGAAGTTGCTCTGGTTCTGGTGCCGGCTCTGGCACCGGCGCTACGTCAGTCAGCCAATCGGGTACCGGGCCGCCGCCGTCATAGCTGGCCGGCGTGCCGTCCACGTCCACCGCCGTTCCAAACTGGTACACATCGAGCACGGCCGGCTTTGTTTCAGTTGCCGGCGTTTTCACGTAGTACAGCGTGTCAGCGCGGTGGTCTTCAACAACTTCCCATGCGGCACCAACGCGACGTTGAATCATGCCGGCCGGAGCTTCCGGCGCAAGGTCTGCGTACGCGCGATACGGGATGTTGAAAAAACCCGGTGCCAGAGCGAGTTCGTTGGCGGCCGTGCGGAACTGGAAAAAACCGAATTGGTCGGTTTGGTCAACAGGGATGGTATTCATATTTCTCCTTTAAAAAGTATTTGCACTGCAAATGCGAGAGCGCTCGGTAGCTACAAATCCGACACTCTCAGGAGCCACGGTCACCCGTTGCTGGGCCGCGCTGACTTGTCCGCCGGTGGCGCAAACGGTGCCAATTGGATTGCCGGCAGTAGTGGCTACGCGACCGGTAATACAGGCACCGCTGAAACTGCTCCGAAGCACACGGCTTATCACCCTCGCATTCATGCTTAGGCTGTCTGCCCCACTGCAAATGCGAGGGTGCTTGGTAGCAAGCAAGTGGCCATTGCTAGGACGGTGCTCAACACCTCTACAAGTGACTACACTTCCGCGCCCGGCGGCAATGCGTTTAACGGTCCGCGCCTTGCGCAAAACTTGGTTGCCGGGACAATCGCGAACACGACGCAGATTCACGGCGGTTCTGAAACACGTCCGAACAACGTTGCATATCACCCGCGCATTCATGCGTAAGGTGTCTGCTCCACTGCAAATGCGAGGGCGCTGGGTAGCGGACAGCTCGATGCCTTCCGGGCTCATATTCACGGCACTCCAAACGTGCTTAAAGCAGGGAGCGTGTACTCGACTGGCGCGACAGCGGCTGGCATGTCTCTTTCCACACAGACAGAGGCCGCCGGTGGCGCTGAAACGCGCAGCGTCAACGTCGCTTATCACCCGCGCATTCATGCGTAGGCTGTCTGCCCCACTGCAAATGCGAGAGCGCTTGGTAGCAAGCAGCTCGACGCCTATAAGTTGCATAAGCACGACGCGTGGTCGCGAGGAAACAATACAAGTGCTGGTGGTAGTACCTACCTTTCTCCTTCTGACGTTGTCAGCCCAACGCCAGCAAAAAACTCTCTTTCTATTGAGCCTTCTGGCGGCGCGGAAACGAGAGGCGTCAACGTCGCCTACCATCCGCGCATCCATGCTTAACGTGTCAGTGTCACTGCAAATGCGAGAGACTTGGGAAGTAGGCAGCTGCAGCAAGTTCAGTCTCACGGTCACAGTCTCGAAGTCAACGCTTCCGCTGGCGGCGGCGCTCGCCTCGCCTCTGGTACAGGAACGACTGGGAGCGGAACCCTTCCGGTCAACGCTTTTGGTGGCGCCGAAACGCGCCCGAGAAACACCGCATACCACCCGCGCATCCATGCGTAAGCTGTCTGCCCCACTGCAAATGCGAGAGCGCTCGGTAGCAAACAGGCCGACGCGCTTAAGGCTCACTCCCATGCCAACGTCGGAGGCAAAGATGGTCCGGCTGGCGGCGCGAATAGTTACGCCGGCAGCAGTTCGGGCGCAACTGGCAGCACTGGCGGCGCAGAGACGCGAGGCGTCAACGTCGCTTACCACCCTAGAATCCATGCGTAGAGTGTCCGCTCCACTGCAAATGCGAGAACGATGGGCAGCGTGCGCTTGGATGCTCTTCAGGGCCATCATCACTCGGCTCGTGCCGCTAGCTCTGTCGGCGGGGACGACAACCGGCACTGGCCCGGCGGTACCGGCGCGGCCACTACTGGTCTTGCTTGGAACATTACGGGCCCGATCAGCGATGGAATCAATGGCGCGCCGAGGCTTGGCAAAGAAACTCGCCCGGTTAGCGTCGCTTACCACCCGCGCATCCATGCCTAAGCTACGCATGAATGCGCGGGTGGTAAGCCGTGTTTCTCGGACGGGTCTCAGTTCCACCTGTCGCTTGAGTGGCACCGCTAACAACGACCTGACCCAAAGCACCAGTGCCGGCTTGAGCGGTCGAGTTCGCTTCAATGCTGGTGTGGGCGTGGGACTTAAGATCTTCAACTTGCCTACTCCCAAGCGCCCTTGCATTTGCAGTGGGGCAGACAGGCTAGGCATGGATGCGCGGGTGATAGGCCGTACTTTTAGGGGCCGTCTCAGCTCCGAGCCTTGGAGCGCCATTAGATCCATCGGATATTGCCGTTTTGATGAACGCTTCCGTGTTGGACTTGAGCGTGTTGCCACTGGTGGCAGGCCAGTTGCCGGGACCGGCCACCACGTTATTGATTTGCCGGTCGTTTGTGACCGTAGTGAAATGCGCGTGCCAGTGACCTTGAAGCGTGTCGCCTTTGGAGGAGCCGAGGGTTCGCGCATTTGCAGTGTCAGCGTCAGTTCCGGTATATCGCCAGAACATATTGCGCAAATCAGGCGCTCTGAAATAGGTCGCGTCCACGTCAACAAAGTAGTGAGCGCCAATGTTTGCGTCCCATACGGCTTGGGTAACCACTAAGCCATTTTCCTGCGCGTATGCCCATACCCGCGCGTAAGCAGCTTTAGGCAACAAACCGCCTACGCCGTCAAATTCACTGGCCAGTGGTGTTGCCGTATGCCCTTGGAGAGGCCGCCCGCAAAGCGGCGATCGGTAACCCGTGTAATACGCGGATGCTGACCAAATCCAGACCTCGCCGGCTTCGGCCACCGTGATCGGCCCCACGTTCGCGCCAGGCAGTGCCGAGATAGATGCAACCCGCGTGTACCGTGCATCAGCGGCCGCTTGCGACATCGCTTGCGATGGAACGATAGAGCTGATGTAAAACTTGTTGGTTGCCGGATCGCGTGTCGCGGTGATCATTGCGCCAGCCGTCACGTCGCCGACCGCTAGTGCCGAGCCATCGCTACGCACCAGGGTCAATGCGCCGCCGCCGGCATTTAACGTTGGCGCAACTATCGTGCTGGTGTTGGCTGCCTTGAATTGCACTTCGATCGCTTTAGCCGGGTATGCCGTGATCGGTGGGTCCATCGCGACCACATAGGCATTTGCGGCACCAGTGTCGATTGCGTAGTCGCCAACGCGCGCCTCGATCAGTTTATTGAGTGACCGCGTAAACCAGTCAAAATCATTGTCGGCCGGTACCGCTTCACCAGCGGCTTCCCGCGTCCGTGCCAATGCTTCTTGTACGTGATTGAAGAACAGCGCGCTACCGTAGGTGGCGTCAGCCATGCCAGGTACGGACGCCTTGAAGCCGTCCTTGCCGGCACCGAACAGGTCAATCGCGCGGTTTGATGTATTGATGCGTTTCATTGGTTATGCCTCATAGTTGAATATCAAATCACCGTCGGCCGGCTGCAGCTTGAGGAACAAGCATTCCAGCGGCCCTTGCTTGTATGCGTCGATAGGGTCTTCACATGACGACTCAGCGGTGAATTTCCGATAGACGGTTTGTTGTCCTGGCACATTGACGCGCCACGCAAAACGGTCCGACTCCGACAACAACTGCGCCTCGCAACTCATCTCGCAGTTCCAGGGCTTGAACGACGTGATGGTTACGTCGGTGTAGCCAAGCGCTGCCGCCAGCGATAAAAAGTAGTCACGGGAAATGCCGCCCGTTTCGGCAACCTTTGCCGCCAGTCGTAGCCGGCGGTCAACAATCGTGTCGGCCGCTTTGCGGCATTCATCCGGCAGACCGTAGACGCGTTCGTGGTCTTCCAATAAATAGCTGGCCGAACGCGGGTCCAGTTCGCGCGGCAGCGCGGCGACATCCTCTGCAAACCTGTCAAGCTGCGCGCCTTCCGCCTCGACCAATACGGTCAACCGCTCGTCGGCGCGCTCGTAAGCAACGGGCGGCAGCAGCAGCTTGAATAGGTCGGCGTGCTTATCCATCAGGACTCGGTCAGGGTGACGGCGCCGAGCTTGCCGATCTGGACGTGTGTTGCGTCGACCAGCGTCGTGACGTTGGCCGCCGGTTCGCTCACGGTGTAATCAATCACGCCCGGAATGTTGGTGAAGATGCTGCGGATGCGCGCGAGGTAGATCGTGTCGCCTGGCTTCAGCGTACTGAAGTACTCGGCCAGTGCCGCCTCTGCCAAAGCGAGAACGGACGACAGCAATACGTCGTCGCGTAAGACCAGAGACGCGGTCACCGCGATGACGATTTGTTCAGGGCCGACTATCATGCGATCGCCGTACGGCGGTGCCTTACCGTCCACATAGGCGGCTACCGCTATACGCAGTGACTCAGTCGGCGGCTCGCCGTTGGACATGACCGCAATATCCACCGTGCCGGAGCCGCGACGTTTTGGGTAACACCAGGCCGCAGTTACGCCAGGCACTTCCATCGCCCAGCGCACGTGGTCGGTAGTATTGCCTCCGGCTGGCGGGCTGCGCAAAAACTCCAGTACGCGCGACAATAATTTGGTGACGGATTCCGCAGGCGCGCCGCCGCCCATCTCAAGCAAAGTCGCGTTAGCGTCAATACCCGGTGGCGCTTCCTGCAGCGTGCACGGCATGTTGTTTGGTTGATTGCCTATCACGCCCGCGTTAAGTGCTTTGGCGGCTACCGTGGCGTGCCCGGTGCCGTCTATCGTGCCGATCGCGGTCGTGCGGTACTGATTGCCGTCTGAAACCGCAGCAATAGTCCCCGCAGGAATTTCTGCGTCGACGACGCCGGTTAAGGCGATAGCGCCGATTGCATTTGAATCCAGCACGATCGGAATGTTGCGCGCCCTGGCGAACCGCTGCAAGTTGTCCAGGTCGGCGGTGTCCGGGAAGATTTGATTGACGCCCCAGCCCATGTATTGGTACAGGCCTTCGACAGCGCTAGCGATCCCGCTCGATCGGATGTAGTTATCCGATGCCTCGCCCGTATCCATGTCGGGGTCGAGATTACGCATACCGGCGAGCATGTCGTCACGGATTTGCGGGAGTTTGCGTAGTGGGAATGGCATCAGGCGACCTTCACGAAATCTTTGAAGATGCCGACCAGGCGATTGTGTTGAAACACTTCGGCGGCCAGATATAGGCGGCCGTCATGATTCCACTCCGCTATGACATTGATCTTGTCGGCACGCTTTGAATCAAGCAGCGGCTGCAATGCCTGCTCGGTGTATTGGATTGCCAGTGTCTTGTTGCGCTCAAGGTCTTTAACGCGCCGCAGCGTGTGCAGTTTGCTGCCCAGCTTTTTATCGAGCGCGTAGCCACCGAGCGGCGTCGTGATGCGAAAATAGATCTCGTTGCTGAGATCTATAATGCGCGTGCCGTCGTAGCCGCCAGTCTGTGGGTCAATGCGAGAATCCATGAGCGGATTCTCCCCGCGCGCGTGAGGCGCGGTAACTAAAACGTTTTAGTTATTACGCCTGCGGAGGATCGGTGATGTCGCCGTTTTCAGGATGGCGGTGTTCGCCAAGAGAAATGTCACCGGAGCTGATGTCGCCTTCAGCGTGAAGACCGCCCGCCAGAGTCGATGCATCCGCCGCTGCGGACGTGACCGACAGGGTCAACGATTTTGCTTGCTCAGCGACCGCCAGATTGTGCGTCATGTTCACAATCGGTGTGTCGAAATTTACCGAAGTTGCTACCTTGAAGTTGAGAACGTCGCATGTGATCTCCATGATTTTGCCGTTACGCAAAACGACCGAGTTCGCTACGCCGTCATTCTCATTGAATATCGCGCATTCGCCGTCTTGCAAGTCGGCGATAAACAGTGCGCCGTTACTCATGGCCACAACGACGCTGTTAGCGCTCCTGCCGTTCATAGGTAAGATGACCGCGTCCATGCTGGCTAGCGGCATGGCGCGATAGCCCGGCATCTGGAAATGCTCGGTGCTATTGAACGGCTCACCTTTTAACCCGTCCAGTTGCAGCACGATCACGCGCTTGCCGCCGACCGCGCGTTTGACTTTGCCCTTCAGTGCAGAACGCACGCTGTTAAGAGCAGAGCCGATCATTTCCTTGATGCGTTTGCTGTCCATTATTTACTGTCCACGTAATGGCCTTTTTTCTTGCCGGAATCCTTGCGTCGGCTTGCTTTGACGAACGGAATGTTCAGCAGCCAGACACTGTCAGGTACGAAATAGAGGTCAGTCCCGCGCGCGCCGGCCTTGTTTAAAGTGAAAACGCGTCGCGTCAGAAAATACACAGCGTTGATTCCGTGCGGCTCCGACAGGATGTGCACGCGCATACCTGGCGCCCACGGTGGGTTGCCGCCGTCGCTCTTTATAACGCGATGGCCTTCAACCTTGATCGCTATACGCTCCCGCGCAAGACGTCCATCCGCCATCAATTTATTAGCGCGGCGCGTCGCCAGCTCGTCTGAGTCGCAGTTGCCGTCAACCACAACTTTCGGGCGATACACCGGCATGGTGTCGTCTTTGGCCACGCCCTTGATGTTGTGCTGGCCAGCGTCGCCGTCGCCCGATGATTGACCGAGTACTGTTATTTCAGAGTAGCTATCCTTGATGCTGCGCGTGCGCTGCAAACTCTGGATGTTGTTGCCTTTGGCGTTAGGCCGGAACCGCATCACCAGATGCGCGACTGGCGGCGTTGTGTAGTCTGGCGCGCCAATAATCAATTTGCCGTCTGGCGAAAACCACGGCCATACCTGGTTCACTTCACAGGCCGATTGCAACCATTCCCAGACGCTTTGTCCCGGCTCGGTTTGTACCTTCTTTTGCGGCGAGGCGGGTTTAGCCTGGTACACCACATCCTTGATACCAAGCTGCGCCACGGCCTTGGTGACCACTTGTTTCAATGTGGCCTGCTGCATAGACATGATCGGCGCTGAGCAGTCCAGCAAAAAGCTGGCGCGATCGCGTCCGGACAATTCCATTGTGCGAGAGGTCTTGTTAAGAGGTTCGTCCACGTCGTCAACCAAGCCGGTCATGATCAAGTCACTGCCCAGCATGATGCGCGCTTCAGCCCCTTCATAAATATTGTCCGGGCTGGCGGCGTTGGCATCGATTGCGCAGGTGAGGCTCCAGGCGTCGGCGGGCGTCATCAAATCGCTATCGATCCGATATCCCTGCCAAGCCTGATGCGCCTTGCCGCCGATTAATACGCTGACGGGGTCGAGTCGGTCGTTCATACAGCGTAAGCCCGTAACGTGCTGCCGAGGCGAATGAAGTTCGGGTTGGTAATTTGTGGGTTCAGACGCAGCAGCTCGTCGGCCCGCGCGTAGTCGTCAAACCAAATGTGCGCCAGCAAATGCAGATTGCCTGGCGTTTCCACCACGCGGTCGATCAACGGCGGCTTGGCCATGATCAGCTTCTCGGCCGCGTCAGACACGGACAACGCAAGACGCTTGAGCGGCTCCGTGATCGGGCGCGATTGAACGATGTCCGGGTAGGTGGCCACGACAAGTGCGATCGCAACGTTGAGCGCGGTACGCGTGTCGGCCGCTACGGTCTCGATATCGTTCGGCGTCAATACGTCAGCGTCGAGCGCGCGGTCGAACAACTGCGCCGCGCAGCCGGCCACTGCCACTGCTTGCTGCACACAGACATGCGTCACCAGGACCGGGTCAGTAGCGGCCACATCGGTCACCGGAATAAGCGGCCGCTGAATGTCCGCAACCGGGCCGGACCAGACCGAGCCTATGCCGTTGTACGCAATCGAATCGTCGCTGCTACTGCCGAGACGCAAGTCCATCGGCGAGAACAGCGCTTTGATTCGTGACACCATGCCGCCAGTGAGTTCATCGACAAACGCGGTCGGGTTGGCCAGATAGTGCAGACCGGACACGACGAACTCCCGCGCGTCGAGCGCCAGAGACGCATAGTCCTGCAACTTATCCATCACGCCTAGCAGGTCAGACGAAAGCTGCTCGCGCAAAAGCGCCGGCAAGCTTTTGCTCAATATGTCCCGCACAAAGCGTTCGCCTGCGGCCAGCGTCGTTTCATCAGCGGCTTGGTTGATGGCCTCGATGGTTTGGATCGGCAGCACGCGGTCGAACAAGATTCCGCCCAGGCTGTTTTCCAGAAACTCCAGTGTGAAGCGGCACTGATCGGGTTCGGTAGCTTCGTGCGGGAAGCCGGCGCGCACGAACTGCGCCTCTATCACGCCAAAGATCGGGTGCACCAATGTGCCGGAGTCGGCCTCATCGAGCTTTGCAATCAGCGTCTGGAGTTCAGCCTCGTAGTTGTCGCCGTAGATAATGGACGTGATGTAGGTACGGCGGCCAAACCGGCCAAGGTCTTTTGTGTTTGCGCCGTCAACGTACGCGTATTCGTCTGCCACCACCGAGCGCGCAATGTCATCGAATATGCGTACTACCGGAAATTCAATGCCCTTGAACGATGCAGGCAGAAGGAGTTTTTCCCAGGACAAAATCTTCTCCTATTGACGGCGCGAATCGCGGCCGTTGGCTTTGTTGACCGCTGCGGCCACGGGTTCGGCGTCGATATGAACCTCGATTGGACGATCGTTCATCTTCGCGATCTCGGCGATCATTTTTTCAAGTAGCGCTTGTTGGCGATCGCGCTGTTTCTCAAGACCGGCCGCCATTGTAGGATCGCCCGCTTTTACAGTATTAATGCGACGTTCAAGCTGCTCGATTTCCAGCTTGTAGCGGCGTGCGTTGGCTTCTTTTCCAGATTGCGACTCCTGCCATTTTTTGCCGGCGTAAAGCGCTACGAGTGGCGCGGCCACAACGGCAACCGCTGCGGCTGTCGTGGCAACGGACGCGCCGGCTGCCACAGCGGTTCCGGTTGTTACGGCTTTGCCTGGCAATGTGCTCATGAAGTCGGACGCCTTACGCGGGCCGCCCATGCCGGCGGGCCAGTTCGTTACCATCACCGGCATGCCGGCCTTGCCAGCCGCGCCAAGAATCTTGTCCATCGGGCCGCTACCGCCGCCAGTAACGCGCTTCCACAACAAGCGGCCAGCGACAAGTGCGGCCGCTCCTGCGCCGATGGCAGTTCCTGGATTTTCAGCGGCCCAGCCTGTCACCGAAGCGCCAGCCGAAACCGCAGACTGCGCGCCGTCTGATACTTGCCCCTTGGCCTTGGTGATTTCCATCTGTTTGAACTTGCCGTAATTGCTGGCCATGATCTCGGCTTTATCACGTCCGACCATGTCATCCAGCGCGGCCTTATCGCCTTCAACCATCGCGGCTTGAATTTCCGAGTGATATTTCATCATCTGCCGCCAGAACTTCTTGGTGTACATGTCACGGAAGCCGGCCTTATCAAGCTTGAACGGGTCTTCAAGGCCTTTCTCTTTCATCTCAGCGGCCAAGTCCATTGCGCCTTGTACTCCGCCTTCTCCGTAGAACTTGCCACCTGGCATATATTTTTTGACGTCGATGCCGGCTTTGCTTAAACCCTTGACGTAACGCTCACTGGTGATGTGGCCAAGACCGTGCTCCATGAAAGTCGCGACTTCGCCTGGCTGAGTCGATGGCGCAAGTTTCATTTGAATCTGCGTCATTGCGCCGGTGAAATTTAAGCCCTTCATACCTGTGATGCCGACACTGGCCACGCTGTTCAGATACTTCGGCGCTTCCATCGCCATCGGTGCCGCCTCATAGCGGCCGCTCTTGGCGTGATACAGCAGCATGTTGTGCGCGTCCTTGATGTCCTTAGGGTCAAGGTTCAGCTTGTCCTGCAGATCGAAGTCGAGGTTTGCGATTTGTTCGACGGTCGAGCGGAACGCTACTGCGGCTCGCGCGGCTTCATCGATCGACGGCTTGATTTTGTCGAGCTTCATACCGGCCTTGGCAAAGGCGTTCATCCCTTCCGCCATTTCATTAGGCAGCGCCATGTTCCCGGAGGCGGCGTCGATGGCAAGCCGGCGCATCGCTGCCGCCTCCTTCACCGTCATTTGCGCGGTCTGCTTCATGTCCAGGAGCGTTTTCTCGAACTCCAGATTGCGGCGCAATGCGTCGGTCAGGAGCGAATAGCCACCGGCCGCGACGGCCAGCTTGCTGATCATCGAAAAGCCGTTCATGTGGTGATAGGCGTTTTTAAAACTTTGCCCGATACGATTGGCGTAGCCGACCGTATTGTTGGCAAAGGTGGCGACATCGCGGCTGCCAGCGCGAAGAGTCGATGCAAGCTGACTCCCGTTGGCGGTCAACTGCATCTGCAAACTCATCGACTGGTTCACTGGTGTACCCTGTGGTTATGACCTACTTGATTATTGTGATGGCGCTGGCGATGGCCGCCCCACTTGTTATCCGCGTCTGCGGCGTTGCAATCCTTTGCGCACTTTTTTTGATGGCGGGACTGGGTCGTTTATTCGCCGTGATGCTCGACGTGTCTGCCCGTCTCCTTGATCTTCTTCACCTGCGGCTTCGCTGATCGCGATCCCGAGGATAAAGAGCCACTGGCCTTCTGTGAGATCGATAGCTGGTCGGCCAAAGAAACTATGAGCTTTCTCAGCCCATCGCCACTTAAAGCGATCAACCGTGGCGTCGCGGGATTTTTTTTTACTTCTTCCAAAAGCTCTTCAAATTCCGCTTCGGTCAAGTTACGGCCGGATGGTGAAAACGTGCGTTCGTGATCCAGGTACTTTTCGCTGATCAAGTCGCGGTCAGCGCGTATCAGAATCGACCGGGCTTCGTCGGCGTCCTTGAACGCCGGCGCTTTGGTTTCCGGGTCGAGCGCGGCCAACGTGATGAGCTGCAGTGCCTTCTCAGCTTCAAAGGTGTCTGCAGTAGACATCGTCAATTCGGTTTCATGCTTGATCAGCATCGCGTCGGCCGCCAGCGCGGCGATCTGATGGTCCTGCTCAGTCAGAACGCGCAACGCGAGCTCGACGCCGTTAACGGTCACCGGTGCGGTGGCGTCACGGCCTAGCTTCAATCGTTCAATCAAAGATAAGGTCATGATCAAACTACCTGCAAGTCCAGCGCGTGCAGACTGATGGAGCGGACGGCTTCTTTGCCGACGGTGTAGGCTGATCCGACTTCTTCAGTGGTGCAACCTGTGTAAATTTCGCGCTTGCCGCCTACACCGCATGCCGGGTAAATCGTCATGGTGGCATTGCGCATCTTGATCCAGTCCGGCTCCGACTTGTCGAGCGGGATCGCCGCTTCAATCTTCAGGGCAATCTCGATAACCCCACACGAAGAGCCCAACGCGCGGCGCTTGCTGTTCATCGTTTGCACCGTTTTGTTGCCGGTCTTAACGTTCGGTGTGACGGAGACGACGTCATATTCTTGGCCGTCAATTTCCAGAACGATGGTGCCGCAATAATCTTTGTTCTTGATACCCATGCTGTGTGCCTCTTAAATTTGATAATCGGTCGGTGTGTCTAACTGGCGGCGCTTTACAGCAGCAGGTCGAAACGTTCGGCGATGATGTGCAAGTTGTTCACGACGTCGACCGGGATGCGTTCATTGACACGGCTAACGTCCTGCAGGTCGCGCTCAACGATGTAGTCGTCCAGGTTGTCATCAACGGCCTCGATGATTTCCAAATCTTCGAGCATCTTCAGCAGCACAATGCCGCGATCGCGCATTGCCGCAATGCGGCGGTCCGTAATTTTGCCGCCGAGGTATGTACGAGCGCGGTCTTCGATAAACACCTTGGCCACATACTTCATCGTGCGCGGCGTGGTGATATCCAGCCATGCGACATCCGGTACCGCAGCGGCGTTAACCGTGTAGGTAGTGACAGCGCGAACAATCTGCACGCGCTCACCGGGGCCAACACTCAACGGTGCGAGGCCGTTGTAGAGCGCGCTTTCTTCTTCAGTACGCGAGGTGCGATCAATCACCAGCGGCACCGCAATGCCTTTGACTTCGACGTTGTCGTAACCGAGCGCCGGATCTTCGTTCGCGGCGATCACGGCGGCGTAAGCGGCCGCAATCTCCATCGTTGGCGTGGTGGTGTTACGGCACCAAGGATTGTTGATGAAGCCGTGGCCGATTGAAGCAGACAAAGCCATCGCGGTCGCAAAAGAACCGTTTGACCCGACAAAGCCAAGAGCCCAGCGTTTCTCGGCCGGGTCGCTAACGGCGTCAATGTGGTTGCGCAATGCCACTACGTTCGGCGCGTCTTTGTAAGCGATCACAACCTGGTCATGCCCGCCAATGAAAGCGGCGGTCAAGGCGGCGGTGATATCAGGATCAATCGTGCCTGGCACTTGCGCGCCGACAGACAACGTAATGCCTGGCGTTGTGCCCGCAACCGTCACCTTGAAGGCGTTGGCCACGGTGCCTTTGTTCTTCGCCTCAATCGTGGCAACGCCTGCTTCGTTTTCCGCAGAAAATGCCAGCTCGGGGCGGCTGGTGATGGCGGTGACAATCGCCGCAGCAATCGTCGTAGGCGTGTCGGTGGTAGCGGTAGCGACCTCGATGATGTCGTCATTCAACGCCAGGCTGAATACGCCGCCGGCCGTTGGTACGCCGGCGACGGTGATAGGCCAGCTCGCGGCGACACCAGCGGCGTCAGCCAGCGCCATGATCGAGATGTTCGAGTACTTGTTGGCCTTCAGCGTCTTCAATACCATGCGGTGAATCTGCGAGCCGTAGCCGCACAGTTGCGCCGCCTCGACGTCCGAGAACACATTGGTCAGCGTCAGCGCGGCCAGTGATCCGGCCGCAGTTTTCTGGCCGATGATCAACGTGGTTTGACGATTGCCCGGCAAGCCGCGCGTCGCCATGCGGATGTTGAACTCTGCCAGCACGCTAGGCTTGCGATTGCTGGAGCCGATTTTTTCAAATGCAATGTTTTGAGAAGCCATGATTGATGTGCTTTCGCTATACGTAAAAAGGTTTTACTAATTTGCCCTGGCTAAATCAGCCGGCGCTTTTCTTTGCGGCGCGTTCTGCGGCGGCGATGGCCTTCTGTTCAGCGGCAAGCTGCTGCTCGGCTGCGACTGCGGCCGCCGCTGCTGCTTCCTCCGCTTTTGCGCGTGCCTCCGTGAATTCCTTCTCGGTCCGTTCAACCAGGTCACCGTCCGATATCGCCTTGCGGTAATAGTGGCTGGCCTTGACAGGCTCGATGTCTGTGCCAGTGATGTAGACACGCGGGTTGCCTTCTTTTGGAACCTTCAAACCGGTTGTCGCTTGTACGTACATAAGAATGCTCATGGTTTCCTCTATGGATTAGGTGCGTGTTCGGTTAATGCCGTAAGGTCGGCGGTGTCGTCGCCAGGCTTGATATAAAAAGTCTGACCGGTGCGTAGCCATTCGTGGGCGGGTGAAACAATTTCCGGCACACCGCCATTGGCGCATTCAGGCAAAGCGGCTTCCCATACGAACGAACATTCAAAGCCGACAGCCAGAATGCTTTCTGATTTCGCCCCGTCCGATTTGCGCGAGACAAACAGCGTGTCGATCTTGGTGTGCGTCAGTGCGCGGTGCATCGGCATACCGAGGCTTTGATTTTCAAGCAGCGCAATCATGTCTTCGGCCAACTGATAGCTGCCGACCTCATGCGCGCTGCCTTGACGCCGTGACCGCTCGTTACGGGCGTTACGTGTGCAGACATACAGCACGAGATTGACGGTGCACAGTCGGTCACGTTCGCCGAATGCTTTCTCGGTCTTCATGTTGACGAACGAGACAAATACGGCCGGAAATTTAAAAGTCGCCTGGGCGCTGTCGTCGATCTGGCCGCCGTATGAGTCAATCGTTGGCAGGCTGTAAGGCAGCGCCGGCTTCAGCAGCTCGATGCGCGCAACAACCGCGTCTTCGAGTTCGCCGATCACTTTAGGCGACCCATGTAGTCATGCAATCTGTCTGAAGTGAACATTCGGCCCGCGCCTTCAGACTCAGCTTCGCCTGCGGTCAGGCTGTCAGGCTGCAGACCTTGGCCGCCGCTAGCGATGCCGTCACCACTTTGCGCGCAGAGGATGATCTTGCCCGACATGATCATTTTCAAATTGCCGTCCGCTTCCTTGTATCGATCCTTGACCTCATCGGTAGCGGTAACGCCGCTCGATCCAGTCATGCGATACCGGGCGATATCCATGCAGAGTTGTTTCAAAAAGGTCGCCACCGCTGGCGTGTTGATTACCAACGGCAGCGCACAACGCTGGCCGGCCGAGAAATCAATCTGGTCCGACGCGCTGTCTAGTGCAAGCTGCACCTTTGCAAGGTCGACGTCGCCCGTGTCGTCAGGGTCAGCGATCGCGAGCATTTCGCGTTCACCGTACTGAGCGATCATGTCTTGGGGCGTTGCGTACGTCATGTTGATTTCCTTGAAGTTAGGTGCTGCTTATTGATCGTGCTTGACGTCTCGCCTCACGGCTGCCTGACATCTTGCGTCTGCCCCACGTAGTCGGCACTACGCGGCATGTCCATCACGTTTTCGTTTATTTCTTTGCTGCGGTCTTGCCGCCGACAGCAACTGGCTCTACTGCGACTTCGTCCGGTACGCGGATCGCTTTGATACCCACCAGAATTTCGCCTTCGGTATCGTCCATCGTGATTGGCGTACCTTCAGGCAGCGTGGTGAACTCACCTTTTTCTTTACCTGGTACTTTCAGCGGGGTGACGACCACGTAATTTTTATTAGCCATGATTTTTCCTTCAATGCGTTATTGGGTTGCCGATCGGCGGCCCCGACAATTCGAGGCCGCCTTTAGCTCTTCGGGCGGTGGGCTATTTCTTAGAACGCGTTTTGGATCAAGTAACCGGCGCCTGCGCCGGCAATGACCGGGACGCGCTCATGCTTCACGCCATAGACCCATGAATCGCGGTTTTCATCGCGGTATGGTTGCTTGACGTTCGGGTGGCCCTTGAGCTGGTATGTGTAGCCGAAAGACGGCGCGCGCAGCGTGCGGAAATTCGTCGGCACGTATGCCAGCACGATGTCATTGCCCCACACGTCAACCAGTGTCGAAGCGTCTGGCGAGTAGACCGCGTTGCCTTCGACAACTGTTTCGACTTCAAAGTAGTTAGCCAGCGCTTGCGCAGTAACCGATTGTGAGCTGGTGAACTTCAGACGATCACGAACATCCGCGTGACGGTCCAGCTTCGAGATGCCCATAGGCGGCAGGATCATGACGTTAGGCTTTTTGCCGGTCGATGCGCGGATTGCGGCAATACCCGCCGTGACGTCCAATTTCGGGGTGCTTGTCGTCGCGCTCCAAAGCGTGGCGCCAGACAACGCGACCTTGTTAGACGCCGCGTAGTTTGCAGCGTTACGAGCCGTCATTGCGCGTTGATATTCCAGGCGCAGTTGCATCGAGTCGAACACCAGGCCCACGGCTTCCTGCGACAAGCTGATACCTGGCACAACGGATGCGTCACGATCGTTTTCGTCTGGCACCAGCGCCTCGAGCCCGTGGTTTTCTACGGCGTAAGGCTTGCCCAAGTAGCCGAACTCCATACGAGCAGTACTGCTGCCTGGAGCACGCTGCGTGGCGTACAACATAAAACCTTCTTTGCCGAATTCGATAACTTGGCCGCCGGAAGCGCTTACGTCAACGTTTGGAAACAGCAGTTGACCGACATATTCGTTGTTGGTGTAGCCGCGAACGAAGGTGGATAAAATTGGGTCAATGACCCGCACTTGCTGGTTATTCATCATGAGACTGCTCTCCTAAATTACTGTGATTGAAATTGCGTTTGATCCGCGAGCCGGGCCGCGTTATACGGCCGGGGTCAGCAAGACTTCGACAAACTGCCCTGCGGCACTCGCTGATTCGCCTGGCACCAAACGGCCCAGGCAAGCTGCGGCGGTACCGCCGACAATTGCGCGGCCCACGCCGTCCGCAATAACGTATTTGGTGCCGACAGGAATTGCCGCGCCGGCTTCCATTGGCGTAGTGCCGATCACGTCGACCGGCACCACATCACCGATAGCGCCGGATGTGTTGGCCACGCCGTAAATGTCTGCCGCCGCGTGTGCACCGGCTGCCGTGACCGCGCGGTGTGCGATCAAGGCCGCGCTGGCGATCACTGATTTGGT
Source organism: Herminiimonas arsenitoxidans (assembly GCF_900130075.1). NCBI lineage: Bacteria > Pseudomonadati > Pseudomonadota > Betaproteobacteria > Burkholderiales > Oxalobacteraceae > Herminiimonas > Herminiimonas arsenitoxidans. The sequence goes on from NZ_LT671418.1 coordinate 1,462,987, forward strand.
AAGTAACGAAATTCCCTGTTTGCTCATGTCCTGCTCCTGTTCGTTGAAATGGTTTGAAACTATTCCGCGATTAGGCTGCGGCTTCGACTGCGGTTGCGGCGGCGATAAACGAAGTACCTGGATGCGCGTCCATGTAGGCGTTGATCTTGCCCAGTTGCAGCAGTCCTTCTTGATCGACCTCTTGGCCAGCCGGCGCGGCGAATTCGGCAACGCCTGCGCCGTCACCACCGGCCTTGCTGACGCGGCTGAATTCCACTTGCTTCGGTTGTACGCTCAAGAATTCTTTAAACAGCGCCGCGCCTGTCTTGCCGTGGTGCTCGGTGCCTTCAGCAAAATCTGCGACTTGATCGGCGGCGTCCAGTTGGGCGATGATTTCCACCACCGCATCTTTGTGAGCCGGCAGCAGCAAGCCGCCGGCCACAAGCGTTTCAGCAAAATCTGCGTGCTGAGTTTTCTTTAACGCTGCCAGCTGCTTTACTAATTCGGCTTCGCGGGTTGCGACCGTTTGTTCGCGCGCTTCGAGCGCTTTTTGTGCTTCAGTAGTCACTTGATTCTCCTGTTGAATAATTGGGGCTGCAAAGGAGCGAACGGTGTCGCCCTCGATTTCATCGCGGGTGGCGCTGGACTCCAGCGATTCGATATCCCAGTTCGGCAATACGCGATCTGTTTTTTCAACGCCGAAGGTTTCAATCATGAATTCACGCAGGCTGCGGAACATGCGAACGACCAGGCGATCTTCATACGCAAAGTCTGCGATGCCTTCTTCGCCTTCTGAAAATTCAACCGATGCCAAGCCTTTGACGGCCGGCGCGACGCCGCCGAGAAAGCCGATATGGCGGATGTAGTGTTTGCCTGGTGACGGGTTGCCTGCGGCGTCTGGCTCATAGATCGATGCCGAGACCTTTGGGTAATGCTTGTCGGCGACGGCTTGTGCAAACTCTGGCGCTACGTCCGCGCCTTCGGCACACAACACACCGGCATCGTTGATAAACAGCCTGGCGGCGTGGCCGTATCGCGGCGAGGTGAGCTTCGGGTGGCCGACAACAAACGGCGCGTCCGCAAGCTTCGGATCGTAGGAAGCGGCCATATCGGCGACATCGGCGGCGGTGTACGTGTACCGCTTGCCGTTCATCGCGACATAACTGCCTGGCTTGAAAATCTCGATTGGCTTGGTAGCCGGGGTTGTTTTGGTATCCATGCAGCGCAGTATCCGCATCGCGCGACGCCGAACTTACTAAAACGTTTTAGTAATTGCGAAGGCGCTTTCGCATCTGCGGCTGCAAGGAAATTAGGGAGAAGTCGGGCGAATCTTTCTGATTCTCAAGAAAGTGCCGAGGAGTAAGGCATGTGTTGCGATTTACAACCGTTTATAAACGCCGCAGGCGACGTTCAATTTAATTTTGCGCGGCTTCTTAGGTCGAGCGCTGCTTAAACGCCTTAGAAGCCGTTTTATTCGGTCGCGAATAAATTCTGTTGGCGCTTTGCGCGTTCGTAATTGCCGACCTTGGTAACGATCTGCCGGATGCGCATTTCGGTAAGGCCGTATTTTCGCACGAGGATGTGGAAGTTGTCGCCCTTGAAGTCCTTATAAATTTCTTGTTCGCGCAGGCTTGCTTCGTAATGCACGCCTTTCGGCAAATACAAACCAACGCCGCCGATATTCTTGCGGACGTGTTCGCTAACCGACATGGCGATCTCGGCCGCGTCCTGGTGCTGAAGCTTGATCTTCGGGTGCACCTTCAGATGCGAGTACACCTCACGCGCGATATCGGCCAGCAACTCTGGGTAGGAATCGTCGATCATCAACGAGCTGGTATCAGACATTTGTTTTCTCCTTCTTCTCTACGCGGGCAATCCATTTTTTCAAACTCTCGATAACCGTCTGAGACTGAAAACTGTTCACGAATGCGAAGTCCGATTTCTTCGTCATGCGCTCGACATAGGCGCGGACCGCGTGGTCGGTATCGTGCGCGATCGCGCCGAGCTTGTGCAGCTCTGTCCACAGCACGCGCACCTTGCGATACTCCGCATCGTTGGCGCTCTTGTTGGCCGGGCTACTCTTTACCTTGAAGCCGCACGCCTTGAAGTGGTCGAGCACCTTCTTGCGGCCGGTCCAGTCCAGATCGGTCGCCGACTTCACGCGCGCCAACGCCCACAGCAGATCGCGGTAGGCGCTGTCTTCCATGTTCAACTCGCGCTGCGCGATCTTGATCAAACGGATCTCGCGCTTCTTGATGTCGTCGGCGTTGGCGGGTTTCATTGATCGCCCTCAGTGACAAGCTCGATTTCTTTTGGCGCAACGACGAATGTCATTCCGTCGCTGCGGCCTTCATGCGACACACCGATCGAGTAGGCGAGTTCTCCACTGAATAACTTTCTAACGATCACAATGTCACCGACCTCGGCGCAAACGCCTCCAGGTGTATCGCCGCTTGGGTATTCGACGATAACTTCAAGCACTCGCACCTTTTGCCCTACTTGGAAGTTATGTTTCATGCGCCGATCCGTTTCTGTTCGGCTTGGCCACCGACGCCGCGATTGAGTTCGGCATTGCGGCCGGAAGCGCGGCCGGCTTCTACAGCGTCCCAATCTTTGTCGCGCAGATTTCTATCGGCGTTGCGGTCCCGCGTTGCCAGTTGTTTCAGCGCTGGATAAGTCCTGGTCAAATATGCCGCGATGGCAGGCGCGTCATTCTCGGCTCCCGAAAATGCGGACAGCTTCGCTTCCACAGCATGAACCCACGCGTCGCAGAACAGATCAGCACGACGTGTGCGGCTGGCCGGCACCAAGCGCTTGCATTCCCGCTTGGCGAATTCCGAACGGCTTTTCTTGACCTGCCGCAGCAATACCTCAAACGCGTATTTTGCGACTTGAGGATTCGCGCCTACGCCGATGAATTTCCAGTAGCCGCTTTGGAAGTCACTCGTGAAAACAATCTGGCAGCCGAATGCGTCCGACGTTAAATTTGCCAGCGCGCACTCCCACGCGACCGGCTTGGCGCGGGCGCCGGATTTTGCTGCGGCTTCCGACACGCTGAAGGCCAGCAGGTCAGTCGCGTCCAGCCGATGCTGACGCATGAGCGCTTGTGCCTGGCGCAATGCGGTTGCGGCCTCGTGTTCGTTGGCTGACTTCGACAGACGCAGGCACTTGAGGATTTTAGCCAGGGCGGATTCTTTATCCATGATTGTGCTCGGTAAGGCCGACCTTTTTATTGGCGTCAACGATATGGCTCGACGATAGAAACGGTTGAAAGGCGCGGCTGATGCAATCTAAAACATCGGCGACACATGTCGGTTCAAACTGTTTGAACGCGGCCTTGATAGCCGCTTGAAGCGGTGTCAATGGGCGTTCGGCACCGTCCGCAATAGTCGCGTCAATGAACGCCCGAAACAACAGCGCCTCACGTGCATAGTCGACTGCAGGAGAATTGGCACTGTCATAGTTACGCACTTCGTCAATCGCCTCAAGCGCCTCTAATCCGGTCAGCACTTCATTGGAAGGAATACGGCCGATGAAAAGCCCGGAGCGCGGAAAGTTGTTTTCGATATCCTGGTTGATCAAGAAACGCAGGCGTTCGGCATCGATCTTATTGGCGTCAATGATTTCGTTATTTTTCATGTCAGTGTTTGGTAGCATAAACGGGAATCGGATTCCAGCCGATCAGCAGGCCTTTGAAAGGCAGTGTGTGTTGGCTCTCGAAGTAGCGCATGAATTGCGACGCGTCCGTGAAGCCGTCATTGCGCGCGAGTTGCTCGATCTCATACTGCTCCAGCGGACGGCCACCGAGCAGGACGTGATACACGTTGCCGGCACTTGGCTGAATCATGATCTCGGTGGCGTACTGGCAAGGCTCTGCGGCCAGTAGGCGGACGGACTTGGTGCGCAGGCCGTAATACAGATGCAGCGTGTCGCCTGGCTCCGGGTCTTTGCCGTCAGTACGGAACGCACGGATCGTGTGCGGTTTCTGTCCGGCTTCGATCATCGGCACGAACGGCGATTGGAAATTCAGCAGGCGGATCATTGCGATTTCTCCCCGGTCAAGCCGCTCATGACTGCGTCCGTAAGTGCCGATCGTTCGCCGACCAAGCGCAGGTCGGCGACATTAACTTTGTGACGCGCGCCGGATTTGGTTTTGACGATGGCAATGTCGTCGCTCATTTCCAGCACCGTGCCGGTACGCGTTGAGAAGTTGATATTGCACGACCGGGCGCGGGTCACTTCCTTGTACCAGGTGAACGTGACCGCATCGCCGACGGCAATTTGTTTTGCGCCGGTCATTGCGTGGCCTCTTGCTCGAAAGGCTCGATGACAAAATCTTCGACACCAGTCACGATGCTGATGCCAGCGATCCCGCGCACCGCGTCCTGCTCGTTGAGAATGGCGTCCTTGTTGATCTCATCCTTGGTACGGACGAAGCGGCCCAGCGCCAGTTTCTTGAGTGTTTCGATCACGCTGTCGGCACCGCGAATCGTGACCGACGGCGGGCGCTGTCGCCACATGATGTTGCCGGTGATGAGGTTGGCCGACTTGGTCTTACCGCTGTTGGTCAGCTTGTCACGGTTGGCTTCGCACCATACTTGCACGCCGCTCTGCATCGATACCAGGCGTTCCTGCTTGGGCGCGATCAGCTCCTGGTACTTCTGCGTTACTGCCGCGATCTCGTCATTCATGTTGGCGGTCAGGCGCGATACATCGCGGCCGACTTCACCAATCAAGCGAATTGTCGACGCGGCGTCATCCTGTGATTGCGCAACCCATTGTGATGCGGCTGCTTTCATACGTTGTTTGCTGGCCATGCTGATTTCCTTAAACGGTTGGTGGTGATGGATTAAGTGAGCGCGATGAATGCGCGAAGTGCTCTGGATTGATCGGCCGCCAGTTCGACTGTGCGGTTGTTGGCGGACAGCGAAATATTTCCTGCCTTCCACTCTGTAATCTGGAAACCGCCGACTGACAGCGACGACATAACATCGTCGTCAAGCTTGACGATGTCACCGGCGACGGGAGATTTCGGGCCGGCAAAGCGAGGGATTTCGACCTGGTCTTTTTGCGTCGATCCGGGTTCGCGCCAGCCCAGATAAGTCGGGTTGAGGCTGTAGACCATTTTCTTGCCGCCGCCAGACGCGGGAACCTTAGCGGCAAGGAGCTGGCCCTTGTTGGCCAGATCGTTGAGATGGCTCTGAATACGATCTACGTCGATGCCAGTTTCGCTTTCGATCTCGTCTGCGGTAATGCCAGGGCGTATTTTCGCCAGGTGCAGAATGGTTTCGGTTGTCGTTTGCATGTTGTTGCCTTAGGTGTTGAGGTGAAGCTGGCCGAGCAATTCCGGCAGCGTGGTTTTTCGCATACGCGATGCGACATGAAGTTGGTGCAGGCCGTGCTGTTCGAGCAGCTTGCAAGTGGCGTCTACTTCTTCCGGCGTCTCTGCGATGAAGTAGCCGATCTCTGGGCTGCCGCAAACAGCGATCGCGTTCTCGCGTAGCTTCAGCACCATTGCGCGGACCGTGCGCGGCTTGACGCCAAGCTGGCTGGCCAAGGCCGGGCCGCCGATACTGTTACTGCCACCGATGTGACTGCGTGACAGGATTTCTAGCAACTGGTGATGGCCAGCGGCGCGCATTAGGCGGCGCTCCGTGCCGACGAAATACCCGCGTCGACAGGCAGGTAGAGCATCGCCGGGTCGATGACGCCGGTGTCGAGAAGCAGCACCACCAGCAAACCGCCAATGGCCACGGCCCACATCAGGCGATAAGCGACGTTTTCCTCCGGCGAATACTTTGCGCGCAGGCGCCCGAATAATTTCAAATAGCGCAGATCGTGTTTGGCGCGAACGCATGACCAGCGATAACGTAGCGCGTGGAACTTGCGATATGTACGGCCGCGCAGACGCTGGAACATCATTTCAAAATCAAGTGTTGGTAACGGCATTTGAATTCCTTTCCCTGTATTGATGGCTGTTGCAGGTCGCGCTCATGAACACGTACCAGCCGTGCTTGCCACAAGTGCGTTCGGTTTTGTCCTGGCGTTCATTGCGCGCGCGCTTCTCGAACTTGCAGTTGCCGCAAATCGGTGTGGCTTGGCGAAATGCCACTACGCTCTGGCCGTTTTGAATGGACGACATCGTTAATCTCCCGTCACAAAATGAATTGCCAGTAAAAAAAGGCCCATGCCGGCGTCGCCAAAAAACAGCAAGGCGAGACCGGCGATGCCGAATACGATCACACGGCCTCCATGACGAGTTCGGCGGTGACCTTTGGCTCCGCGATCGCGGCGGCGTTGTTCATGGCGCGCGCGATCAGGTTGTTGACAACCAGCGGGTAGCAGATGGATTTGGTTTCGTTAGGACGGCCGCGTGCCGACTGTGTCAATTTGGAGCGGATCGCGTCCACTGCGTCAGCATCGAATACATCGAGCAGCTTCTTGCCGACTCGCTGCAGCTTGTGCGTGATGTAACCTTCCAGGTGGCGGTCAAGCGGCTCCAGTTGGACGATCTCGCAGCGCTGCGCCACCTCTCGAACTTCCGGGCTGTGCGCAGAAAGTTTGATGCCCAGCTCCGGCTGGCCGATCAATTGGATGCCAAGCAGGCGGTGGAAGCCGTCTTTCAATTCGCGGAACCGTTTCAAGTGCTTGAGTGTTGCGGTCGGCAGGCAGTGCGCCTCTTCGATCAGCAGAACGTGGGTGTATCCGTTTTCACGCGATGACACCAGCAATCGGTGCAACTGCTCGAAGCGCGCTTGCGGCTGATTCTTTGGCGTCTCTGACGGGTCGATCGAGCGGATCAGATGCTCTGCAATTTGCGACGACTTGAGCGTCTTGCCTTTTTCATCGTTGACTTCCATTGCCAGCACGTACGGCTCGGCAACGATGACCTTTGCGCCTTCGCGCTTGATGCGATCTACCATCTCTTCGCGCAGTGTGCTTTTGCCGCTGCCGGACTCGCCGATCAGTGCGCAGAAGCCGCCGTTCTTGGCGACATCCCACATCGCCTCGCGGACATAGCGAATGTCAGGCGACAGGAACACGTCTTCGACGCTGTGCAAATCCTCGGCGAACGGGTTGGTGACAAGTCCGAAGTGCTTGCGCGCCTGCGGTGTGAGCGTTACGTTTTGCAATAACATGGTTTCCTCCGGTTCTGGCTGGGTTGGTTTCGGTGATTTCTTGCTTTTTATTTTTGGCGCTGCTTCGCCTTCAACAGGCTTTTTGAATGTCAATGCTTCGATGGTTTCCTCCGGTGTCGCGCCATAGAGGCCGAGGAACTCGACAATCTTTTCGCGGTAGATTTCTGGTTTGCGTTTTGGCCAGATGTCGTGCGTGACGATCAGCGAGATCGTGGCCGAACTGGCGACGCAGTAACGCGCCAGATCGTTCTGTGATTTGTTCAGTTTTTGCAGTAGTGCTTTCATTCGGGTTGCTCCTGAGTTAAGGCTGAGTTACGGCGTTATGAAACTGCGCGCAGGTTGGGTCTTGCGACCAGGCGTTGTTCGAGCGTGTCGATCTCTGATTCCTGCACGCCGTCCGGGTACCACTGCTTGATCAATCGGTTGCGCTCCGGCGTCATCACCACACCGCGACGCACCAGGGCGGTTGCTGCCTTGGTGTGCGACCACGGCTTCGATTCAACTTGTGGGCTGGCGATATCCATGTCGGTGCCGCTGCGGGTCATATAGGTGGCGACAGTGGCGGTCTTGAGATGCGTGATCGCGTCGACATCGGCGAACGGGCGAACCTTCGCGCGCTTCTTGGCATCGACCGCTTCCAGTGTTTCGACGCCGTAGGCTTCCATCTGGCCGGCTTTGCGCGCGGTATCGGACCGCGTATCGGCGACAGACTTGTGCGCCTCGCCGATAACGACCGCCGCCTCGGTGTAGCCGTAATCGTTGACCGCCAGCGGCTGGCACTCGAAGAAGATTTCCTTGCCGTCCGCGCCGACCTCGATCACGTTGATCGCGGGGACCGAGTACGGGTTGATGCAGACGGTCAGCTTTTCCCCGATCAGGACATTCGGCACATGCGCCACCGAGTACTTGAACGACGGCTGGCCTTTCATCGCGTAACTGATACGCAGGCTGTCATCGACAACGCGGGTTTCCGGCCTGGTGGATAACAGCAACTGGCATATCTCACGCGAAGGCGCGACGCGCAGTTGCGTTGCGTTGATGGTTTGCCACAAGGCGTAACGCGTATGGCCGTGGCGGGTGTGCTTACGCGCCGAGTTAAACCAACGCGCCCACACATCGGCCAGAGCGTTGAGCTCGTCTAGCGATTGCACCGGCTTGCCAACGCCCAGGCGGGACTCGAAATAACACTCGACCAAATTCTGTGCGCGCTCGACCGAGCCTGACGCGCGCGGGTTACCTGGTGCATGCGTGATGTGGCGAACGCCCAGCCGGTCCAGCAAGTTGTTAAACAAATGGCTGGTGTTCGCGCTGCCCGCGTCGTCCATGAGGATGAACGGGACACCGTGGATAGGCTCCTGATTACTTTCTTTCTGCTGGATGCAGTGGATGAAGAAGTCGGCCAAATTGATGCCGGTTTCTGCGCCCGCGTAATACCGCACTTGCACCGTGCCGGTCGTGTGATCAGTGCAGGTGTAGCGGATGACGCGGTCGTTCTCAATTTTCTTGAAATTCTGGGGCTTGTTTTTGTAGAACTCCTTGTCGCTCATTACCTTCATGCCTTGTTTCGGCAGGTAAAAAAGCACACAAACAGACGCGTCAATCTGCCAGGCGTGATTCGGGTGCAGGCTGGCCAGCTCAACGTGCGGCGACGGCCGCTTGAGTTGGTCGGGGTGCAGACCCAGCTCACGCATGACGCGGTTGACTGTGTTCGGCGTCAAGAATGTGATCTCGCCATCGGCGCTGATTGACTGCGCCTTGATCATGCTGTTGGCGCGCAAATCGACCAAGGCCTGCTCGATGCTGACGATGCGCTTGCCGGTGGCGCGGGTGCCCGCCATCAGGTAGGCCGATATGGTCTGCGCCTCTTCGCGGGTCAAGCTGCTGTCGCCCTTGTCCGTGCGCTGCTTGCGGCCGAAGTCGAAGCCCAATTCCTTGAGCTTGCGAAAGATCGTGGCTTTCGACACGGACAAGTCCTTCGCGGCGCGCTCAACCAGCGGCGTGCCCGTGCCGTGCTTGGCCGACTGCAGCGCCCGGCCGAGGGCGCGCAGCGTATCCTGAATGGCGAGATCGTTGCTCATGGTGGGTTAGCCTTGTTGCGTTTGACCGGGCATCCAGGCCGGCGTCACAACGCCGTCCAGATCGACGTGAATACCGAAGTCGTTCTGGATAGCCACCAGTGATTTCATGACGCCGACGAGTACGGCCTCGCGTACCGCGTCCACATCCTCAGGTACGCCGCTGCCTTGGTCGCCGTGCTCTTGAATATCCAGGAACGCTTTGCGCAGTTCGGTCTGGATGAAACTGGCTAACTGCTCACCGGCGTCAATTGCCGACTTGCGGAACGGCGCCCACTCCCATTCCGCCTCTGGCGTCTCGGCCTTGCGGCGTTCCAGCAAGCGTTCGACCTGGTCAATCTTTTTGTTTTTACCGGCCAGCACGCGCTCGGTGGCTTCTTGCGTTGCGTTGGCTTCGCGCAATGCTTCCTTCAATTCGCGGGTGGTCATCTGGTCGATAGCGTCCAGATTCAAGCCGTTGATGGTGCCGCCTGCGGCGATTTCGGCAATGGTTTCGTCGTCCATCACCATCAGTTCGTACAATTTGGTTTTGCCCAAATACGAAAGCGCTTTCGCATTTGACGCAATTGCCGGGTTGCTCAGATACTTGGCGGCGGCCTGCATCATCTTCTGCACCAGGCGCACGTCCATCCCTAGCTGGTCTTGGACGACTTCCAGAAAGGCGCCGTGGTTTTCGTTCTCCTTGAGCAGCAAAAAGCGCTTGCCTGCTTCCAGCATTGCTTCGGTTGAATGCACCAGGTAAAACTTCGCTTCTTGCACAATGCGATCGCGGTCGTACGGCAGCGTGTAACCGATCAGTTCAGATACGGCCGCCGCGTTTGCGGAAACCTCGACAAGTGATTGCGTGCCTTGCGCCAGCGCTGCGTGGTCTGCGCTGTCCTGGCTTGCTACTGCTGCTTTTTCTTTACGTGCCATTTTTGTTTCCCCTGTTAGTTGCTGCGTGAGAATCGATTGCGTGCTTCTTCAACCTTGCGCGTGGCGCGGTCGATAGATGACATGACGTTGACGCCGAGCGCGCCCGGCTTGGTGCCGAGCAGCCAGCGTCCGGTTTCTTCTTGATAGACGGCCCAGCCTGCGGTTTTTAGGTTGTCCAGGTCGCGGGTCACATAGGACGCCGGCACGTTGAGCGCCTTGGCAATCTGCGCCGGTGCAAGGCCGGTGATGACGTCTTCGCCAAGCAGCATCACAACCTTGAGCAGGCGTTGCTGGGCTTCGTTGGTGTAGTCGGCCGCCTTACTCATACGGCCGCCATTGCGGGTGGCACGACGAGTTTGCGTTCGTTGATCTTGAAGCTGGCGCCCGTTAACGAATGGCCGTCGCGTACGTGGCGGGCGTGCGCCTTGACCAGGGCTTCCGGGTCGCTTTCGCCGACGATGCCGCGATAAACCGCAGTCGCTTCTTTGAATTGATTGCCCCGCTCTGGTGCCGGGAATGTTGCCGTGATCTTGTACAGATGCATGCGAGTTGCTCCTTAAATTACTTTGTGAACCGAGGTGGTGATTTCGCCTTCTTTTAAGCCGAGGCGGACGGCGTAATTTAGTTGCCGCATCGCTCTCACGATTCGGCCTCTTCCGTTTTCATCCCGAGCGCAACTGCAACGTCGTGCGCTACGCCGAAATTTCCCTTGATGACGCCGCGAACTACTCCGCTGACGATGGGGTAAGGGAACCCGTGTTCTAGCGCCCACGCAGTCAGCGTGACGCCGCGCGAACGCAAATTACGCTTCACGTCTTCTCCGCTCATATGTTTTTTCCTTGGCATCGCGTACACTTATTAAATTGATTTCAATTGATTAGCTTTGATTATGGTGGATATTATCCACCTTGTAAAGCATATTTTTGCGGATTGTCCACTTACATATGAATGCCACAGAACAACTCGATTTATTGATGCGAGCACTAGATATTCGGCAGAGCGACCTAGCAGAAAAGCTAGGCGTGGAAGTCCAACGTTTGAAAGATATTCAGCGCGGCAAGATTAAGAAAATGCCCGCCGACGTATCAAAGGCATTGGTGGATATATTCCACGTTAGCCCCGAATGGTTGGTGACGAAAGCCGGGCCGGTATTTAAGACAGATATCGCGTTTGCGAAAATTAGAAAAGCGACGGACGCGGCTGTTGAAATTGCGCTACGCTTTACTTCAGTAAGTCATGGTCTTCTGATGGATATGCAATCGACCGCGTTTGAAGAACAACTATCTGCGGATCAACTACTCGAACGTTTTAAGGACAGGCTGCCAAGCAAAGGCCTGCTGCCTGATGAAATGGCTTTACTTGATAACTACCGTACGGCCGGGGCCGAAGATAAACACACGATTGACCGCATGGCCGCATTGGCCGCGCAGTCGGGGCGCAAGAATAAGTGAACGCGTTACATGGAGAAAATAGAATGAGAATATTTTTGATAGCGGCAGTTTTGGCCACGGGGTCACTGAATGCTCAAGGCGCGCCGATCCTTTGGGACGCAGCGCAATCCCGAGAAAATGCCCAGGCGGTTGTGAAGTCGATCAGCTCGGCTCACAAGGCAATTTCGGAAGGACGAATGGATGCGGGCAAAGCCTACCTGCCGACACTGGACCGGCTCGAGGCAGGTTTTAAAGATCAGCAGACTTTTAAGGACGCGCCGACAGCAAGATACGGCTCTTGCCTTGACGCCCTGCAATCTTTCCGACCTTATCTGGTTGAATCCTTGAAAGAGCGAACCGAATGGCGAGCTTCATATTTGAAGAGCGCGAAGAAAATATATACCGGTGACGTGCAAGCATGCAGGCGGACCGCGTCAAAAGAGTTATAGAAACCGCTTAATCCTGAAACCAAAATCTATTAGGCGAATTCTCTGTCGCCTAGTACCAATAACTAAAACGTTTTAGTTATCCCTCGTCACGCGCGCGCGTAATCTCGCGCCATGACGAGCACTTCCATCTTCTTGCAGCCCGCAAGATCAAGTGCCGTCGCCACGTTGCGAGACGCGCTTGAACGACCACCTACGCATTTCACCAGCAGGCCTTGCCGTTGAAAAACGGTATGAAAAAGGCCCGCCAAAAATCTCCCCGCAAGGATTCGCTAAGCGAAAATATTTGTGCGACGCCGGCAAGCCAACAATCGGCTGGGGCCACGTCATCCTGTCAACTGGCGACTATATGCACAACGTTGAGATCGACGAGATCACGGCGGACAAGCTGCTTGCCCAGGACAATCTTAGATTCGAGAACGGCATCAAACGCCTGGTCAAAGTTGAACTCACACAAAACGAGTTCGATGCGCTGGTAAGCCTCACCCTCAATATCGGGCTTGGCAAAGCTGACGGCGTGCCTGGTGATTTCGCCGATTCCACATTACTGCGCAAGCTGAACGCCGGCGACAAAAAAGGCGCGGCCAACGAATTCCCGCGCTGGAATAAATACCGCGATCCGAGCTGCGGCTGTCTGAAAGTTGCGAGGGGCCTCGTAGCCCGTCGCGAAGACGAGCGCGCGCTTTTCTTGGGGGTGAAAAATGTCTAGCATCCGTCGTAGCTTTCTAGCCGCTGCCGTGATGCTCGGCGCATTTTCGGGCGGCGCAATACCGGTACGTGAGCTGCGTATGCGGCCGTCAATCTCAAGCAAAGTCAAACGCGGTTTTTTTAATGACCGCGTTCTTCCAAATGCCGCCGCGCTAGTCGGTACACGCGGTGCGTCTGTGTCCGTTGCGCACATGAAGCGTGTCGCCGTCAAACATCGCAATCGCCAGCGTCATAAAGCGGCATCGAGAGGTGCGCGATGAAGAAATGGTGGAAATCAAAAGTCGTTTGGTTCAACTTTATCGTGACGGTTTTATTACTGGCCGAGGCGAACGTGGAAAAACTGCGCGGGCTGCTGCCGGACGACAAATATCAACTCGCCGCGTTCGGTTTGCCGATCATCAATCTGGCCATGCGCTTCATTTCGACGCAAGGCCTGTGCACGAAATTGCCCGGTCAATCTAGCGAGGTGACCAAGTGATCGCGCGGTTTCAAAAATGGGCGCTGTGGATCGGCGTACTGGCGGTCATTGCGGTGGCCGCGCATTGGGCCTTGAACCGATACGAGGCAAAGTTCGACGCCGAAGGTTTTGTACGCGCTGACAACATGCACAAGCTTCAGAACGCCAGCGATGCCGCTGCGCGATTACTGGCGCAGAGTGAGGCCGACGCAGAAGCGAAAGCCAAGCTGGACAGCGAAGCCGCAAATGTGCTGACTCTGTCGAAGCAGTTGGTCACGGCGAATCGGGTGATCGATGTTCAGACTAAAAAATTAAATGAAAGGGCGAATGATGTTTCAACTCTCTACCGTGCAGCGCCAAAAGCTGAACTCACTCCTGTGCCTGGTTGGATTGTCACTAATGGCTGGGTGTGCGACTACAACACGGCCATCGGCTACGGCTTCGCAGAAGACGGCACCGCTGTCGGCGGAGATGACAACCCGTCATGCGCGCCCGATGCCTTTGGCCGCAGCGAAGTCAAAGCTGCCGACATCCTCACCCACCACAACGAGTACGGAGCCTACTGCCGAAAACTCGAAAAACAAGTAGATGCGCTGCTCAACCACACGGTGTTTATCGAAGGGCAGAAATGATGAACACTTCAATGGTGATTGATTTGGATATCTGGAAATTGTTGGGGCTTGTATTCACGCTGGTCAGCGCGTTCTGGGGCGTGATTATGTTGACGGTGCGCCAGTTCAACAACAGCCTGTCGCTGAGATTTGATCTGCTCGAAAAGTCGCGTGCTGAATCTGATACGCGGAGCAACGATCGATTTGAGCAGATCGAAAAATCACGCGCTGAATCTGATGCGCGGAGCGACGCGCGTTTCTTGCTACTGGAAGCGACCCAAAAACAATCCGAGCGAAACCTGCTCGAAATGAAAGCGGAGCTACCTGATAAATATGTCAAGCGAGAAGATGCGATCAGATCAGAGACCACATTGCACGCTAAGTTTGACGGACTTGCGAATACCATCCATGCGTATTTAAGGGGAAATAAAAATGATTAAGCTTGACCTCGATAAGGCGCGCCGGGAGACGCACCGCTGGATGATTTTGCAGTGCCTGCAATGTTCACGCCCGATCGGCGCGGGCGAAGCCCTCATCATCAGCGCGTTGCAGGATTCGGTTCCTGTAACGCAGCAAGAGCTGCGTCGCGAGCTGGACTACCTGGAGGCGCGCAACTTGGTCGAGCTGAGCGGGCGTAAGAGCCTGCAGTGGCACGCAAAGCTATCTCGGCATGGAGTAGACCTCGTCGAGTACACAATCGACTGTGATCCGGGCATTGCGCGGCCAGAAAAATACTGGTGATCGACATGGGCCAACGACTTAACGATATCTGCCTGAAGATCAAGCGCGCGCCGTCCGTGGCGAAGGACAACGCATTTGCATTTGCCTGCACAGTACTTATGCCGCTTTCCACTTACTGCAAAATCTGCAACATGCTGCGCGGTATGGGAATCGGCTTCTTGCTGGGTGTGGCATTGACGGTTGCCGCGTTCTACGCGCTGGGGAAATTCTAATGGCACGCCGGTCTAAAGTCGTGGCCCTACCAAAGGCCATCAAGGAATGGCTTGATAAAGCGCTCCTGGACGGCAATTTTGCCGAATACGAATTACTGACTGCGCAGTTGAAGGAGAAAGGTTTCGACATCAGCAAGTCGAGCCTGCACCGATACGGTTCGCAGTTTGAAAAGAAAATGGCCGCCATCAAGATCGCTACCGAACAAGCGCGTGCGATCGGTGAAGCCGTGCCTGATGATGAGAACGCGATGGGCGACGCCTTGCTGCGCGTCATTCAGGAAAAGACGTTCTCGATGCTGATGAATATGGAAGAAGACCCAAAGATCGGATTCGCAAAACTGGCCAGCATCGCGATCGACTCGGGCTTCTCGTCAACCAACATTAAAGAGTTCCGTAGCAAGGTCAAGAATAAAGCCAAGGACACTGCGACCGAAGTCGCGGCTACAGCGCGCCAGGCTGGGTTATCTGATGAAATGGTCGCGGAGATCAAACGCAAGATTCTCGGCATAGCGGATTAGTGATGACAATTTTCAACGCGATCATCACCGGCATTGGCTTTGGCATGGGTATCTCTATCTGGCAAACGATTGTTTCAGTCGCCAAGAAAGTGCGCGCCAAATGAGCGACCTCAACGAACTGGTGCCGGCTGCGTTGCGCAAACAAGCAGAAGATGGTGACTATAAATTTGGCATTCGTACCCCCGGCGTTTTACTCGGCTATCAGCAACGGTGGGTTGCTGATCAATCACAGGTAAAAGTGGCGGACAAGTCGCGTCGTGTTGGTCTCACCTGGTGCGAAGCGGCTGACGATGTACTGCTTGCGGCTAGTACCACTGGCATGGACGTTTGGTACATCGGCTACAACAAGGATATGGCCATTGAGTTCATTCTCGACTGCGCACAATGGACCGCCCACTTTGGCGAAGTAGCCAGCGCGATTGAAGAAGGCGCCGAGATTTACAAGGACGGTGACGAGCAAAAAAGCGTACTCACATACTCAATTAAATTTGCCTCAGGTAATCGCATAACCGCGCTGTCATCTCGTCCATCCAATCTGCGCGGTAAGCAGGGTAAGGTCGTGATTGATGAAGCCGCATTCCACGGCGAGCTTGGCGAGCTGCTTAAAGCGGCGTTTGCGTTGTTGATTTGGGGCGGGCGTGTCGCTGTCATTTCGACGCATAACGGTGTCGACAATCCCTTTAATGAATTGATCCTGGACATAGCCGCTGGCAAAGTGCCGTACAGCCATCACCACATTACTTTTAGTGACGCTTTAGCCGATGGGCTGTATGAACGCGTTTGTTTAAAAACGGGCAAGGAGTGGACCGCAGAGGGGCAACAAAAATGGCGTGACGACATCTACGCGGTTTATCGCGCCAATGCGTCGGAAGAGCTGGATGTTATCCCGTCGAAATCGGGCGGCGCGTATCTGTCCAGTTCGTTGATTCAGTCGCGTATGGATGCGTCTATTCCTGTATTGCGGTTTAAATGCCCAGAGCATTTTGAGCAACGCGGTGCGGAAGAACGAGAGTCCTTCACTAAGGATTGGATAGACGAAAATCTTGCGCCGTTGATGGACGCGTTGCCGAAACACAGCCGCTCATTCTACGGCTTCGATTTCGGACGCACTGGCGATCTGTCTGTTTTGACGCCGTTGATTGAAGGTCAGCGATTGCACAAGCGCGCGCCATTCATGATCGAACTTCGCAACGCCCCATTCAAACAGCAGGAGCAGCTCTTGTTCTGGGTCGTACGTCGTCTCCCGCGTTTTTCCGGCGGCGCAATGGACGCACGCGGCAATGGTCAGTACCTGGCTGAAGTTGCTATGCAAGAGTTTGGCGCTTCAGTGATTCATCAAGTCATGTTGAGCCGGCCGTGGTACCAGGAAAACATGCCAAGAATGAAGGCCGCATTTGAAGACAATGAAATTACGATCGCCAAGGACGCTGACGTACTCGCCGATATGCGCGCGATTGTTGTCGACAAGGGCGTGCCAAAGATACCCGACACGGGCCACACGGTCGGCGCTGATGGTGGCCAACGCCACGGTGATGCTGCGGTATCCGTCGCGCTTGCCGTATTCGCTTGTAACAACCCAGGTGGGCTAATTGAATTCGAGTCGATCACCGATGAAGTGATCGGCAGCGGCAACAGAGACTATATGAGGATGATATGACAACGGCACCTAACTCGTTGATTGACACTAGTGTTGGAGCGGAAGGCGACGGCACCCTGACGCCGGTATTCAATGAAGTATCGATCATCGCTCGGCAACTTATTCTAGGAAACTTTGATCGCTTACTGCCATCGGATGACACGTTATTGACGCGTGGCGGCGGCTCGGCCAACGGGTTAAAAATCTATGACGAACTGGAGCGCGATGCAAAGGTTTGGGAAACGCTACAAAAGCGCAAGCTTGCGTTGACTTCACGCAACTGGACAGTGACGCCGCCTGAAGGCGACTCGTCACGCGTCGCAAAAAAAGCCGCAGCCATGGTCAATGCGCAATTGCGCGGATTGGGCTTTGACCGTCTTTCCAAAAACATGCTTGATGCAACGAACAAAGGTTTGTCGGCGCATGAAATCATGTGGCGAAAAGATGGCAATGAAATAGTTGTTGATGACGCGCTTGATATCGAACCTTGGACACTTCAGTTCAAACTAAATCCTGACGAGGATGAATACCGATTTGGCCGCTGCGGCGTACGCCTGCTGACGCCAGGCAATTACAACGATGGCGAAAAAGTACCACATCGGAAATTCATGCTTCATCGCTTCGGTGAGAAGTACAACAACCCGTGGGGACTTGGCCTCGGCACCAGGCTGTTTTGGCCGGTCTTTTTCAAACGCCAGGGCATTCAATTTTGGCTGGCATTTGCTGAGCGCTTCGGGACACCGGTCCCGGTCGGCAAATATCCGAACGGTGCCACGGCGGCTGAAAAATCCACCTTAAAAACAGCTCTTCGCGCTTTTCAGCAGGAAGGCGCGATCATGGTTCCGGCGGGCATGGAAATAACTTTGCTTGAAGCCGCTCGCTCTGGTATCGATACATACGAGCGCCTTTGCAAATACATGGACGATCAAATTGCCGGGATTGTATTGGGCAAGTCGGGCGGCATTGGCTCGGGTGGCCAGCTAGCGTCTGCGATCAACATCGAAAACGATGTTCGTCTTGAGCTGGTGAAAGCCGACGCTGACCTTTTGTCCGAAACAAATAACGCACAACTGGTGAAGTGGATTGTCGAATACAACATGCCGGGCGCGCCAATACCTAGCGTTCAGCGCATTATTGAAGAGCCGGCCGATACCGAAAAAATGGCGACGACCCGTAAGTTGTTATTCGACATGGGTTTCCGTCCTACATTAAAAAGTATTCAGCAAGACTTTGGCGGTGAATATACCGAGATCGAACAGCCGAAGCCAATCAGCGCGGTAGTTAATGCCGCAAACGATGGCTCGACCGCTGAATTTGCCGAACCGGAAACACCGGCAGACCAAGCGGCAGTAGACGCGCTACTAGCGACGTTAGCGGAAGACCAATTGCAACCGCTAATGGTTAAGATTCTTACGCCAGTAATCAAAGCTGTCCGCGAATCAAAAAATCATGCAGAAGCGCTGGAACGACTGGTCGACTTGTTTCCAAATGTCCCGATGGACGACTTGCAACAGTCGCTGGCACGCGCAATTTTTGCTCTCGACACATGGGGACGCTTGAATGCCGACGCCGATCAATCCTAAACTGGCGCAAGACGATTTGCTGGCGGTGTTCAATATGCCGCCTGCGGATGCGATCGCTTTTTTTGAACGCAAGGGCTTGAAAATATCGTGGGACTGGCAGGAAGTCTGGCGCCATGCAAACACGCACTCATTCACGGTCGCGAAGGTGACTAAGCTCGACGTATTGACCGATATCTATAAGGCGATCGGCGACGACTTGAAAGAAGGCGGCTCGTTTCCACTGTTTCTGGACAAAATGCGGCCGATTTTGATGGCAAAAGGATGGTGGGGAAAGCGCGAACAGACCGATAAGTCGACCGGAGAAATTCGCACCGTAACTTATGGCACGCCATGGCGGCTCGAAACAATCTACGAAACCAACATGCAGAGCGCCTACATGGCCGGCCGCTACAAAGGAATGATGGCCGCGACGCAATATGCGCCCTGGTGGGAGTACTCCGCAACGATGGATAACCGAACACGGCCACAGCACGCGGCATTGAACGGCCTTGTTTTTCGATATGACGATCCATTCTGGGCGACATGGTATCCACCGAATGGTTATCGCTGCCGCTGTCGCGTTATACCTCGCACGGATATCGCAAAAGATCGCGGTGATTTTCAAACGTCTAGTGGCGAGGGCCGCATGGAAACTGTGCGGCACTCGGTCAAGAAAGCAGACGGCACGATCGCCGATGTTGCGGTCACCGGATATAAGAATCCGCTGACCGGAAAAGTAGCTACACCGGATATGGGCTTTGATTACAATCCCGGCGCTGGTGCTGAACGGTTAGACAAGTTTTATCGAGACAAACTTCAGGCCGCACCAGCGGCGTTGCGCGACCGGGCGAAAAAACATGATCAGTAATAATTTGATTGGCATCAGAATTGTCGATGATGCAGTTCAGCGCAAGCTCCAGTTGATGGCGGCGCATGCTACGAACACAGCGCCCGCTATGGCCGGTATATCGATGGTGATGCTCGGCGAAGTAGAGAACAACTTTCGCGCCGAAGGCCGCCCGACTAAATGGAAAGCCCTGACTGCATCGACGTTGGCCACCAGAGCGGCGCGCGGGACATCAGGAAAAATTCTGCAGGCCAAGGGCCACTTGGCTAGATCAATAACGCCGTTTAGCTCTAACAATGTCGGCGGTGTCGGCACTAATGTTCCATACGCGCCAGCGATGAACAATGGCTCAAAACCACATGTCATCAAAGCCAAAAATAAAAAGGCGCTTTACTTCGGCGGCCGCTTCGCCAAGAAGGTAAATCATCCTGGTACCGCGCCTCGGCCGTTCATGGTTTTAACTGATCGCGGCCAGTCGGACTGCTTGAAGGTCATGGCAGCGCACATCGCTTCGGGTGGCTAATTGATGAAACGGATTGTGGCTAAGATCGAGAGCGCGGCTGGCACGGCGCTTGGCGGCATAGCAGGAATTGTTTGGGTCGCTTGTTCGCTTGGCCGTCAGCATTGGCGGCGGATGTGCCGACGACTCGCTTCTCGTTTTGGGCGTTGATATGATTCGCACCTGCATCCGTCTCGCGGCGACATTGACCGGCTATTTGTTTTGGCTTTTGTTTTTTTGCGGCGAGGTTGAGTTCAACTGGCCGAATTTTTGAGCCTGATTTTCTCGCGGCCTTTTTATTACTCTGTGTGTAACGTTCTTACAGTCTTGTCCCGATAAGTCCCGTTTAGTTTGGGCTAGTCCCGGATTTATCTTATCGTTCCCGGTGTATTTATCTCATTCCCCCTCAGCTGCAGTCTTTTGGTGGCAAGCGATCCGAATTAATATCGAATACATCAGCATAGAGAAATCACAGTAGCTCGTACTTTTCTCTGCAAGAAATATGGCTTTGTTGTCTATTCATTAAGCGATACATCTTGTTACAGGCTTTACCAATTAGCTGTGGCTGATTGAGGCAATTAGGCGTTAAATACAATCATCACTGAGTGAGATTGCCATGAAAAAAATTATTACCCTTTCCCTTGCCGGCTTGGTAGCAAGTGCAGCCTTATTGGCTGCTGCGCCAGCAATGGCAGGCGGTCACTGGTCCGTCAATGTGGGTGTCGGCCTTGGCGGTTACGGAGGCGGTTACTATGCACCACCTCCGATGTACTATGCGCCGCCGCTTAATAACTATTCAAATTATTACGCGCCACCTATCGTTTACGGCAATAACATCCCGGTCTACCAACCACCGCCACCTGTCGTTTATGTGCCGCCTCCAGTAGTTGTATATGGCTCAAGTTATCGCCCATACTACGGTCCTCATTATCATTCTCCCCGCCCGTATTACCGTGGGCCACGCGAGTATCGGGACTATCGTCGTTAATTTTTAAAGTGTCATAGGCGCTAAACACTGCGCCTTGATGACGATACGATTATTCTCATCACGATAAAAAAATGGCTAGCCGATACAGGCTAGCCATTTTATTTTCCGACTAAGTTCGTCATCAACTATCGCTTATCTCCAACCGCGATGGCCATGACCGTAATAGCCGCGACCACCACCTCGGTAGTATCCAAAACCCAGACCTATACTAACCGGTGGGCCGACATAGACCGGAGCTGGTGCTGCATAAACAGGGCCGCCAACATAAGCGGGCTGATCGTAATAACCGGCGTTGTACGGCACGATCGCACATCCGCCCAATGCAGCCAGCGCCACTAGCGAAATGGTAAGGCGTTTCGCTACGCCTGGATTAAATGATTTCATCGCAACCACCTTTCTTCGAACAATTCGTTAAAGGAACAAACAGCGAATCACCTCTGATTCAAACCGCTGCACTCCTTTTCCGATAATTCAAACCTGCTCCAACATTTTCTGCTGAGTACATCTTTTCTGTTCATCTCGCATCGACACTATGGAACTGTGTCGATGCCCTCAAAAATCTGAGTCCTAGCGACGATAATCGCCGCGACCGTATGGCTCGTAATCAACGCGACGTACATCTCTGTACGACTGATTACGATAATCGTCACGCTGCGCATAGCTATCGCGGTAATACGGTCTTGCATAAGCAGGAGCGGGACGATAGTAATTAGGAGGTGCTTGGTAATAAGCTTGCGGTTGACGACCATAATAACGATCACCATGACCGGAAGCGCTTGCACCCACTGCAGCGCCCAGCACGCCACCGACAATCGCGCCATTTTGTCCACCGACGCTATTACCGATGACTGCGCCAACTACGGCACCGAGTGCTGTGTTGATACCGCGGTTATCTGCAAAGGCAGTCGTTGAAACTGCAGCAGTCGCTATCAGAGCAATGCCTATCCATTTTTTATGCAACATGATCGATTCCTTTTTGCCGTCGCGAAAACCAGATTTGGCTTCATTAATCGCTTCGGTATGGAATCACTATATAGGCTGCATGCGTAAAATCCACGAGAGAAATAGTCTTTTACAATTGTAAAGAAGTATGAAGACAGGCCTGCTGTATCAGACGGGGAATGATGTGTAGTGCTTGAGCAATATTGCTAGATGGGTGATGCATGTATTGCATCCGTATCCGATTCGGGAGAACTACAGAATCGATGTGATAGCCGGATGCAATTTACTAGAGATTAACCTCGGAAACGATTTTCCATTGCACGCCTTCCTTGGCCCAATACTGGCGCTTGCGTGTAACGTGCTTCCCTTTGCCGATCACAGCTTCTTGTGTGAAAGCTGCAACGATCAATTCTTTCTGGTCCTTCTGATCTGGATAACGGAACAAAGTCACATCACGTAAAGTGACGTTGATTTTGCGCGCGCCCAAATTAGATTGCTGTACTTTATCCAGCCAGTTATTCAGGTTCTGCCCGCGCATCGCCTTGAAGTTGCGTGAATAATGACGACGCAGCAATTCAGGATCTGTGGTTTCCAGATCGACACGCCATGCTTCCAGCATCTTGTTTGCAGCAACGCGATCTGCTTCCCATTTTGTCTTCGAGACAAATTTGAGATCTTCGCTGATGATCACCGGCGTATTACCGATTTCAACCGATGCAGACAATTCTTTCAAATCAGGATTCGTGAGCACCACACAACCATCTGAAGACAAAGGTGGACGGCTGTAACTATCCGATGGCGTGCCGTGCAGCCAGATACCAGAACCGCTGCGGCCGTTGGCCTTGTCCCATTCATTCGGGTAATTGATAGGCAAGGCACCCGGACCATAAAATTCCGGCAAGCGTGCACCAGGCAAACGCGCGGTAATGTAATACACACCGAGCGGCGTCTTTTGGTCGCCTTCCTTGAACTTGTTGACGCCGAGCTTGCCCTGGCTAATGTAGTAATCGCTCACCAGTTTGAAGTTGCCGTTGACACGCTCATAGACATAAAGACGTGAACGTTTGGCATCGACCAGCAGAATATTTTTCTGGTCATCGCGCATTTGCAGAATTGCACGCGGAATCAAATCCGGATCAGGTCGCTCACGCAAGGACTTCAAGCGTACGATCGCTTCATCGCGCAGATTATTGAGACTCTCGGCAGGCGCATTGGAAGCAGCGCCGAAAGTTTTAATCGGGCGCGTATGCAATAGCAACAAATCGCCACGCACCAAATGACCAAGACGGAAGTTGGGATAGGCCGCGACCAAGGCATCCGCCTTGGCCTGCGCATCGCGCAAGCGATTAGCCGACAATGCCTTGTAGACATCGATCAGCATCACTTCAGGATCAAGACGTGCAGGAATACCCGGCTTGCTACCGTTGGCAAAAACTGGCGTCGACGACATGATGCCGCCGGCGATCAGCAACCCTAAAGCAGTTGTACTTGCCTTATTCCCGAGACGACGTGCGATTAATCGCAACTGTGTACACAAACAAACCATTAGCTACCCGAACGCTCCTGCTTGATATGCCATTTGCCAGCCTGCTTGGTCATGACCAGCGTTTTGCGGCTATTCGCTTTGGTGCGATCTGAATCGTAAACCTGGCGGAATTTCACGGTGGCAGTATTGCCGTTCACGCTCACTTGCGGCGTTTCGATTTTCACGCTGATGCGTCCTTTGTCTTCAATACGTGCACGACGTTCATCCGCCCATGCTTTGCGCGATTGTCCGGCAGGCAAATCAAAGTCATTGGAATAAGCACTCAGATACGCTTTGACGTCACGTGCGCTCCAAGCCTTGGCCCACGTATAGACAGCGGCCAGAACCTGATCACGCTCAGCATCAGCTGCGGCATTGGCTTTAGCCTTGGCTTCACGCTTGGCGTCGGCTTCTGCTTTTTGCGCTGCCTTCTGCGCCGCTTTTTGTTCGGCTAATTGTTCTGCCTTAGGATCGTGTTTAGGCTCAGGCTTGACTTCGGCCTTAGGTGCTTCCTTGACGACCGGTTTCTGCTCAACTTTCGGCTCTGGTCTGACCGGTTCTACTTTGGCTGGCGCTGGCGCAGGTGTTGCCGCTGCAACTACAGCTACTTTCGGGTTTGTGCCGCCGGTCGTGTTGCCAACCAAGGTACGCACCATCGTCAATTTGGATTTTGCCGCGGTATTGCTGTTATCTAGTTGCAGTGCCTTGTCGTACGCCTGACTTGCCAATTTGGCATGCACATCACCCAGATTTTCATAGGCAGTTGCGTAAGTCGGGTTGGTACGTATCGCCATATCCAGCGCTGTGCGTGCCTTGTCGTATTGACCACTGGACGCGTACAAGACAGCCAGATTGTTATAAGGCTCAGGCAAGGTTGGATAATCTTCCGTCAACTTGCTGAAGATCGCGATCGCTTCTGTCGACTTGTTTTGCTCGGTCAGAATCACGCCTTTCAGGAAGCGCATTTGCGCATCGCGCGGATTCTTGCTCAAGAAAGCATCGGCCTTGGCCAAAGCTTGTGCATGCTGCCCTGCGCGCAATAATTGCGACACATCCGCCAATTCATCGGCCATCGCCGGAGAAACACAAAATCCTGCTACCAAGCTGATTGAGATCAAGGCCCGGCTCAGCGCTTGGCGTAAGCCTGAATGTGGAGTGCGGCGCGACGCAAAGAACATGGTTTTCCTTATTATGGTTGTAGGGTAAATGCGCACACCCGATATAGTACGACAAACCGCCGCCCTTCCCCAATCGATTGCTGTATCAAAATGTGGCGGGATGACTACGTTTTTCAGGGATGTGGCACGGTTGGATAGCGATTTCCGTGCTCGGCGGTGATTTTCCGAGATTTCGCTAGCGCTCGCAAGCGCGCATCGACGGATGAAATCCGATATGACGATGGAATATAAGACTAGGGGATATGCAGCTAGCGTGCTGCATATCCCCTTGATTTATTGGTGCGAAATTACTTTGCCGATGAGGTATTGGAAGTATGTGCAGCGGAAGAACTTGCTGCAGGCACCGACATCAGCGCATACGACATTTGCAAATTAGCGGCAGGAACCAGTGCCGGCAATTCAACTGGTGCACTAGCAATGGTCGGCGCGACTGCGACTTGTTTGGCTGCTTGCGGTGTCAACAACTGCATCGCACCACCCTGTACAGCCCAAGCCGCGACACCTGCGCACAAAGCCAGACCGACCGCGACCGAAGTCCATACCCGTGCATTCGATTTACGCGGCAGTGTGACGGTCGACTCTGCCAAAACGGCTTCAGCCCGCATACGCCATTCTTCGTTTTGTTCGCTTTGCTCACTGATACGCAGCAACAGCTCACGTGCGACGAGTTGTGCTTCTTCTTGTTCGCGATCCAGTCGTGCCTGATTGGCCTTGGATAATTCCAGCGCCGCTGCAGCAAGCTTGGCTTTTTCTTGTGCAATCGCCAATGCTTCGCGTTCTGCTTCGAGCTGCGCTTCTTGTGCCAAGCGTGCCTCGGTTTCCAGTGCCAGGCGCTGCGCGGCCAACTCTGCTTCTTCCAAGCCGGCGATCGCACATTGTTCGGCTTCTGTGCATGCGCGCTGTTCTGCCTGGAGCTTCTCTTGCATTGCAAGCAAGGCGATTTCACTTGCTTCAGCACGTTGCAATTCCAGCTGTTGCTGCTCTTCCAGCATGCTCACTGCTTGTTGTTCTGCACTGATGCGTTGTGCTTCAATCTCAGCCAACTCATTTGCTTCATGCGCCTTGCGTTCGGCAAGCTCTGTCAAGATGCTTTGCGCTTCGGCTTGCTGTGTTTCTTTTTCCAGCAATGCTTTTTCCGCCATGGTTGCGGCTTCGGTTGCTTCACGCAAGGCTGCTTGTACTTGTTCCCGGCTGCGCAAAATACCGGCTTGTTCTTGTTCAGCACGCACACGCGACTCGGATGCAGCCAATGCTGCTTCTTCTGCCACGAGTTTTTCCTGCGTTGCTTGCAATAATGCGGTCGCTGCATGCGCACGTTGCTGCTCGACTGTCAGCTTTTTCTCAATCGCATTCATGGCTTGCTGTTCCAGATTGGCGCGTACACGTTCTGTTTTCGCCAATTCAACCGCTTGCCGTGCCTGAATCTCTGCCGCTTCTGCTGCTTTACGTTGCAATACAACTTGTTGTTCTGCCGCTTCCAGCATTTGCTTTTCTGCTGCCAGACGCTGCGCACTCGATGTACGCGACACTTGCTCTGCTTCTGCACGTGCCTGCAGCGTATTGGCCTCTTCGTTTTCCAAAAGAATGCGCGCTTCGGCTTCTATCCGTGCCTGCTGCTCCAAGGCCAGCTTTTGCTGCACAGCTGCCAATGCTTCTTGTTCTGCCAAACTGCGTGCTTGTTCCGCCTGTGCCAATGCCAACGCTTCTGCAGCGCGCTGTTCTGATGCCAATGCAGCAGCATGCTGAAATTCTGCCTTGGCTCTGGTTTGCTCCAATGTCGCACGCGTTGCTACGCATTCTGCTTCGCTGGCCTCGCGGATTTTTCGTTCGGCCAGTTCACGCTCACGCAGCATTTCCATATTCTGCAATTCAGCAACCGTACGCGCTTCTGCTTCAGCTTGCGCTGCTGCTTCGATCTGGCATTTTTCTTCAATTGCCTGTACTGCCAACTCTTCCGCTTCTGCACGCTCACGCTCGGCACGTGTCAGCTCGACCATTTGACGTGTTTTTTCCAGGGCTGCGCGTGCGGCCTTGCGCTGCAAATCAGTCTTGGCTTTGGTTTGTGCCAGCGCATGTTGGTTGGCAACGCATTCTGCTTCACGTGCAGCGCGCAATTCTTGATCAGCTTGTTGTTGCGCTTCCATCAGCGCAGCGTGCTCCTGATTCGCACGTGCACGGGCTTCTGATGCTGCTTGCGCTTCCTGTTCTTTTGCGATTTTCGCTTGATTGGTTTGCAATTCTTTTTGCACAGCATCGGCGTGTTGGCGTTCCGCGGCCAGCTTTTCCTGCATGACTGCCAGCGCTTTTTGTTCAACCTGCAAACGTTGCTCTTGCAGTTTCGCCAGCTTCACTGCTTCATGTGCTTGAGCCAAAGCGGCATCCGCTGCTGCGCGTTTCAAGTTCGCTTGCGCTACCGTTTGCTCCATGGTGAGCTTGATGGCTGCGCTTTCTGCTTCCTGTGCAGAGAGATTATTTTGCTCGGCTTGCTCTTGCATACGCAGCAATGCGGTCTGCTCTTGATCAGCTTCTGCACGTGCCTTAACACTAGCCGAGACTGCCTCTTCTGCCTGCGTCTTTTCCTGCAATGCGACTAATGCACGTTGCTCCGCCGCTGCGCGCTCACGTTCGGCATTGGCCAGCGCCAATGCTTCTTCTGCTTGTTGTGATGCAGTTTCAGCCATCTGCTGTTGCAAACCGACGCGCTCTGCTGCTCTGTCGAGTGCAATTTTTTCGGAAGTCGCACGTGCTGCGGCCATTGAAGCGGCAGCGCGTTCCATCGTTAAACGTTGCTCAGCCAGTTCTCTGGCACGCAATTCTTCTTCAGCCCGTACACGTGCTGCGGCGACTGCCTGTTGTTCAGCAATCGCGCGTTGACGTGCTTCTTCTTCGCCTCTTGCTTCTACTGCAATACGGGCACGAACTTGTTCATCGGCTTGATGCTCGGCTTCTACGCGGGCGACTGCTGATGTCTGTAATTGCTTTTCAACCTGGATGCGTGCTTCGGTCGCAACGCGGATACGCTCTTCAGCTTCGCGACGTGATTGCGCCGCAACTGCGGCCATTCTTTCGACATGTTCGCGACGCTCTGCGGCAGCATGCATCTCGGCTTCGGCCTGCAAGCGTAGTTGAATCGCTTCCAGTGCACGCTGTTCGGATTCGATGCGCGCTTGTGCGGTTGACTGTTGTTCCTGCTCGGTTGCGGCACGCGCCAACGCATCTTCACGTGCACGCACTTCGGCAGGCACACGGTTAAGCATGGTTGCCAAAGCCTTGCTATCGGCTTCTTCGCGTTGCTGCGTCAGGATTGCTGCATCACGCTGCGCACTGATCAGTGACTTATTGGTTTCCAGTGCACTTTTCTCGCGACGTGCATGTTCACGCGCCAGATCGGCTACGCGTGATTCCAGACGCGCACGTTCGGCGGCATCTTCTTGTGCTGACTGCGTGGCGATTTCGGTTGCGGTGATGCGCTCGGCCACTTGGCGGCGCATATCTTCAGTTTCTTGCGCCAATTGTTCGGCGGCAGCAGCAGCGCGGGCGCTCAGTTCGCTTTCTTCAGCGATTTGTTCAATGGTGCGTTTGCGTGCCTGTTGCTCTGCTTTTGCACGACCAATCGCGATAATGCCTAGTTGCGTATCCGCTTCAGTGCGTGCGCGGAGTTCTGCGATTTCCTTATTGACGGCGATAGTACGGGCTTCGCTAGCTGCGCGTGCCTGACGTTCTGCTTCCAGACGAGCACGGCTGGCGGCAATGGCTTCTTCCGCAGCACGGGCATTTTTATTGGCTTCGGCGATGGCCGCAGCATCGGTTTGCACGCGGTCTTCTGCAAGAGAGCGTGCATGCGCTTCGGCATAAGCACGATTTTCTGCAGTGACTGTCGCCTTGGCTTCGGCCTCCACACGGGCGATTGCCTCACGTATCGCTTTGAGATCCATGCCTCCGACGCGAGCACCGCTTTTCGGCACATCAATTGTGCTGTCAATAACGTCGTCATTCTCCGCATCAGTCGCTTGCAGAGAAAGATTCTTACGCAGTGCTTGATTCGTTTCCATCATGGATCCCCGTTTGGATATCAGTTCCGGACGCTTTTTATCTACATTGGCCGGAGTTTCTTAATAGGCATTATCAGGGGCTGGGGCGCAAATCAGGCCTGAAAAAGAGGGGGAAAGCCGAGTCATTTCGGCGATATGGCAGGTAGTTTGGACAGGAATTAGTCGTATTTTGCTAATCCCGCGTGGCGGATAACTCCTGCAATATGCTGCTCAAACGCTCCATCCGGAACGGTTTGACGAGGAAATAATTCATCCCAGCGTCCATACAAGTTTGTATATCTGACAATGCACCAGCAGCCGTCAGCGCAACAATAGGCAGCGTCGATGCAGGTTTCGGCATGCTACGGATCGCACGCGTAGCAGCCAAACCATCCATTTCAGGCATGTGCATATCCATCAGCACAACATCAAAGACCTTGTTTTGCACGGCCAGCACCGCTTCATGACCGTTTTGCGCAATCTGTACCGTATGCCCGGCTTTCTTCAATAAAGCGACAGCGACTTTTTGATTGATCTCGTTATCCTCGGCCAGCAGAATATGCAATGCACGTTTCGTCTTTGGCGGAACGGCGGCAAGTACCTCGGACACTGTCTCCGTCTTTGCCGCTCGCACAAATGTCAATTCGAACCAAAACTGGCTACCTTGATCCAGCACACTCTCGACACCTATGCTGCCGCCCTGCATTTCTATGATTTTCTTGCAGATCGACAGACCAAGACCAGTACCACCAAAGCGCCGCGAAATAGAACTGTCTGCCTGCGAGAACGCCTGGAACAACAGAGGCTGTGCTTCCGGCGCGATCCCGATGCCGCTGTCTATCACGGTAAAGCGCAAACGAACATGCGCTTCATCCACGGTAAGTGCCTCTATCTTCAAAGACACTCCGCCTTGCTCAGTAAACTTCAAGGCATTGCTAATCAAATTCAGAAGAACCTGACGCAAACGACTAACGTCACCTACCAGCAGGCGCGGCACATCCGAGACGTAATCGACGCTGAGTGATAAAGCCGTATCGCAGGTCCTGGAAGACATCAGATTGATCACGCTATCGACAGTTTTGATCAAATCGAAATGTGTGGATTCAAATTGCAGATTGCCCGATTCCAGTTTGGAAAAATCCAGTATGTCGTTGAGTATGCTGAGCAAGGCTTCTGCGGAATACTGTGCGGTTTCCAGATGTTCACGCTGATCGCGGTCTGTGGTTTCGGCAAGTGCCAATTGCATCATGCCGAGCATACCGTTCATAGGCGTACGAATTTCATGACTCATTACGGCGAGAAATTCCGACTTGGCTCGGTTCGCAGATTCTGCCTCATCCTTGGCTAGCAATAAATCGCGCGTCCGCTCTATGACTTGATCTTCCAGATCATGACTGAGACTCACCAAGGATTCATACAACTGCACATTCGCCAGACCTGCTGCGATATTGCTACTCAACACATCAACCAGCCGTCGTTCCAACTCAGATAAAGGACGTTGCAGGGGCAACCACACCGCGTATTCGCCAGTGTCATTAAGCGAGCGTATATATAAACAAATATGATCGCTGTCGTATAAATTTCTTTGTGCATTGAGTGTCTGCATCACGGCTTCTTGCACCGCAGAAGAAAACGCTATCTGCGTACCGACTGATGCCAACGTCCGCAGTTCTGTGCTATTCAATGCGCGGCGCACCACTACTCCATCCAGCGGATGTTGAATCAATATATTGATTTGCTTCAGGATTTGCGTAGCGAACGCGTGTTCGGAAGGCGTTTGTAAAAAGATGCTGGCGGCATTGACCACTCGCTCCAAACCATCGCGACCTTTTTCCAGCCAGATGATGTCTTCGTACGAACGCAAAGCAGAGATGATGCAGGTCAGTAGTTTCTGCCGCGTTAATTCAGTCTTCGATTTGTAGTCATTAATGTCGTAATCAATCACAACATCACGTTCCGGTGCCTGTCCCGGTTGCCCGGTACGCAACACTATGCGCAAACGTCGATTGCGCATCTGTTCACGTATATGCCGCACCAGCTTCAAACCGGCGTTGTCATCTTCCATGACCACGTCGAGCAGAATAATCGCCGTATCCGGATGCTGTGTGAGTATGTCGCGCGCTTCTGCGGCTGAATAGGCATGCAAAAATTGCAGCGCACGCCCTTTGAACATCACATCGATCATCGCAACCGCAGTGACTTGATGCACTTCCTCTTCATCATCCGCGATGAGAATTTTCCATGGTGGTTCGATGTTGCCGGTCGCACCTTCTTTTTCTGGTGCGAAAGAAAAATCTTCAAACATGGCGCATCCTAAACATGGCGTTGCGAGGCATGACCAATGTCAGCATCGGGAGCTGCCGTAACCGGATTACGCGGAAAACGCAGTATGAATGTTGTGCCCTCGCCCACTTGGCTTTCGACTGTGATTTGTCCTTGCAGGCTATTGGTGACGAGGTTATGAATAATACTCAAACCCAGTCCACTGCCACCACGACCGCGCATAGTGGTAAAAAATGGATCGAATATTTTCGCCAAATTTTCCTGTGGTATACCTTTTCCATTATCAGAAAACCTCAGCTCGACCAAATCCGTTTCCTGTCCATTGGCATAAACACTACGCACCACAATCAACATCTCGCCGCGTACATTTTCTGGAAAGGCATGCAACAAGGCATTCATCATCATATTGGTAATGATCTGTGACAGCGCACCAGGATAGGTATCCACTTCTATCGCTTCATCGCAATTGACCGTTACTCTGTGTTCGGATCTGCGCAACATCGGGCTCAGATTCGACAAGACTTCATCGATATATCCCTTCAAGCGGAAAGTACGTCGCTCAGCGCTGGTTTGATCAACGGCCACATCCTTGAAGCTTTGTATCATGGTCGCGGCACGCTCCATATTGGATAACAATAATTTACTGATCGTCGTCGCTGTACCAACATAAGCATCGAGATCGGAACGCTTCATTGCACCGGTCTGAAACAAGGACTTCAAACGTGTCGTCTCTTCTGCTAGCGTAGATGCGCCAGTGACGCCGACACCCAGTGGCGTATTGATCTCATGCGCGACACCGGCAACTAGTTGACCTAGTGATGCCAGCTTGGCGGATTCCACCAAGCGTTTTTGCGTGTGTCTCAAGGAATTCAGTGTGTCATGCAATTCGTGATTTTTTTGACTGAGTGCTTGTGTACGCGCCTCGATCTTTTGTTCAAGATCGTTGTACAAGCCTGCGTTTTCCAGAGAAATGGCTATCTGCGTTGATAGCATCTGCAATAACTCGGTATGTTCCTGCGTAAAGGCATCAATCGCCAGATTATTCTCCATATACAGAACACCAACCAGTTGTCCCTGCTTCTGCAATGGCAAACACAAAATTGATTTCGGTCGCTCACGTTCGATATAAGGATCGCCGTTGAATTGACTATCATTCCCGGCATCACCCAATACGATTTTCTCTTGCGTGCGTTTGACGTAATTGACAACAGCAAGGCCGAGGTTGTTACTTTTTTCAACTGGTAAACCTTGTTGTACAACAATGGCACCATCCGCCGTCACTTCCGCTTGAATAAACAAACTGCCATGTTCCATCAATAATAAAGCACCTTTTTGTGCCCCTGCATTCTCGATCAACAAACGCATTAGTTGAGACAGTAATTTATCGAGTTGAATCTCACCCGATAAAGTTTGCGATGCCTTGATGACGGTTTGAATATCCATCTGCCGTTCACGCACATCTTTCAATTCGCGACTGTCAGCACGTTTACGCGTAATCACGCGTGCCAATAGAATTGGATAGGACTCTTCCATTTGCAAGGCTTTGGCATATCCACCCCAGTCCTCGTATCGTGCATGTGCCTGTTCCAGATGCATGCGCGCATTAATATCTTTTCCCTGACTGAGATAAAACTTCCCGGCCAACTCATGCGCTAATGCTTCATCGTTGATGAAGCCATATTGACGCGCACCCGTAATTGCATGTTCGTAGAATTGTTCCGCTAGTCTGTTCTTGTCGGCAACACGGAATGATTCAGCTTCGATCAATTGCCATTTATGGCGATAATTCATAGGCGCGTGATCGGCCCATGGTTTGAACTTTCTTTGCATGGCTCTGACTTTGGCCAGCGTATTCGAGGCATGCGAATCATACGGACGGCATAGCGCCAACTCAGAGAGTGAATATACCCACATCAAGAAACCGGACGAAGGTGTACCGAAGTGGAAGCCTGGCAAATCCATCGCTTCTTCCGCATGCAAGCGTGCATTAGCGAATTCACCAAAATAATATTCACCGATAGATTGGATCGTGCGCACGTAAAAAATACCCCACGGATCTATCGCATTTTTACGCGCCTTGACGTAGTCTTCCTGATCCCTGCCTTGTGTAATGTCGCCGATAGGCTCGCCTACCAAACGCGAGAAGAGCAATGCCCACGGAATCATGACACCGAGTAAAGCGGCGTAATCCATCTTCCGATAAATATCCAGATCCTTGCGTATGGTTGCCAAGGCATCCTGCACATTACCGCCGGATTGAAAGCGGATCGCGTCCGAGAACGAAAGTGCCACCATCGCACCTGGCCGGTCACCGATTTCCATGGCCTTGACATAGATGTCCATCAAGGGCTCCAGCGACAAGCGCAAATGCTCTCGATGATGTCGGATAATGCCGTGAAAAATACCAGCGGCACCTAGCGATTGCTTGTCACCACCCAGTTGTGCTGCGACCTTGCCAAACTTGTAGCCTTCAGCAATCCGTCCAAATTTACCAACCAGCGTACGTCCCCACACCGCGTATGCATACGCGCAATTCGGCGACGAACCATAACGAATCGAGCGTCGCACCATTTCCAGCGCGACCCACAGGACAACCGGAGAACCGGCTAAATACGTAAATCCATAACCAAGAAAAGCCATGGTGGCATGCAATTGCAGCAAATACTGAGGATCCGTAGCCGGAGGCAAATGCTCCAGTTCCAAAGGATCTCTACCGCGCAAGGCAATCTTCAATTTCAGACGCGATAGCAGAATATCTTTTTCACTCAAATTTTCTGGCACCTTGATACCGGAAATTTCCAGCATTTCAATGCCGGTTTGCATCAATTCCTGCGGCTTGTAAATCGCACCGTAGCAACGGATCAGATAATTTTTTGCCGCAATCATTTCGTGCGGCGTTT
This sequence comes from Herminiimonas arsenitoxidans, assembly GCF_900130075.1. Taxonomy (NCBI): domain Bacteria; kingdom Pseudomonadati; phylum Pseudomonadota; class Betaproteobacteria; order Burkholderiales; family Oxalobacteraceae; genus Herminiimonas; species Herminiimonas arsenitoxidans. Next base: position 1,496,609 of record NZ_LT671418.1, read on the forward strand.
CGCTTCTATCGCAAACGATCTGACACAGACTTTCCATTTCCTTATAGTCGGCGCGAGCGAAAGCAGCATTAATGCGTTCCATGTACAGATCGTGCATGAAGGCCTGCTTATCACGCCAGATATGGACACTGCCGAACGTGCCCGCAATATCGATGCAATCGCGATGCACATCGAAGGCTGCCGACTTACGTGCCTTTTTTGCTGCCTGCAAATTCAACTCAGCCAGTTCATCTTTCTCTATCTGCGACGTCATTAATGCACGTCCCTGATTCAGATGATCGACCAATTCAAAAATGGACTCTTCCTTTTCCTCTTCGCTCAGACTATTGAGCAGAAGACGACCGATCTCCAGATGGATGGCATCGGTTTCATGCTTGGCTATGCCCTCGTATGCAGCTTGCTGTACTTTGTCGTGCTGGAATTGATACACATAAGACACTAGCGCCGCTGCTGCCACCGTATGTTCTGCCGGCAGAATCAATCCCGTTTGTATCGCGTCATGCAATAACTCGCCGATTTCCTGCTTGGATTTTTGGCTGACCGTTTCCAGTGTCTGAATATCGAAACGACTGCCTATACATGCAGCAATCGTGAGCAGACGCTGTGTAGGCTCAGGCAAACGACGCAACTCTTTCATCAGCAGATCAACCACGTTGTCCGTGATGTTCAATGCCTCTATCTCTGCAAAACTCCATTGCCAGCGACCATTCTCAAACTTCAAGTATCCATCGCTGTTCAAACTCTTGATGAACTGGCCTATGAAAAATGGATTGCCCAAGGTTTTGCGATAGATCAGGCTCGCCAGCGAGATCGCTTCAGGCACTGAACACTTCAGCGTATCTGCGACCAATTCGACGATACTTACTTCCGACAAGGGACTGACTTCTATCGTCGTGATAGTCGTCTCTTTGCGGATCAAATCGATGGTCAAATTCAGTGGATGCGTAATATCGACTTCGTTATTGCGATAGGCACCGATCAGCAACAAACATGGCTCATCCAGATTCCGCATCAACAATGTGATGAGCTTCAGCGATGCCGCATCAGCCCATTGCAAATCGTCGAGAAAGAGCACAATAGGATGATCAGCATGGGTAAACACGCTGACGAAATTTTGCATCACATAGTTGAAGCTATTACGCGTGGCACTCGGCAATGGCACTGGCAATTGCTTGCCGATGATGAATTCCAGCTCGGGAATCGCATCAATAATCAGCTGCCCATTCGGCCCCAGCGCTTTCAACAATTTCACACGCCACTCGGCGATCCTGCTTTCGCTCTCGGTCAGAATTTGCCGCATCAATTCACGGAACGCCTGATTGAATGCAGAGTAAGGAATCGTGCGTTTGAACTGGTCGAACTTCCCTGAAATGAAATAGCCACCTTGCGCCACGACCGGTTTATGGATTTCATTTACCAGCGACGATTTTCCAATACCGGAATAACCAGTCACCAGCAACAGCTCTACACCGCCGTCGGTAACGCTCTTGAATGCATTCAGCAGACGCGCATATTCACAATCACGGCCGTACAGCTTTTGAGAAATTTGCAGACGATCGTAGACATCATGCTGAGCCAACGTAAATGGCTCAATCGCACCGACTTCCATCAATCCATGCTGGCATTGCTCAATATCGCTCAGCAAACCATCCAGGCTCTGATAGCGATCCTCTGCATTCTTCGCCAGCAACTTGAGGACGATATTGCCAACGGCCTCTGGGATCGCAGGATTAAAACGGCTAGGCGGTAATGGTTTTTTCGCGATGTGGCTATACACCAGCTCCATCACGTTATCCGACTCGAACGGAAGATGACCACTCAGCAATTCATAGAACACGATACCTAGCGAGTAATAGTCGCTGCGGTAATCGACCTGCCGATTCATACGGCCAGTTTGTTCCGGTGAACTATATGCGAGTGGAATCGTAGCATCACTGCGGAACTCAACCGAGTCGTCTGGTAATAAACGTAAGTTGGCAAGACATATCGCCTGATGCAGATCGATGCGCTTATGTACTTCGCTCAAGCCGCGTATCGTCGCGGCAAATAAAGTGAGAGCGCCGACCAGATCGTAATTGGATACACCGGTACGATCCTGCTCTGGCTCATCCAACGTGGCCGGCAAGTGAAAAAACATCATGCGATGCAAGCCGGTTTTCGCCAGACTCGATCGCTTCAGTAGTGGTGTCCAACCCGGTTGCTGTGGGAATTTGATTTGATGCTCCGGTTTTAATCACAGTCTGACGATTATATGCGTCAGTTTTTCTTGCAAAAAAGTTAATTGCAGTTAATGATAGACAACTATTATCCGGTCACCTGCCCCGCGTAATATAGCTCGAAATGCCAGTTGCGCGGCCATGATGTGGTATCAAATCTACAATAAATTTATGCCCAACAATTTGCTCGCTCAAGAAACCATTCCCGCTCACGAAATCGAATACACCCGCGACCTCGCTGCACGCTTGCAAGCCAAAATCATTCGCGACAATCCTACCGGCATCATGCGCCGCGATGCCCATCCAAAAATGCACGGCGTCGTCAAGGCAGAATTCACTGTCACAGCCGATTTGCCACCTGAATTACGCATCGGAATTTTCGCCGAACCACGTACTTATCAGGCATGGATACGCTACTCCAATCAAGACGGCACGATACAGGCAGATACTGCGCGCGACATTCGCGGCATGGCCATCAAATTGATGGGCGTACCCGGTGACAAGTTACTGGAAGATCAACTCCATGAGCAGACACAAGACTTCATCGTCATCAGTACCAATGTGTTTGTTACCAAGGATGTCGAAGAATTCGACGCGATGATCAAGGCGATGACCAGCAACACGCTGGCAAAAATTCTGTTCTTTGCCACGCATTGGCGTGTCATCTGGAATTTGATCAAATCGCTGAAGAAGTTCGCCAATCCACTACAAATGCGCTACTGGAGCACCACACCTTATTTGTTCGGTGACACTGCGGTCAAATATTCCGCCATCCCGCACGTCACGAATGCTGACGCCATTCCATCCAATCCTGGCCCTGACTATCTACGTCAGGCCATGGTGCGTCAATTGGCACAAGGCGAAGCGATATTCGACTTCACGGTACAACTACAAATCGATCCCGACAGCATGCCGATAGAAGATCCAGGCAAGGAATGGAAAGAAAGTGCATCGCCTTTTCGCAAAGTTGCGACGATTCGTATTCCACAGCAGGAATTTGATAGTGAAGCGCAACGCGTGTTTGGTGAAAATCTGTCTTTCACGCCTTGGCATAGCCTGCCAGCGCATCGCCCGCTCGGCGGCATCAATCGCGCACGTAAAATAGTCTACGATGCGATTTCAAAATTCCGCCACGAATACAACAAAGTGGCGCGCAAAGAACCGACCAGTTGGGAAATCTGACCCGTCGCGCCATCTGTAGGCTGAAATAAAAAAGGGAAGCCAGTTTGGCTTCCCTTTTACTTTCCGGAACCCGTATCAGGTCGGATCGACAATGCCCTTCGCAATCATGCGCAAGGCCGTCATGCTCGGAATAAAGAAGTAATCACCGCCACGTGTTTCCACCAAGCGTGGAATCTTCGATAGAAAATACGGCGCTTCATCCCCATTCGGATCAACTTGCAGCACCGCTTTGCTCGGATATTCATCATCGTGATTGCCGAGGATGATTTCCTTTTCATTGGCAGCCTTGAAATCGTTGCCGTAATTGATCCATTGCTGCTGCACGAATTCAAATTGTCGATTGATGCTGGCGTTGAGCATCATGATGATGATGCCGTGATTGCCGTCATCGCGTGTCGGATCTTTCACCTCACCGTAAGGCAAACCGCGCCGTATCACACGACGTCGATTGGCCAGTGCACCCGGCGTATCGAAAGCGTTGGGCGTCAATTCCAGTGAAGCGCGCGGATTGATGCGACGCATGTGCGAACTGAACGGACACTTCGCACCATCCATATCGCTATCGAAGGTAAAGTCGCTCAGCATCTTGTCGCGCTCGGCCGACGACGTCGCTGCAGCGAACTTGGCATCCCATTCCGCCTTGCTTGCTGCATCCGGTGCCGATACCAAAGGTGCGCCATTGTCACGCCAGCGTCCGACGAATTTGGCTGCCAACAATTCTTTACCGCCCGGATATTTCTGCCCTTCCTGCTCCAGATAGGCATTGAAGGTGCCGACGTTTTCATGCAATTTGCGATATACCATGAAGGTACCGTTGCGTGACAATAGTTGCGGCGCCGGTGCTATCGGATATTCCTCGGCTTCATCTCTATGACCGAGTATGAATTCCCCGGTTGCCAGCGGTGCCCACTTGCCGCCCTTGAGTTGCTTGCCGCGACCGAGGACACGCTCTGCTCTGTCGGGCAAACCTTCAAAATACGGATCGCCGATACCATCGGTGTAACCGAAATGTTCCTTGCTGGTTGCCTTGCCGTTTTCAAACACGGCATGCACATCCTGGAACTCCAGATGTTCTTCGCCATTGTCACCACGATGACCGGACAATATAGCCACGCCGCCAGCAGTGTCGTGCACGATCTTTTGCAGCCACTCATACGTCTCTTGTATGGCTTCACGTGTCTGGCCATTGATCGAGATCCATGCATGCACATCTTTATGGCGATCACGCTCCCGACTTTCTTGCCAGATCGGGTCCCAATGTTCAGGCGCACTGCGCTTATCGTCGCCCAGAATATCGACACGATTTTTCATCCCCATCACGAATTCCATCGGGAAGCCGATCAAGGAAGCACGCGGTAATTCCAGCGTTTTCAAACCGGGATAGGTAAAAGCGATATTCACCGTCGACATCGGCTTTTCAATCGGATTGGGACCTTCGCCCCAATTCACTGCAGTCGTTACCTGCTCGGTCACGCGACGGACGAACTCGCGACCACGCGCACCATCCCGAATATTAAAAAACACGTAACGTGCAAATGGAAAATTGTAGCGACCATAGGCACGGATCACGTTGCCCTGTATATCCATCAAGTCTAGAACTTTGCTCACAAGAAGATCCTTCTACGATAGTTTTTGCACAGTGGATTGTCCGGCAAGCCAAGTCGGCTCTTGCAGATTCGTCGGATCAACACGCTGTATGAATGCCTGATATGCCTGCTGCAATTGCGCCGCAGGCAAGCCTTGATGTTCGGCCACGAAACGCGAGAACTCTTGCTTCAGATAGAGTCCCTTCAATTGTTCTGGCAAGGGTTCGTCGTTGGAGCCGACAAAGAACAAGGCAGCGTTCAATTGGCATTTCTTGATGTAAGCGACAAAGCTGTCGGCATCGGAGACTTGCTCGAAACCGTAGCAAAACGCCCACAGCTGGCGTATGTCGTCACTGATGGCTGCCCACATCCCGCGCAGATAACTGTCGAGATCACCGTGCACATTGCAGCACCACACCAGATACTTGGATTGCAGATGATCTTCTTCCGGTAAGGCGGCACGACGGAAACGGTCGGAGAAGATAGACAGGAAGTCATACCAGGTACCACCGAAGTCGGTGCCAGGCAGCGATTCGTAATACACATCGTCGAGGACGAAAAAGCGGCACAGATAAGTCTGCGGCACCTTCGCCATCGGACTCATCTCGTTCAAGCCCCAATCTTGCAAGCGGCGGCGGACTTCATCACTGTAAGCAGTACCGCCGATATGGCCCTTCTTGATCGGCGACAAACAGGTAAGTGCATAAGCACTGTTGCTGACGTTACCCATGATTATTCTCCCCTCGCCTGATCGGCCAAACTGACAATCGGCGTTGGTTGCATATCGCCGAGATCATGCTGTAGAAAGCGCAACAATGTGTTGTATTGCTTGAGAAATTGCTCGGGCTCTGCGTTACCGAACTTTGTATCGAAAGCGATCAATTCCTCTTTCAATTTTTTCGCAGCTTTCACATCATTAGCGGCCGCCATCGGATAGGCGTTGTAATAGTGATCCGTCTGGATTTGATTGAATTGAATGTAGGAATGGAAAGGCGTCAGTGGAACCGACTTCGGATAACGAATATTCCATTTCCAGAACAGGTCCAAGCCGCTGGGAATGGCAAACGTGAAGGAATCGACGTACTGCGCCCAACTACCGTTGAAATTACTGAAAAACATCATGTAAGCGTAGTTCAGCTTTTCCTTCGGCTGTTCTGCAGACAGATGCGGAAACTGATTCTTGCCGATGATGACCCAACGCGCATAATGAATCAGAGAGAGAGTAATCAAACCCTTGAGAGTGGCGGGCTTCTTCAGTGCTACCCAGAAAATCACCTTATTGATCCAAGTCATATACCAACGGATCGGCGTGATCACGTTCATGGCATATGCTTTTCCAGCAATGTTCGACATGCATTTCCCCTTGTTGCAGCAGCTAAAATAAAAGCGCAGCGGTACGACAATCGCACCGAATGCGCTCGCTTTCCCTTACAAGTTTGTGCATCCGTCGGCGACGGGCTACTTTGGCCCACTCCCCCATGCCTGAATCACGACATGAGTACCGATCCGACACAAACGTTTGCTATCTTTTCCCTCAATAGCATTTCCTCGCGGAAAATAACATTCGCAAGACTACATGAAAAAATGTATTTTTAGCAATTGCTAAAGGTTTATCCTTACCGTGTCGCTTTGATATATTCTTTCATTGCGTCAGCCAGTCCAAGCATTCCACAGAAGATGCAGAACAACACTAGGGAAGCCATGCCTTCATATCTGCCGTTCACCGTAAAAACACTCACCGCTGCACAACGTGCGCGTATCGTGCGACGTCGAGAACATCAGAGCAGCACCATGAGCAACGCACAACTGGATGAGCGCCTCCTTGGTGATCTACAGCGCGCAGTCAATACACAAATGAATGGCATCGTCGGTGCGCTGGAAATGATTCGGCAAAACGATTTAGCACCCGATCAGCGGGAAATGATCCATCTGGCGCAAAGCAGCGCAGACAGCCTTTTGATGAATATCGAGCAGTTGCTGGAATCCAACAGTGATCTAGGTATCGGCGAGGGGTTCAACAGCACACATCATGCGCTGACCGATATACGCATGTTGTTTATCAATACCAATCCTGAGACACGTGCTCACGTTGAAAGAGAACTGAAACAACGCGGCGCGCGTATAGACTGCTTCGACATACCCAAAACTGCCTTAGCCGCATTAGAGAACGCAGCAATCGCCGGCGACCCATATCGTATTGCGCTACTCGACCAAAAAATTCCCGGCATGGATGGCGAAACGCTGGGCACTGCCATCGGCAACTCCCCTTTGTATCGCGATACGCTGGTTGTGCTTATCAGTAGCGAGCACAGCAGAGACGATGCTGATCGTCTGGCGCAAGCAGGATTTTCCGCATGGTTACCCAAACCACTACAACAAACAATGCTGCTCAATACGCTATCGATGTTGTGCAGTTGTATCGCCAAGAAAGATGCGCCCCGCTTTGTCTGCGCAGGCGTGCGTGTGAACGCAGAACATATCATCTCGGATAGCTCCCATGCCTTTGCGCATTGCCGTGTTCTGGCGGTGGACGATAATCCAGTCAATCTGCAAATCGCGGAACACATGCTGGCGCGCTTCGGTTGCCAGGTCGATACGGCATCCGATGGACAACAGGCTTTACGCCTGGTCAATGAACAACATTACGATCTGATTCTGATGGATTGTCAGATGCCACAAATGGATGGTTACCACACCACTGCCTTGCTACGCGCAGCAGAAACTGACGGGTCGCACATGCCCATCATCGGCTGGTCATCCGGCATTAATCGCAGTGAACGGGACACTTGCCTTGCTATCGGCATGGATGATTTCATTTTCAAGCCTATACGCATGCGACCATTAAATGACATGCTGACGCGCTGGCTGAAGCCAGTCGCCAACGACAAGGTACTTATGCCACAAGATGATGAACTGGATGCCACCCAAGAAATGTTTGGCGACGATTTTGCCGAGTTGGTCGATCTTTTCCTGACTGATAGCCCGAAACGTTTTGTACTGTTGCATGAGGCTATCCTGGCAAAAGATGCGCTGACCGTTGCGAAATTTGCACACGTCTTATGCGGCAGCACGGCATCGATAGGCGCCACCACTCTGGCCTCTTTATGCCGGGAACTGGAAATTCGCGCAAAGAACAATATGCTGGACGATGCACCATCGCGTCTGACTGCGATAGAACTTGAGTACGTGAGAATAGACAACAAATTGCGCAGCATGTTGTCACACACAACACCGGACATTGAATCGCCACCTGATTTGCACGATAAGCATTGATGTAAAAATATGAGAAATACGGCGACAATAGCGATTACAGCAACGCGTCATTTCTTGTGACTTGGCGCAAATCATCCTTACCCAACAATACGTCTACCACCCACCATGAACCAAGCTGAAAAGTATCAGGACACGAATCAAATTCCCGAATCGAAAAAGAATCATCTATGGCGCAAAACCATTTGGTACACAGACCCGGAAGAATTTCCGCTCGGCCCGCATCATTCAGTGGAAGTGTATTGCTGTGAAGAGTCGAACGGCTACGCCGTCTGGTATGCGCGTCGCCTGGCTAAAGATGATCCTCGCAATACGCCGCACAGTGAGAACGGTGATTACCTACTGGCTTATTTTGCCCGGACCAAACGCGATGATGCAATTGAACACGCAGTGCTCATTGCCAATAGCGATGCATCGGTCGATAAGGTAATTGTTGCGCTGGATGGTTTGGCGCAGAGTGCGCAAAAGGTATGATTTTTCAGTGAGAACTAATAAATCTCGGAGCTGATCCGAGGATTGATCAGTCGGACCCTCGCTTGTTTCAAGCAAGAAATCGTTGATTGAATCGAAGGCTAAGCTGCAAGACTCCGGAACTGGTGTTTTCCAGCAGCCTTCGCTTCGTACATCAAGCGATCAGCAGCTTTTAATACATCATCATAAGTGTGCAAATCAGGATCTGGCAGCACACAGATGCCGATGCTGGCACCAAGTCGCAAATCATGGCGAGGCACGGCGATCTCTCTCATCGCATTCAATATTTTTTCTGCGACCAATTCGACATTTTTCTCATTGGTAACGTGTCGCAGCAATATGCCAAACTCGTCTCCACCCAAGCGCGCCACTTTGTCCGATATACGTACACAAGCAGATAAGGACATCGCAACTGCCTTTAATATCTCGTCACCCGCAGCATGTCCACAACCGTCGTTAATCGCCTTGAAACCATCCAGATCGAGTAGTAATACAGCGCTCATTTCGCGCTGTTCGGCACCCGACTTGAATAACTCATCAAACACATCGGCAAACCCTGCCCGGTTCAACAAACCAGTCAGATGATCATGTTTGGTTGCTTCTTCAAAATGTGCCGCACGCTGTTCGAAAGCCTGCTTATCCTGTTCCATCCGTTTGACCAGCACGACCACATACAGCGGCACCAGTACATTGATCAGTACGATGCCCGTCGCTACTCCCGGTATGGTTTGCCAATCAGGAGAAAAATAGAACGCCGCGCCCATCAAGGGGCCGCACACTGCTGATGACAACCAGGTATAACGCGTGCCGAAGCGCAGACCATTGCCGATCGCTCCCAAGGTCGGCACCCATGCCACCAAGCCCGCCAGAAATCCTGCCAGATACATGCCCAAGGCTGGTAAAGCCTGATCCAGTATGGTGGCCAAGGTGCGGCGCAAGGTGGTATTCAAAATGGAAAAACGAACGACAGCAACCCAGATCACCGCATAGGCGATATATCCCACGGCACCGATAACGACGCTGACAGGAACTGCTTGCCATTTGAAATACCAGGCCAGAACAAGGTACAAGCAAAAAGGAGTGACGTTAATGACGCGAAACTTGGCCTGACCAAGTTCGGTACCGATCGCGGATGCCTGGGGTGAGAGACTGGATAACCAACTAAAGCTACGCATAGATCAAACAGTCTTTTTACAATAGTTTTGGGAGAGAGGAACTCAATAGTGCAATGCCAGAGAGTGTGAGCAAGCTCAACACCAGCCGCCGGAAAGCCACATCGGAGATGCGATGATACAGCCTAGTTCCCAAGATGGTAGGTATTAACATCGCCGGAACAAGCACGCCAAAATAAGGAAGCATAGAGACCGTGATGATGCCTTTGTACAGATAAGCAAGCATCGTGAATATCAAGGCACCTAAATTAAAGTTTTGAATGATGACGCGCTGCTTGTCTTTAGCCATGCCCTGCAACGTGCACCATAAAGTCGGAACGATCCCGGCAAACCCGCCAAAGCCGCTCATCACGCCACCGATTAAACCAATAGCACCATCTGCGACTCGTCCCTTCGATGTGATCTTGGGAAAACGGGAAACGAACAGCATGCTTGGGCACCAGATGATCAGTATCGCCCCCAACAAGGCCTTGAACATGTCCATATTCAAAAGCGGTAACAGCATAACGCCGATCGGGATACCAACCATGCCACCGACAAAGAATGGCAGTAATAAGCGCCAATCGAATCCGCGCTTTACAGTAAATGCCGCAATGATTTGTCCCGTCAGCGCACCAAATACCGCCAACGACGCAGCAATAACAGGATCCATGCCCCACGCCCAAAATGACATGGCCGTCATGCCAAATGCGAAGCCTGAGAGACCTTGAACGAAGCCGGCAGCAGCGCCACCCATAATGATCAAAATGTAGATTGATTCCATCATGCAGTCATGTTTTCACTATTCCGTAGGGAAAAATTCTCATGCAATGCGAACTGATGTTCTGCACCAAGCTGTCACATCAAGTCGTCCACAACGGCGCTTCATCCATCAGCGCCACTTGTTCACGTAATTCCAGAATCCTGTCTTGCCAGTAACGCTGCGTGTTAAACCACGGGAAGGCAACCGGAAACGCAGGATCATCCCAACGGCGCGCCAACCACGCTGCGTAATGAATCAAGCGCAAGGTGCGCAAGGCTTCAATCAAATGCAATTCACGCGGATCGAATTCGGCGAAGTCTTCATAACCAGCCAGCAAGTCAGACAATTGCCGCACCATATCGCGCCGCTCGCCCGACAACAACATCCACAAATCCTGAATCGCCGGTCCGCTACGACTATCGTCAAAGTCGACAAAGTGCGGGCCCGCATCTGTCCACAACACATTGCCGCAATGACAGTCGCCATGTAGCCGCAAGGTAGGAACATCGCCAGCCCTATCAAAGCAGCGTCGCACGCCATCCAAGGCTTGCGTCACTACGCTGCGATACGCTTCCAGCAAATCAGGCGGGATGAAATTATTCGCCAACAAATAGTCGCGTGGCTCTTCGCCAAAGGTCACAATATTTAATGCAGGTCTATGCTCAAACGTTTTCAGCGCGCCTACTGCATGTATGCGCCCGATGAAACGCCCCATCCACTCCAGCGTTGCAGGATCATCCAATTCCGGCGCACGGCCACCATGTCGCGCAAAGACTGCGAAACGGAAACCGGCAAAATCATGCAAGGTTTTCCCATTTGCCAAAGTCATCGCAGGCACGACCGGGATTTCTCGCTCGACCAATTCCGCGACGAAGGCATGCTCTTCCAGAATCGCCGCATCGCTCCAGCGCGCAGGGCGATAAAACTTTGCCACCAACGGCGGACCATCTTCGATGCCAATTTGATAAACGCGGTTTTCGTAGCTGTTCAAGGCCAGCAAGCGGCCATCGCTATACAAGCCAACGCTTTCCAGCGCATCGAGCACGCAATCAGGCGTGAGTGTAGAAAAAGACAATACAGTGGAATCATTCATCTCTGCATTGTACGGTGCCAGCACTGTTTCCCGGGTGCATGATGCCCACATTTCAACATGGCAAATGCATCGCTTCTGTAAAGTCGTACTGGTACACTGTCGCCCTAATCACCATTGAAGAAAATTCCACCATGCATCTCGACCAGCCTCTCTCCGACAAGGAATTCGACGAACTCGACAAATTCCTGCTTTCCGACCGCACTGCAGACGACTGCATGGCGATGGATTCGCTGCACGGTTATCTGACAGCACTGGTCGTCGGCCCGGAAGAAGTGCCGCTGGCCGAATGGTTGCCACACGTCTGGGGCGAAGATGCAGAAGCGATCCCGAAGTTCAAGAACGATAAAGAATACGAACGCATCGTCGCCCTGATTGCGCGCTTCATGAATGAAATCGCCATCACGCTGGAAGTCGCGCCAAAAGAATACGAACCGCTGTTCTGTGAGCACGAATGGGAAGGCAAGCCGGTACTGGATGGCGAAGCCTGGGCCTGGGGTTTCAATTTAGGAATGAGCTTGCGCGCCGAAGCGTGGGAGCCTATCCATACTTCCAACATCGCACCACTGATGCGCCCTATCTATCTGTTAGGTGCGGAAGAAATCGAAGAAGAAGAAATGGTGCTGGTCGACAATCCAGTCAAATGCCACAAACTGACTATCGAAATCGAATCCGCAATTCCAGAAATCCACAAGTTCTGGTTGCCGCATCGCAAATCTGCAGTGAAAACCGTACAGCGCGAAACACCAAAAGTCGGCCGCAATGACGACTGCTCATGCGGCAGCGGCAAGAAGTACAAGAAATGCTGCGGTGCTGAACCTGCTGCAGAATAAATAAAAGCCGGCATAAGCCGGCTTTTTTACATCTGACGTAACCGGCATTCCACCGGTTTGCGCACTTTTACTCTTTGATGAAATGCTCGCGGTAATAACGCAGCTCTTCAATCGACTCCAGAATATCAGCCAGGGCTGTGTGCTTCTGGTGCTTCTTGAAGCCATTCACCAGCTCAGGTTTCCAGCGACGGCACAGTTCTTTCAGTGTGGACACGTCCAGGTTGCGGTAGTGGAAAAAGTTTTCCAGCTTAGGCATGCCGCGCGCCATAAAACGACGATCCTGGCAAATGGTGTTGCCGCACATAGGCGATTTGCCGTTAGGCACGTATTTTTTCAAGAATTCGATCAATTCCGCTTCGGCTTGCGCCTCGGTCACAGTTGATGCCTTGATACGGTCAATCAGGCCAGAGCGGCCATGCGTACCCTTGTTCCATGCGTCCATGCCGTCCAGAATTTCATCTGGTTGATGAATTGCAAACACCGGACCTTCGCCCAGTATGTTCAAATTGGAATCGGTGACGACAACAGCTACTTCGATAATGCGATCATTGTCTGGATCGAGTCCGGTCATTTCCATATCTACCCAGATGAGATTGAACTCATTCGGGCGCAATGGGGTGGCGGATGACGACTCTAATTCAGTAGCTTGTGACATAATTGTTTTCCTTTAGCCTGCTCAATCCGCCATTTTCTCACAGGAAAAGAATGTCATCCCTCGTGTTTACTGTTTTGTTTGTCACTTTTCTGCTTATCAGCCTAGTAGTTCGCTTCTGGCTGGCGTCACGTCATATTCGGCATATCCTCGCCAATCGTGCTGCCGTGCCTGCGCAATTCGTCGGCAAGATACCGCTGGAAGCACATCAAAAAGCGGCGGATTACTCGATCGCTAAAACAAAATTCGCATTGTTCATCGTCATCTTGAATGCCGCTACCTTGATCGGCTTTACGCTGATGGGCGGTTTGCAATGGCTGGCGGAAGGCTCGCTGTTTGTCTTCGGTCCCGGCTATCGCTATCAATTGGCACTGGTACTGACTTTTGCGTTGATCTCCGGCTTGATTGAATTGCCGTTTGATTACTTCCGTCAATTCGTACTGGAAGCGCGCTTCGGCTTTAACCGCATGTCGCCACGCCTGTTCTTCACCGATTTGTTCAAAAGCACGATCATTTCGCTCGCGCTCGGCCTCGGTTTGGTCTGGATCACCATCATCCTGATGGAAAAATCCGGCGACTTGTGGTGGTTGTACGCATGGATAGTCTGGTGCTCTTTCCAGTTGTTGATGCTGGTATTGGTGCCGCTCTTCATCGCACCTATGTTCAATAAATTCAAACCGCTGGAAGACGAAAACCTGCGTACCCGCATAGAAAACCTGATGCAACGCATAGGCTTTAAAGCCAGTGGCCTGTTCGTAATGGATGGCTCCAAGCGCAGCGCGCATGGCAATGCTTACTTCTCCGGATTCGGCGCTGCCAAACGCATCGTGTTCTTCGACACCTTGCTCGAACGCCTGGCACCGAATGAAATTGAAGCCGTGCTGGCGCATGAACTGGGTCACTTCAAACTCAAGCACATCGTCAAACGCATCGTGATGATGTTTGCCGCTTCGCTCGCCTTCCTGGCGCTGCTCGGCTATCTGAAAAACCAAACATGGTTCTATACCGGTTTGGGTGTGGAACCTATGATGGGTGCCAGCAACGATGCAATGGCCTTGATTCTGTTTGCACTGGTCTTGCCGGTCTTCTCCTTCCTGTTCTCGCCACTGACTTCGCTCAGTTCACGCAAACATGAATTTGAAGCTGACGCCTTTGCTGCGCAACATACCAATTCGCAAGATCTGGTATCCGCACTGGTGAAGCTGTATGAAGACAATGCATCGACACTCACGCCAGATCCATTGCATTCCGCCTTCTATGATTCGCATCCGCCAGCAACCGTGCGTATCAACAAACTTCTGGCCGCCAGTTGAACAAGGACATCATGAGCAACGCTGCCGATTTGCGCGCACAAAAATGCCAGCACCAAGTGACTGCGCTGAGCGCGGATGAGGTTAGCGAACGCCTGCAAGCAATCAACAACTGGAGCCTGCAGGATGGCAAAATTGTTCGTAAATTCTCGTTCAAGAATTATTACGACACCCTCGCCTTCGTCAACGCGATCGCCTATGTCATCCATGCCGAAGATCATCACCCTGAGTTGGTCGTCACCTACAATCAATGCGTGGTCAAGTTCGACACGCATTCAGTCAATGGCGGCAAAGGTGGCTTGTCGCAAAACGATTTCATCTGCGCTGCCAAGCTGGATGCGATTTTTGATCAGTCTTTCGTCTAATTGATGGCAACTATTACAGGCACCGTCATTGCCGCACATGGCCGTCATTATCTGGTTCAGACCGATGCCGCAAAATTGCAATGTGTCACACGCGGCAAAAAGAGCGACGTCGCAGTGGGCGACATCGTCAATCTGCAACTGACTTCCGCCAACCAGGGTGTGATCGAGTCGATCACCGAACGCAAAACCCTGCTGTATCGCTCCGACCAATACAAATCCAAACTGCTGGCAGCCAATGTCACGCAGCTTTTCATCGTGGTCGCCACCGAACCTGGCTTCTCCGACGATCTGGTCTCGCGTTCACTGGTCGCAGCGGAAGCGGCGGGCGTTGCCGTTCATATCATCTTGAACAAGATCGACGTCGTCGCATCGCTGGAAAAAACCCGCAAGCGCGTGGCCTTCTACGCCGGACTCGGTTATCCGGTACATGAAGTGTCCGCAACCACACAGCCGGAAGCAACCTGCGCTGCCTTGATGCCGATATTGGAAGGCCAATCAACAATATTGATCGGCCAATCAGGGATGGGTAAATCATCGATCATCAATTTGATCGTGCCAGATGCAGACATCGCGGTGCGCGAAATTTCCGCTGCGCTCGATACCGGCAAGCACACGACGACCTTCACACGGCTGTATACGATCGACGATCAAACCATGATTATCGATTCACCCGGCTTTCAGGAATTCGGCCTCTATCATTTGACTGAAGGCATGCTGGAGCGCGCTTTCCCTGAGTTCGAGCCGTATCTGGGCAAGTGCAAGTTTTATAATTGTCATCATTCCAATGAGCCTGAATGTGCAATCCGTACTGCGATTGCCGCCGATGCTATTTCACCCATGCGGCATGCGCTCTACCTGCAGTTATTGCATGAATCATCACAAAAGCTGTACTAAAGAAGGGGCCGGCTCAGGCCTTAACGCTGGCTTTTAGATGGAAATCCCTTATAATTGAAGCAGTTACAACAATCGGCGGCAGGCGCCAACCTAGCCGCCGTTTTCAATTATGGCAATCAAACACTTTCTGCAGTTTTCCGATTTAACGCTGGATGAATTCGAGCACGTGATCGAACGCACCCGTGTCATCAAGCGCAAATTCAAGAACTACGAGCCCTACCATCCACTGGCTGACCGCACGCTGGTGATGGTGTTCGAAAAGAATTCCACCCGTACCCGCCTGTCCTTTGAAGCCGGCATGCACCAGCTCGGCGGCGCAGCGATTTATCTGAACACGCGCGACAGCCAGCTTGGTCGTGGCGAGCCGGTAGAAGATGCGGCGCAAGTGATGTCCCGTATGTGCGACGTCATCATGATCCGTACCTTCGGCCAAGACATCATTGAGCGTTTCGCCGCCAATTCGCGCGTACCAGTGATCAATGGTCTGACCAATGAACACCATCCTTGCCAGGTTCTAGCCGACGTATTTACCTTCATTGAGCATCGCGGTTCGATCAAAGGCAAAACCGTGGCCTGGATAGGCGATGCCAACAACATGCTGTACTCGTGGTTACAGGCAGCACAGGTATTCGATTTCCATGTCAATGTTTCCACCCCCAAGGGTTACGAAATCGATCCGACCTTGATCGCTGCCGACAATACGCATTACACGCTGTTTGCAGCACCATCCGATGCATGTGTAGACGCGCATCTGGTCACGACCGATGTCTGGACCAGCATGGGCTTCGAAGAAGAAAACGCAGCACGCCTGAAAGCCTTCGATGGCTGGATCGTCGATGCAGCCAAAATGAAACGTGCACAGCCTGATGCCTTGTTCATGCACTGCCTGCCAGCGCATCGCGGTGAAGAAGTTGCCGCCGAAGTCATCGATGGACCGCAATCTGTCGTCTGGGATGAAGCAGAAAATCGCCTGCATGCACAGAAAGCACTGCTCGAATATCTCGTCCTGGGCAAACTCAATTAATTAAAGACTCAGTTAGTTCAGCTAATTCATCAGCTCAAGTTCCAACTGACCCACAATCACATTCCACGCAAGCGAAGCAAACACCATGTCGAATATTCTCCAATCCGTTCCAGTCAATCAAAAAGTAGGCATCGCCTTTTCCGGCGGCCTCGATACCAGCGCGGCCTTGCACTGGATGCGTCAAAAAGGCGCGATTCCTTATGCCTACACTGCGAATCTGGGTCAGCCTGACGAAACCGACTACAACGCGATTCCTGAAAAAGCGAAAGCATACGGCGCTGAACTGGCACGCCTGATCGATTGCCGTGAACAGTTGGTTGCTGAAGGTATCGCAGCGCTGCAAAGCGGCGCGTTCCACATCTCGACCGCTGGCGTCACCTACTTCAACACGACGCCATTGGGTCGCGCAGTCACCGGCACCATGCTGGTCGCCGCGATGAAAGAAGACAACGTCGACATCTGGGGTGATGGCAGCACATTCAAAGGCAACGACATCGAGCGTTTCTATCGCTACGGTTTGTTGATGAATCCAGCACTGCGCATTTACAAACCTTGGCTGGATGATGCCTTCATCAACGAACTCGGTGGTCGCAAGGAGATGTCAGAATTCCTGATCAAGTCCGGCTTTGACTACAAGATGTCCACCGAGAAAGCGTATTCGACCGACTCCAACATCCTTGGCGCTACGCATGAAGCAAAAGATCTGGAAGAACTGAGCAGCGGCATGCAGATCGTCCAACCTATTATGGGCGTCGCATTCTGGCGTGATGACGTCGAAGTCAAACGCGAAACAGTTACCGTACGTTTCGAAGAAGGTCGTCCAGTCGCATTGAATGGCGTCGTCTATTCCGACATGGTCGAACTGATGCTGGAAGCCAATCGCATCGGCGGTCGTCACGGCCTCGGCATGAGTGATCAAATCGAAAACCGCATCATCGAAGCGAAGAGCCGTGGCATCTACGAAGCTCCGGGTCTGGCACTCTTGTTCATCGCTTACGAACGTTTGGTTACCGGAATCCACAACGAAGACACCATCGAGCAATACCGTGAAAGCGGCCGTCGCTTGGGTCGTCTGTTGTACCAAGGTCGCTGGTTCGATCCGCAAGCCATCATGTTGCGTGAAGCTGCACAACGTTGGGTTGCACGCGCGATCACAGGCGAAGTCACCATCGAACTGCGTCGCGGCAACGATTACTCCATCCTCAATACCGTTTCAGCCAATCTGACCTACGCGCCAGAACGCCTGTCGATGGAAAAAGTGGAAGATGCACCATTCTCGCCAGCTGACCGTATTGGTCAATTGACGATGCGCAATCTGGACATCACAGACACACGTCACAAGCTGGCTATCTACAGCAGTGCTGGTCTGTTGACTGGCAACTCGTCTGTTGCATTGCCTAGCTTTGAAAAAGATAAGAAATAATTCCTTCAACATTAAACATACAGATCATGACTACTCAATTCGATAACGTTTCCGTCGTCAAAAAAGCCAATATCTATTTCGATGGCAAATGCGTGTCACACACCGTGCTGTTCGCTGACGGCACCAAGAAAACCATCGGCATCATTTTCCCATCGACGTTGAAATTCAACACCGGTGCTGCAGAAATCATGGAATTGAATGCAGGCAAATGCCGCATTCGTCTGGCTGGCGCAACTGACTGGAATACCTATGAAGGCGGCCAGCAATTCGAAGTACCGGCAAACTCGAGCTTCGATATTGAAACGGTAGACACACTGGACTACGTTTGCCATTTCATCTGATGCGTTTAATAAGACGTATAAGACTCAAATAAAAAAGCCCGGACTATCCGGGCTTTTTGCTAAGGACAACCTTATTCAGATTAGCGCGCAGGTCTTCTACTTATAATAGATGCTGCATTAAAAATCAGGCGCTAGCCGCTGGTTTGAATTGACGATTTAAATTGATACAGCCAGCGCGATTCTGTCAGCTCGATAGCCTCGCTGGACCTACTTCCCAAGAAAGAAATATATGATCCTTGGCATTGATGTGGGCGGCACCCATACCGATTCGGTATTGATGCACAACCGCAAAATCATCCGCAAGTCCAAAGTATTGACCGACAAGAATGATATTTTAGGTTGCGTGATGCGCGCGACCCAAGCTGTCGCGAATGCTGACGATATTAAGCAGCTGCAGCGCATCGTGCTCAGCACCACGATTTCCACCAATGCCGTGGCACAGAACCAGCTCGATCCAGTCGGCCTGATAGTGATGAACGGACCTGGCGTTTCTCCCAAAGATTTGCCTCTCGCCGACAAGACGCATCTGATTGCCGGCTATATGAACCATCGCGGGATAGAAGCCGAAGCGCTGGAAGACGATGAACTGGAAGCGCTGAAACAGCAATTCCGCGCAGACAAGATTGAAAACCTGGCCGTGATCGGCAAGTTCTCTACCCGCAATCCGGTGCATGAACAAGAAGTCGGTGCCTGGTTCGCGGATCAAGCCAACCATGTTTCGCTCGGCCACCACCAATCCGGCGTACTGAATTTCCCGCGCCGCATAGCTACCACTTATCTGAACGCTGCGATCTGGCGTCTGCACAGCCGCATGGTCGACCAGCTCGCCAGCTATCTGCAAGAACTCGCGGTCGATGTGCCGCTCTTCATCCTAAAGGCGGATGGCGGCACCATAGGCATACAGCAATCCCGTAACTATCCAGTGCAAACCATTCTGTCCGGACCGGCTGCCACCATCATGGGTGTACTACCTTTCGTCTCGTCCACACTGGATTCGGTATCGATAGACGTCGGCGGCACCACGACCGACATCGCGTTATTCGCTGATGGCGCGCCACTGTTGGAGCCGCAAGGCGTAGAGATAGAAGGACACAAAACGCTGATCCGCGGCTTACTCACGCATTCAATGGCACTCGGTGGCGACAGCCATGTGCAGGTTGTGAACAGCGCACTGCAGATAGGCCCAGAACGCAAGGGTTCGGCGATGGCCTTCGATGGCCCGGTACCGACCCCGACCGATGCCCTGATCACCCTCGGCCTGGCCGCTATCGGCGACAAGGCCAAGGCTTTGCAGGCAATGGAAAGCCTGGCCAGCGCATTGAAGCAAACACCGCAGCAAGTAGCGCAAGCCATCGTTGACAGCATGTGCGCCAGCATAGCCGCCAAGGTCACGCAAATGATTGCCGAGGTCAACAGCAAGCCGGTCTACACCATCCATGAACTGCTGGAAGGAAAAGTACTGAACCCGCAGCAATTGATCGCGGTCGGTGGCCCTGCTCCGTATATCGCCACACAGGTAGGCGCATTGCTGGCCATGCCGGCGCTGGTGCCGCAGGATTCCGAAGTGATCAATGCCAGCGGTGCCGCGATGGCGCGTACCACGGTCGAATTGAATCTGCTAGCCGATACCGAATCGCAGCAACTGACCTTTGCCGAAGATGGCCGCAAGATGCAAATCTCCGCGCGCGCCACGGTCGATGACGTATGCGAAATCGGCAAGGAAAGATTGCTGGAAATCGCCAAGGCTGCCGGTGCACGTGACGAAGACCTCGAAGTCGAAGTCGCTGACTGCCAGTCCTTCAACGTCATCCATGGTTATGCAACTACTGGCAAAAACATCCGCGTCCGGCTGCAGATCAAACCCGGTCTGATCAAACAAGTAAATGAGCAAGTGCAATGAACAAGCGTGAGGAAGACATCGTGAAGAAAAAAACAGGATTGGTATTTTTTCCGGCATTTGATTATGCGATTTCACCTACGCATCCGGAGCGTGAAGAACGGCTGTTGTACACGCAGGATCAGGTATTTGAAGAAGGCCTGCTGGACTTCGACAATATCAAGGAATTCAAACCCGGCGTCGCTACCGCGGAAGACATCCAGCGCGTGCACTTTTGCGTGCCTGGTATAGATGAGATCGTCCATGCTTCGCACCTGATCGCCGTCGGCGGCTGCATTACCGCAGCAGACAAGGTGATGACCAAGGAAGTCGACAACGCGTTTGCACTGGTGCGCCCTTGCGGTCACCATTCATTCCGTGTCGTGCATGGCAGCCGTGGCTTTTGCACGCTGAACATGGAAGCGATCATGGTCGAGTACATCCGCCATAAATATGGCGTGAAGAAAATTGCGATCGTCGATACCGATTGCCATCACGGCGATGGCTCACAGGATATTTTCTGGCACGATCCGAATACGCTCTTCATCTCCATGCATCAGGATGGCCGCACACTTTACCCGGGTTCCGGCTTTGCCGACGAGCTAGGTGGCCCGAATGCTTTCGGCACCACCATCAACCTGCCGATGCCACCGGATACCTGCGAAGAGGGCTTCCTCTACGTGCTGGATGAAATCGTCATGCCTATTCTGGACGAATTCAAACCAGACCTGATCATCAACTCGGCCGGGCAAGATAATCATTACTCCGATCCGATCACCAATATGAAATTCACCGCGCATGGTTATGCCGTACTCAACCAGCGCCTGAAGCCGGACCTCGCGGTATTGGAAGGCGGTTACTCGATCGAAACCGCACTGCCCTACATCAATACCGGCATCATCCTGGCGATGGCAGGCATGGATTTCAGCCATATCCAGGAACCGGACTACGACGCGGAAAGCCAGAAGCAGCCGGCCAACATTACTGCCTACTTGGAAAAATTGAAGGATGCGACCTTCCATCACTGGAACAATCGTCACGTGCTACGTGAGCAAGTCTATCCGGAACAGGAATTCCACAAGCGCAGCATGGATGTCTACTACGATACTGATGGTATCCGCGAAACCATCAATGAAACGGTACGTTCCTGTCCGGATTGCGGCGGTACTGTGGTAATTGATTCACGCTGCGACGATACGCACAATCACATCCTCGCGGTACAGATCCCGCGTTATGTCTGCGCACCTTGCCGTGCTTATGGTGAAGAGCAATATGCGAATGCGACCATCGGACGCTACACGCAAGTCTTCCTGCAAGACAAGGACAAGGATATTTATTTGTCCAAGTAAGGGGCTAAGTAAGGCTTCTTAAGCAATACAGATAGAGTGCCGGTTCAGCTTGAACCGGCACTCTTTTTTTTGCAGCTATCCTGCATTTCCCAATGCATGCAGTACATCACTGCCGTAAGGCGACAGCAACCAGCCTACAACAGCGCAATGCAGTAGCACCGTCACCCAGTAAATACGTTGGAAGTTGGCCTTGCCAGTTTTATGCCGCAGGAATTTTTGCGCCAACCAGCCACCAGGCCAACCGCCAAGAAAATCCAGCAAGTGCAGATTGTTTTCGCTGATCCGCCACTCCCCTTTGCGCGCGGCCGATTTATCGATCGCATAAGCGACAAAGCTCAATAAGCTGAGCGCAAAATAGCTACCGACTACCGGCAATAAAATTTTCGTATCCATTCTTTGCTTCTAAAATTTATTGCTGAAGTTTACTTCCGAAGTTTGTTTCGGCAGATCAAAGGAAGATAGGTTCAGGTTCCAGTTGCACATCGAAACGTTGTGCTACATCGGCCTGAATGGCTGCCGCCAATTGCGCGATCTCGGCACCACTGGCACCGCCGCGATTTACCAATACCAGCGCCTGATTTTCATAAACGCCAGCAGCACCAGCAGTCTTGCCCTTCCAGCCGCACTGGTCTATCAACCAGCCCGCCGCCAGTTTGACGCTGCCATCAGGCTGCGCATAATTCACCATCTGCGGATAGCGCTGCAACAAGGCATCACGCTGCGCTGTCGTCACGACAGGATTCTTGAAGAAACTGCCAGCATTACCTATCACTGCTGGATCCGGCAGTTTGCGCGTACGTATCGCAATCACGGCAGCACTAATGTCTTGCGCCGTCGGCTGCGTAATCGAGCGTGCAGCCAATTCATTCGTTACATCGGCGTAACGAAGGTTCGGCTGCCATTGCTTGGGTAAAGCGAAGGTCACATCCAGCACCACGGCTCTATCGCGCAAACGATGCTTGAAGACGCTATCGCGGTAACCAAACATGCACTCTGCTTTGTTCAACGTCGTTTGCTCGCCTGTTTCAAAATCAAACAGCGTCAAGGAATGGAAAAGGTCTTTAATCTCGATTCCATACGCGCCGATATTCTGTATCGGCGCAGCGCCAACGCTACCGGGAATCAGCGACAAGTTTTCCAGACCACCCAAGCCATGTGCCAGCGTCCATTGCACGAACTGATGCCAGTTCTCGCCCGCCGCAGCCCGTACATAGGTCGCATCTGCATCTTCGTCAACGATTTCTATGCCCTTGATGCCGACATGCAGCACCAGCCCAGGAAAATCCCGTGTCAAAAGAATATTGCTGCCGCCACCCAATACCAAGCGCGGCATGGCAACAAGATCGGTATCACGCTTAACGTCTTGCAAGGTATCAACTGACGTAACCGGAAGATAGGCATGCGCGCTCGCCTGCACCCCAAAGGTGTTAAGGTCGCGCAAGGAAAAATTGTACTGAACGGGTAAAGAATGGGTCATAGTGGGCGATTATAATCGTAGCTCTAGCCCCTCGGTTTTTTGTCCGTTAGAATGGCAGCCAAACCGAATAAACAACAGGCTTTCGCCGGCCTCCTGCCGCGAGCCAAGCAAGAAGGAAATCACCATGCCATCATTTGATACCGTGTCCGAAGCCAATATGGTTGAAGTAAAAAATGCCGTCGATCAGGCAGGCAAGGAAATCACGACCCGCTTCGACTTCAAGGGTAGCGATGCCCGCGTCGAACTAAAGGACCGCGACCTGACCGCGTATGCAGATTCCGAATTTCAGTTGAATCAAGTGCTGGACGTCCTGACCAACAAGCTGGTTAAACGCAATGTCGATGTACGCTTCCTTGACCGCGGCAAAATTGAAAAAATCGGTGGCGACAAGGTCAAGCAAGTCATCAAGATCAAAAATGGCATCGAAACCGAAGCTGCCAAGAAAATCGTACGCATCATCAAGGACAGCAAGATGAAAGTACAAGCCAGCATCCAGGGCGACGCCGTACGCGTCACTGGTGCCAAGCGCGACGACTTGCAAGCGGCGATGGCGATGCTGCGCAAGGAAGTGGCTGACCTGCCACTGGAATTCAATAACTTCCGCGACTAATCATCTGCAAGCGGCAAGCAGTTCATTCAAGCCCAGGCTATCCATGAAAACATCACTGCTTGCCGTCCTGCTCTGCCTCAGCGCCTTGCAGGTGCAGGCCGCTGACATCAGCGTAGTGGGCCTGTTCCCCGGCAAAGCCGTGCTAGTCATAGACGGCGGCTCACCGAAAACCTATTCCATCGGGAGCACCGTCAGTTCCGGCATCACGCTGGTCGATGTGAATCAGACCACCGCTACCTTTGATAGCAACGGCAAAAAACAGCGTATCGATATTGGTGGCCACGTCAATCGCGCAACGCCATCCGGTGCCAGCAGCGTTACCTTGCAAGCCGACTCACGCGGTCACTTCCTGGTACAAGGACAAATCAACGGTGGCACCATGCGCATGCTGGTCGATACCGGCGCGTCGATGATTTCACTCTCTGCTTCCGATGCCAGACGGTTGGGTATCGATTACAAGAAAGGCCGCCAAGCCTACGTCAATACAGCGAACGGCACAATTCCCGCCTATCAAGTCATGCTGAACACAGTCAAAGTCGGTGACATCGTGCTCAATCAGGTGGAAGCACTAGTGCAAGAAAACGAGCTAGGCTTCGCCCTGCTCGGCATGTCCTTCTTAAAGCGTACCGAGATGCGACGCGAAGGCGAACAAATGATGTTGACCAAGCGTTTTTAATATTACGGACAATAAAAAATGGGCGCTGAATTCAGCGCCCATTTTCATTTCAGCTCAAGTACATCAAGCGTCTGGATCTTTGACGTGACGACGTTGTTTGACCGCTTCAGCCAAACCTTCCAGCACGCCCAAGCTTTCTTCCCAGCTAATGCAACCATCGGTTACCGACTGGCCATAGGTCAATTCTTTACCTGGAATCAGATCCTGACGACCAGCAACCAGATGCGATTCGACCATCACACCGACGATACGTGTATCGCCGCCTGCAACTTGTTTGGCAATATCGGCACATACCGGGATTTGGTTTTCCGGCTTCTTCGAGCTATTCGCGTGCGAAGTATCGATCATCAGACGCGAAGCCAGTCCGTTCGACGCGATATCCTTGCATGCCTGTTCCACGCTGGCAGCATCGTAGTTAGGCGTTTTACCGCCGCGCAGGATGATGTGGCAATCTTCATTGCCGAGCGTGGAAACAATCGCGGAGTGACCGCCCTTGGTTACTGACAAGAAGTGATGCGGCTGCGAAGCGGCCTTGATTGCATCAACGGCGATCTTCACATTGCCATCGGTACCGTTCTTGAAGCCGACCGGGCACGACAGGCCGGACGCCAGTTCGCGATGAACTTGCGACTCAGTCGTACGTGCACCGATTGCGCCCCAGCTGATCAGATCGGCGATGTATTGCGGGCTGATCACGTCAAGGAATTCGGTACCGGCTGGCAGGCCAAGCTCGTTGATGTTCAACAGCAGTTCACGTGCGATACGCAAGCCATCATTGATGCGGAAGCTATTGTCCATGAAAGGATCGTTGATCAAGCCTTTCCAGCCAACCGTGGTACGTGGTTTTTCGAAATAGACACGCATCACGATTTCCAATTCGCCGGCGAAGCGTGCGCGCTCTTTCACCAGTCGATTTGCATATTCCATCGCAGCTTTGGTGTCGTGTATCGAACATGGTCCGATCACAACCATCAAGCGATCATCTTGTCCGTGCAAAATCCGATGCAGTGCAATGCGCGCATTGGCTGCAGTCGTTTCTGCTTTATCGGAGATGCCGAGCTCACGAATTAAATGGGATGGTGGCGTCAGTTCTTTCATTTCTCGAATCCGTAAATCATCTGTGCGTGGCATGTTTTTCTCCGGTCAAAAATCTGTTCTGCAAAAATAAAAAACCGCCATCGCGGGCGGTTTTTTAAAGAATTTCGGTTTAAGCTTTTTTTACCTGCGCGCTTACCGCTTCTCCACCGCCGTTGGGCTGGAATAGCTAAAGTAAAAATAAAATTGGAAGCGCGAAGAAGTCATGTTTTTTACTGGTAGTACATTTATCTGTCAGTAATAGTGCAATAAATCAGCCGATTTGGCAAGCAAAGTGCTAAAAACGCGTGATAGATATGGCAACTATGGCTTGAATACCAACACTATCAAGCCGTACCGCCCACCGTAACACCGTCGATACGCAAGGTTGGTTGACCAACACCAACCGGCACGCTCTGCCCTTCTTTGCCGCAAACACCGACGCCACTATCGAGACTCATGTCGTTACCTATCATCGACACACGATTCAATACATCAGGACCGTTACCGATCAGAGTTGCACCTTTGACCGGATACGTGACCTTGCCGTTTTCAATCATGTACGCTTCGCTTGCCGAGAAGACGAACTTGCCGTTAGTGATGTCGACCTGACCACCGCCAAAGTTCACTGCATACAAACCGTTCTTTACCGAGGCAAGAATTTCTGCCGGATCCTTGTCGCCACCGAGCATATAAGTATTCGTCATACGCGGCATAGGCAAGTGCGCAAACGACTCACGGCGTGCATTACCGGTGACCGGCATTTTCATCAGACGCGCATTCATCGTGTCTTGAATATAGCCTTTCAGGATGCCGTCCTCGATCAAGGTCGTGCATTGCGTCGGATTACCTTCATCGTCGATATTCAATGAGCCGCGACGATCTGCAATAGTGCCGTCATCGACCACAGTCACGCCTTTAGCCGCTACACGCTCACCGATACGACCGGAGAATGCGCTGGAACCCTTGCGATTGAAATCGCCTTCCAAGCCATGGCCGATCGCTTCATGCAGCAACACGCCTGGCCAACCAGGTCCGAGCACGACTGTCATCGGACCGGCAGGTGCAGGGCGGGCTTCGAGATTCACCAATGCTGAAGCAACTGCTTCGCTCGCATATTTTTCCAGCAACTCATCGCTGAAATAGCCATAGCTGTAGCGACCACCGCCACCGCTGGAGCCCATTTCGCGGCGGCCATTTTGTTCGGCGATCACTGTGATCGATACACGGACCAGTGGACGAATATCAGCCGCCAGCACGCCGTCGCTACGTACCACGAGGACGACATCGTATTCGCCAGCGAGGCCAGCCATCACTTGCACGACGCGTGGATCTTTTGCGCGTGCGATGCGTTCTATTTTTTCCAGCAGTTTTACTTTTTCAGTTGCGTCTAGCGAAGTCAGTGGATCGTTAGGTAAATACAAATCACGGCCACCCACTTGTTGTATCGCTGAAGCGACTTTGATCTTGCCTGCGCCTTGACGCGCAATCGTGCGCGTTGCCAGTGCGGCTTCAGTCAGTGCACGCTCAGAAATTTCATCCGAATACGAGAAAGCTGTCTTATCGCCAGATACTGCACGCACGCCGACACCTTGATCAATGGAGAAGCTACCGGTCTTGACGATGCCTTCTTCCAGACTCCAGCCTTCACTCTTGGTGAATTGAAAATACAAATCTGCATAGTCAACGCGATGCGTAAACATCGTACCCAGTGTTTTGATCAGGATGGATTCATCCAGGCCAAAAGGTGTCAACAACACATCACGGGCAACGGCTAGCGTTTTAAGATTTGGTTCAAATGGAGTCATTGTGTCTTTGCCATTCACGCTTCATGCGCGAAGAAAATTGATTCGAATTAATGCTGATAAGCGAATTGTAGAGCATATGACCGTACTACCCTGCATGTACTGTTACTTGTACTACAACTTGCGATGTTTCAATGCAGGAAGATTTTCGCGAATACCTGATAAATAATGGGGTTCAATATCCCCAATTACAAGGCCCTCTCCCTCTACCAGCACGGTTTTAACCTCGCCCCAAGGGTCGATCAACATGCTGTGGCCCCAGGTCGTACGGCCATTTTGATGACGTCCGCCCTGCGCCGCTGCCAGCACATAGCACTGGTTTTCAATCGCACGGGCGCGCAACAGAATTTCCCAGTGCGCCTTGCCGG
This sequence comes from Herminiimonas arsenitoxidans, assembly GCF_900130075.1. Lineage (NCBI taxonomy): Bacteria > Pseudomonadati > Pseudomonadota > Betaproteobacteria > Burkholderiales > Oxalobacteraceae > Herminiimonas > Herminiimonas arsenitoxidans. Next base: position 1,524,415 of record NZ_LT671418.1, read on the forward strand.
TTGTATAAGTAAATGCCGCCGGCACCACGATCAATGTGCAATCGCCCATCGCGCGATATAACTCTGGGAAGCGCAAGTCGTAACAAACCGACAATCCCACTTTGCCGAACGGTGCGTCGAAAGTAGTGACGTCATTGCCATGTACGATGGTGCGCGCTTCGTCGTACGATTCTTCGCCTCGGCTAAAGCTGAACAAATGTATCTTGTCATAGCGCTTCACACGTTCACCAGCCGGGTTGTAGACCATCATCGTATTCAACACCTTGTCAGCTACAGGCGCTGCCATTGGCAAGGTTCCGCCGATTAACCAGATTTGATGTTCACGTGCTGTCTCTGACATGAAGGATTGAATCGGACCGACATCGATCTGTTCTGCCAGACCAACCTTGTCATTCTCGTTCATGCCCATGACTGCCCAGTACTCAGGCAGCAGCACCAGAGTTGCGCCTTGTTGCGCGGCATCTGCAATCAAACGCTTTGCTGTCGCAATATTTTCTTGCACCGATGGCGTGGATACCATCTGTATGGCGGCAACCCGAGAGAGAGAACTTGTCATGACTCAACCTTCTGCTGGAATTGTTTTCTTACTTGAACCCGGCTGCGCTGGAGTTGGCTCAGCTTTATGTTCAACCTTGACGACGTTCGGATCTTTCCATGGTCCGGTAATCGCATACTCAAAAGTAAATGCGCGCATCAAAGGTTCGCGCAAAAAGAGTTGCGCCAGGAAAGTACCCGCACCGATCACAGGATTAATCGCAAGCGCATACGCAACCGATGCAGCTCCCGCATTAATTTCAGGAATCACGACGACGCGCAAATTCTGCGATTCCTTGGCGACATCCGCCGAACCATCGATCAATACCGTAGCACTCACACCGCGCATTTTGAAGTTATCCGTCGTCGCCACACCGTTAGCAATGCGCGCGCTGCCGGTAATGCCATCGAAGGCAAAACCTTCCGAAAACACATCGCGGAAATCCAGCGTCAAGCGACGTGGTATCGATTGCAAGCTCAATACACCCAGCAATTTGGCGGCACCCGGATCGACTTTCAGGAATTGCCCGGATTCCATATTCAGATTGATATTACCGGACAGACTAGGAATATCGAGAGAGAACGGCAAACCCTTCCAGCTGATATCGCCATCCATCTTGCCCTTGCCACCACGTATCACATCAACAAAACCGAAACGATTAAGCAAACTGCCGGCATTGTTAATGTTCAAAGTGTAGTCCAAACTGGAAGTATTGCCACTCTTCTTCGCCAGCCAGCTACCGCTCGCCTTCAGTGTCGCATCGACATTGGTCAGCGCCAGATTCCTGATACGCCATTCCCGTCCTTCTGTTGCACGCACATAGTGAGCAAGCAATTCAAGACGACCGAGTTTTTTACCCATCAATTCAAAATTCTCGGCAACCACATCCAGCGCCGGCATCTCTGTCGCCGTATCTACATCGTCGAGCAAATTCTTGACATCCGTGCTTGCTGTTTTAGGTATGGACAGCGAAGAAAGTCGCGCCGTCACCTTGCCCAAACCACGTCCTGAAGAAGACTCTATCCATGTCAGATAGCCCGACATCTGCGCGGCATCGACGTTCGCCTGCCATGCACCCTTGTCATGCGAGGCACCGACCACCACATCATCGAATTTCTTGTCCATCAAATACATCTCGGTGGCGCGTGCTGCGATCACATTCGGCTCGACGTATTGCGCCATATTGAGTGCATCCAACGGGTCGCCAGCAACTTTCTTTTGCGTATTCGTTGTTGTCGATGACGACATCAGTGCAATCCAGTTATCAACATTCAGCGAACGCATGTTCACGCTCACCATCAAGCCGCTATCGGGTATCGGTGCTGATGTATTGACACCTATCCCGCCGTACAAGACGCGCCAGTTTGCAGTGGGATCATTCGCGCTTTTCTCGCGCAGATAGCTACCCGTGATAGCAGATCCCAGCGATATCTTGATCGTATCGCGCATGGTCGTGGCATTGGCAGACAATCCCGTCTGTTCGAATTTGAGCGGCATCGCATCCTTGGCAGCCTTGTTCAAAGGTGCCGGGAAATCGAGACCCAAGCCACGCAGATTTGATTCCACCACCACATCAGCATGCTTGTTCTTGACGGCTATCGTTGCACCGAAGCGCGTACTGCCGGTAATTTTATCGGCCAGCTTCTGCATCGCCGACGATGGATAATTTTTGCGCAAACCCGCAGCCGTCATGGTGCCGTCGGCCTTGATCAGAATATTGCCGTCTTTTTGCGTACCGCCGCCAACCGTCAGCGGGCCACCGAGGAAAGTGGATTTGATGCCGTTCAGCGTCAACCCTTTTTCGTTGAATTCCAGCTGCCCTGTCACTCCTGACATGAGCGGGATCGCATTTTGCAAAGTCACATTGTTATTGGCGAATTTCAATACACCCTGCACCTTGGCATCGATCAAACGATTCAAGGGCAATTGCAGTTTCAAGCCCAGCGTGCCGTTCCCCGTTGCTTTGGTTTCATCGGTAAAGTGATCAATCCAGGTTGCGACCGGACTATCCACCGTGTACTTCACCAGATTCTGCATCGTGCCGGCTGCATTGCCGTCAATTTCCAGCATAGGATCGTCGGCCAATAAATCGGGAATAACCGCTTTCACATTCGATACGTCTACACCATTCGTCTTGCCGCTTTCACCCTTGATTTCCATACGGGTGCGATCGAACTGGATTGTGCCTTTGACTTTTTCCAGCAGTGGCCACATCGGTGACTTGCCATCCTTGGCGTACAGATCAGGGGCATAGTTCAAGCCGCCATCATCGATCTTGCCGCCAAAGGTAAATTCACCTTTCGGCTTCTCGCCGGGCTTGCTTGTATGGAAAGGGAAATGCGCAAGATCGCCCTTGAGCTTGATACTGCCATCGCGCAAGGTACCGGCGATCAATGCATGCGCCAGCCAGTTGCGGAAGTCGGCATTCATGCCCATAGGCAAATAGTTGCCGACCTTATTCAACTCCAGCCCGGACACGCTACCTGTCATGTCTATCGTGCCCAAAGCATGGCCTGGCTGCTTATGCAAAGGCATCAAATGTGTGCCAGATAAGGATGCGATCAAACCCTGCTTCGCAAAATTCAGATTTTTGATCGTCAACAGCAATTGATCGTTTTTCTGGAATGCCCACTGTGCATCCATATTGAAAGTATCAAACTCAACATCTGGATCGGCAAAATACGCAGGCAACTCCAGCTTGAGTTGGTCAGATGCCAGCACAAAAGAACCGCCTTGATTATTGGCGTCGATACGCCCTGACAAATTCTCAAAGCCGGGAATCGCCGGTACAGCAGCTTGCGCAGGTAACTTCCCACTTGCAGGCCGCGCAGAACGCGCCGCCTGTGCATTCATCGACAATTTCAGGAAATCGCCCTTGAGCTTGTAAGACACGATCTCCGGATAAGTACCCTGCCATTGCGCCGAGAAATTCTTCAATTGGCCGCGCGGTGCAAAGTCATTCAGCAAACGCAATTGATCTGCCGGTAGAGGCAAGCGACCGACAAAGTTTGCCAAGGTCTGCAAATCAAGCAACTTGGCTTGTACTTCCGTGTGTTCCGGCACACCTTTTTTGGCAGGCACATAACGCTCGCTGAGCGTGGTTTTTGGCAAGACCAAACCATCACGTGTCTGCAAGGAAAAATCGACCAGCGAAATTGCATGCCCTTGCGTGCCGAAAGTCAGTGCGCCATTACGCGGACCTGCATCCAAAGGTTCGCTCACCGAAATACGTCCGTTAGCCGTCGTCAATTCCAGCGGAGCCAAATCCTTGCGCAGTTGCACAGCAACATCTGACAAACTCACATCAGCAGTCAGATCCGCGATGCGCGCATGATCGAATGCCAGCCAGGCACGTACCGATCCTTTCGCCTGCTGCAAATCGAATGGGAAATCGATATAAGTTTTCCACGCGGCCAGATCGGTATCACGCAGATCGGCATATAAAGTACCGGTCCAGCGTGCTGCGTCAGATATTCTTTGTGAAAAATAGGGATGATCAAATGTGGCGCGCACATCCAAGGGAGCTGCAATCGTACTTGGTGGTGTTGCCGTCAATGCAAATTGATGACGACGTCCTGCGTTATGCAATACGGCGTCTACGTGACTAAGCACCAGTTCCGGTGCCTGACGCAGATTATCTTTCCAGCTCAGTTGCCCATCGGTAATTCTGATTTCTTCTTGCGACAAGATCCAGTTGGCCGCCTTGCCATCACTTTCTTTTTTCAGATCAAGGAGTAATCCTGCGACATAAAAGTTGCCGTTGGCATCGCGTTCGATATCCATATCCGGCTTATCGATCTCCAGACTGTACAAGCGCAGATCGGCAACCAATACCGACCACCACGACACCGTCGCCGACACTTTAGGCAAACGCAATGCCGGCTGCCCGTCAGGGCCATAGATCGCCACATTGTCGAGCGCCAGATACGGCCGCAAGCCGTGCCACGATGCCGCGATAGCACCAATAGTGACAGGACGTCCTATTGCCTTGGTCGCCACATTCTCGACATCGACGCGATAGTTGGAAATCTGCGGCAACACGACATAACGCAGGGTAAGGAATAAGGCGCAGAAAATGAAATACGCCACCACCAGCAACTTGCCGAGCCAGCACAAGGCGTGGAAACTGACTTCATTAGCGTAACGAAGCGATCCTTTAATCGAACGCCAGCACATCCGCAGCCGATCGGCTGCTTGAGTCTGGTGAGGTTGGCGTTGATCTGTAGGCATCAATCAAAAAAGTTGGTAAGTCGACTTCGCGTAGAATAAAACAGCCGGCAAGCAATAAACTGACAAGAGCCGACAACAGCGCGGACTTACACCGCAATCATCAAGAACCCCTAGGATACTCTCTCCAAGCCCGTGACGAACATACCTTTGACCCAAGTTGCTGCATCCCGGTTCTATACCCGATGGATTAACGCGGATGATACCCGCACACAAAAGGTAGCCGAAGTTGCCAAATTATCCCTGAACCCTGACGTTTTCGCTCGGATTTTACAAAACGAAACAGATAGCGGTGTTCCCTTGCCGGCGGCGATGCGGCGATTACGTAATTTGGTGATCGCCACCCTGATCCGGCGCGACCTCAGCGGCCAGGCCGATCTAGCTGAAGTGGTCGATACCATGACCGCCTTTGGCGACTTCGCCGTGCAGACGCATCTGGCGGCAGTCATGGCTGAGCAGATCGCCATCCACGGCACGCCTATAGGCGCGGAATCAGGCGCCCCGCAGGAAATGATCGTGCTCGGCATGGGCAAACTGGGCGGCGGCGAGCTGAATGTCTCCTCCGATATCGACCTTATTTTTGTCTACCCGGAAGATGGCGAAACTGTCGTTACTACGCCAGAACAGCGCCAATTATCCAATCATGAATTCTTCACGCGCCTCGGCAAGAAGCTGATAGCCGCCCTGTCGGAGATTACCGAAGACGGCTTCACCTTCCGCGTCGACATGGCTTTGCGTCCCAACGGCGCATCCGGCCCACTGGCGGCCAGCTTCAATATGGTCGAGGAATACCTGATCGTGCAAGGCCGCGAATGGGAGCGCTATGCTTGGGTCAAGGCACGCGCGCTGACCGGCAACCCTGCCGATATCGAAGCGCTGGACAAAATCGTCCGCCCCTTTGTCTACCGTCGTTATCTGGATTACGGCTCCATCGATGCCATCCGCAATATGCATGCGCAAATCCGCGCCGAAGTCACACGGCAGGAAGCCCGTCACCCGGATCGCAGCAACAACGTCAAACTGGGACGCGGCGGCATACGCGAAATCGAATTCCTGGCGCAGGTATTCCAGTTGATCCGAGGTGGCCGCGATGCCGCTCTGCGCGATCGCTCGACGCGTCGTACCCTGCACACCTTGGCGGAAAAACAGTTATTCAAGCCTGAAGTAGTCGAGCAATTGCTGCACGCCTACACCTTCCTGCGCAATCTGGAACATCGACTGCAATATCTGGACGATGCACAAACCCATACCCTTCCGGCGAATGAGGCAGATCGCCTGATCGTGGCGCAGATGATGGGTTACAACGATGTCGCGTCGCTGTTGGCGGCACTGGAAGAACAACGCACACTGGTCGCCACGCAATTCGATGAAATCTTCAGCGACAAGACCAGCGATAACGCCAACGATGAAAACGTCGATGCAGAACTGAGCGCGGTATTAAGTGACTCCGATAACGCGGAAGCAATCGAAACCTATCTGACCAGCCTGTCCTTCGACCACGCCGCAGATGGCGCCAAACGTCTGTTGGCAACCTGGCACTCGCCACGCCTGCAATCGCTGCCGGAAGCCAGCCGCAACAAACTGGTCGCACTGGTCAATGCATCCCTGCCCATCATTGCGAAAGTCACGGAAACTCGCTCCGTTGCCTTGAATCGTCTGCTGAATTTCTTTGAAGCAATCGCACGCCGTGCCGCCTATCTTGCGCTGCTGACAGAATATCCGCATGCACTGGAACGCGTCATACGCATGATTGCCGCCAGCGATTGGGCCGCGCAGTATTTAACGCGTCATCCCATCCTGCTCGATGAACTGCTGGATGACAGAACCTTGAAAGCCGCACCGGACTGGAATGCATTCGCACACGACTGCCGCGCCAGACTGGATGAAACGCCGGGCGATACCGAGCGGCAAATGGATGTCCTGCGTGAGATGCATCACGCACAATTGATACGTCTGCTGGCACAGGATCTGGTTGGTGATCTGAGTGTAGAACGTCTGGCAGATCATTTAACCGAACTCGCTGATCGTCTGGTTGCGGAGACCATACACGCGATCTGGAAAATGCTGCCCAACCGGCATCGCGAAGAACCTAAATTCTCTGTCATTGCCTACGGCAAGCTCGGCGGTAAGGAATTAGGTTATGCGTCCGATCTCGACGTGATTTTCCTCTACGATGACGACGATCAAGATGCACCCGCCCTGTACGCCAAACTGGCGCAGCGCTTCATCACATGGATGACTGCGCACACGCCGGCAGGGATTTTATTCGACGTGGATATTGCCTTGCGGCCGGACGGTGCCAGCGGCTTGCTGGTCTCGACCGTTTCTTCCTTCGAGAAATATCAAACCAACTCGGCATGGCCATGGGAGCATCAAGCGTTGACCAGAGCACGCTTCTGCGCCGGCGATAGTGACATCGGCGCGCGTTTCGAAGCGATACGCATCAATGTTTTGCGGCAAACACGCGATCCGGCGAAGTTGAAAAAAGACGTACTGGAAATGCGCAAGAAGCTGCATGATGCGCATCCAAATCGCACTGACCTGTTCGACCTCAAGCACGACGATGGCGGCATGATCGATATCGAATTCATGGTTCAATTTTTGGTATTGCGCGACTCGGCACAACATGCGGGTTTGACTGGCGATATCGGAAATATTGCGCTGTTGAAATTGTGCGGAGAATTGGGCTTGATCGATACAACGTTGGCAGGCAAAGTTGCCGATGCTTATCGTGTCTTCCGCAAGTTACAGCATCAGGTTCGCTTGCAAGGTGCGGAGCGCGCGCGCGTTGATCAGGAACGTGTTGCTAAAGAAATTGCCGCAGTGACTGCTTTATGGGATGCCATATTCGCGTAAATAGATGCCTGTTACTTTGCAAAGCCCATAAAAAAACGCCCCGGATCCGGGGCGTTTTTCATGAAGCCTACAAGTAATTACTTGGCCGACATCAATGCAACTGTCGTGTCCAGCATACGGTTGGAGAAGCCCCACTCGTTGTCGTACCACGACGAGACTTTTACCAAACGACCCGAAACCTTGGTCAAGGTCGCATCGAAATTGCTCGATGCTGGGTTGTGGTTGAAGTCGACCGAAACCAGTGGTTCGGTTTGATAGGTCAAGATACCTTTCAACGCACCTTCTGTTGCTGCCTTCATGATCGCGTTGACTTCTTCAACGGTCGTATCGCGTGCTGCGATGAAGGACAGATCGACGATGGAAACGTTGATCGTTGGAACACGGATCGAATAACCATCCAGACGGCCATTCAGTTCCGGCAAGACCAGACCAACTGCAGCAGCAGCGCCGGTTTTTGTCGGGATCATCGATTGTGTAGCCGAACGCGCACGACGCAAGTCTTCATGCATCACGTCGGTCAATACTTGATCGTTGGTGTAAGCGTGGACTGTTGTCATCAAACCGTTAACCAGACCGATGGTGTCGTTCAATGGTTTAACCAGTGGTGCCAGACAGTTGGTGGTGCACGATGCGTTCGAGATCACGGTGTCAGTCGATTTCAACACGCCGTGATTGACGCCGAACACGATGGTCGCGTCTACATCTTTGCCGCCTGGTGCGGAGATGATGACTTTCTTGGCACCGCCCTTCAAGTGAGCCGATGCTTTTTCCTTGGTGGTGAAGAAGCCTGTGCATTCCAGCACGACGTCTACATTCAACTCACCCCAGCCGATTTGCGCTGGATCACGTTGTGCGAAGACGCGAATCTTGTCGCCATTGACGATCATGTAATCGCCGTCAACTTCAACGGTGCCTGGGAATTTGCCATGCGTCGTGTCGTAACGAGTCAAATGCGCATTCGATTGAGCGTTGCCCAGATCGTTGATGGCAACGATTTGAATGTCATTCTTTTTGCCGCCTTCGTAATGTGCACGAAGGATGTTGCGGCCGATGCGGCCGTAGCCGTTAATTGCGACGCGGATGGTCATCTTTTTCTCCAGAAAAAATTCAACATCAAGTATAAAAAATTATTCAGCGCATGCCTGCTGCAATGCAGCCAGATCACGCCAGCCGTAACCGGTTTCCATCAAATCCAGGCCGTCCCATGTGAACGGCTGTTCGATCAAAAGTTCTGCGCCAAGTTGCTCATAGAACTGACGCGCAACCTGATTACCGGCAATCACCCACACCAGCAAACCGGTCGCACCTTGTTTTTGCAATGCATCTGCAATCAAGGCCAGCAAGCGACGACCTACACCGCCACGCTGTGCAATCGGCTTAAGATAAATAGCCGTCAATTCAGCATTCAACTCAAACTTCTCCGGCATCAACAACATGCCTGCAGCAAAACCGACTAATTCAGAACCAGCTTCAGCCACGAAAATCGAAATCGTCGGCAAGTCAGCCAGCAATACCTGCGACCACATGGCCGCGCTTTCCTCTGCACGCATGCTGTCTAGATAAGCATCTGGCATCACACCGCGATACGTCGTGCGCCAGCTATCTACACGCAAGGCGGCGATCGCCTCGGCATCGTTGGCTGTCGCGCGGCGGAAAGTGATTTCGGTCACGCTAGCGTCTTTTTAACAGCAGCGATGACGTTCTCGACGGTGAAGCCGAAGTGCTTGAACAACACGCCAGCCGGAGCCGATTCGCCAAAGGTATCAATACCGATCACGCCGCCTTCGAGGCCTACATATTTGTACCAGAAGCTGGTCACGCCGGCTTCGATGGCCACGCGTGGCATGCCTTTGGTCAGGACGCTGGCTTTGTAAGCTGCATCTTGACGATCGTAGACATCGGTCGATGGCATCGAGACGATACGCACTGCGACACCATGCTTGGCCAATTCATCGGCTGCTTTAGTTGCCAGTTCGATTTCGGAACCGGTCGCGATCAGGATTGCTTTAACGTTTTCAGCATCACGCAAAACATAGCCGCCGCGTTTGATGTTGGCGATTTGTTCTGCTGTGCGTTCCTGGAACGGCAAGTTCTGACGCGAGAAAATCAGTGTGGTTGGACCGTCTTTGCGTTTAACCGCTTGTTCCCACGCCACAGCAGATTCCACCGTGTCGCATGGACGCCAGTTATCCAGATTAGGAATCAGGCGCAGGCTGGAAACATGTTCTATCGATTGATGGGTCGGACCATCTTCACCCAAACCAATCGAATCATGTGTGAACACGAAGATCGAACGCAGCTTCATCAATGCCGCCATGCGCAAGGCATTACGGCTGTAATCAGAGAAGGTCAGGAAGGTCGCGCCGAACGGGATGTAGCCGCCGTGCAGGGCGATACCATTCATGATCGCGCTCATGCCGAATTCACGCACACCGTAGTTGATGTGGTTACCGGCTTGATCTGCACGCACAGCTACGCATTCTTTCCAGTTGGTCAGGTTGGAACCGGTCAAATCAGCCGAGCCGCCGAGGAATTCCGGCAATACTGGTGCCAGTGCCTGGATCGCATTTTGGCTCGCTTTGCGAGTTGCGATGGTTTCTTTTTTCTCTACGCAGGTAGCGATGTAGGCTTCAACTGCCTTGTTCAGATCGCCCGGCAATTCGCCTGCCATGCGGCGTGCCAATTCAGCTGCTTCTTGCGGGAATTTTTCGCCATACGATTTCAGCAATGCATCCCAGTTGGATTCCAGCGCCTTGCCTTTTTCCTTCGCATCCCATGCGGCATACACATCAGCAGGAACATCGAAAGGTGCATAAGTCCAGCCCATCGCTTCACGGGTAGCTGCGATTTCCTTGTCGCCCAAAGCAGCGCCGTGCACATTGTGCGTGCCTTCCATGTTCGGCGAACCTTTGCCGATGACGGTACGGCAGCAGATCAGAGTTGGCTTGTCGGACGCTTTGGCTTGCTTGATCGCCGCATCAACTGCGCTGACGTCATGACCGTCCACTGCGCGAATGACGTTCCAGCCATAGGATTCAAAACGCTTAGGTGTGTCGTCGGTGAACCAGCCTTCAACGTGGCCGTCGATCGAGATACCGTTATCGTCGTACAAGGCGATCAGCTTAGGCAGGCGCAAAGTGCCGGCCAGCGAACATGCTTCATGCGAAATGCCTTCCATCAGGCAACCGTCGCCGAGGAAAACATAAGTGTGGTGATTGACGACTTCAAAGCCTGGGCGATTGAATTCAGCCGCGAGCAGTTTTTCTGCCAATGCCATACCGACTGCATTGGTCAAACCTTGTCCGAGCGGGCCGGTCGTGGTTTCGATACCTGGTGTGATATCAACTTCCGGATGACCTGGTGTCTTGGAATGCATTTGACGGAAATTGCGCAACTCATCCATCGACAAGTCGTAACCGGTCAAATGCAACAGTGCGTAATGCAACATCGAGCCATGTCCGTTCGACAATACAAAGCGATCACGGTTGACCCATTTTGGATTGGCTGGATTGTGCGAATAGTGATTTGTCCACAAAGCGACGGCAATATCTGCCATCCCCATAGGCATACCGGGGTGACCGGAATTGGCCTTTTGTACTGCATCCATTGCCAGCGCACGGATTGCGTTGGCCATTTTGGTAGTCGGGAGCGTTGAAGTCATGTGATTTGTGTAGATGGCGAGTCGAATGGAATAGAATCAAATGCTGCATGCATGCAAACAAAAAAACTCTTTGCTGCGAAGCCGCATATTTTACCAGAGTGGCGCCATCAGACTAAAATCGAATTCCAGCGATTCCTTTTAATTAATATACGCAGCACCTTAATTTGCCGCGAAACCATGTCGAATAGACAAGCAACGGACCACAGATGCCTCGTTTTTATTGCCCACAGCCGTTTGCCATCGGCGCAGTCGTCGCCTTGCCCGACCATGTTGCACACCACATTCAGGTCGTGCGCTTAAGCGCGGGCGACAACATCACCCTGTTTAATGGCGAAGGCGGCGAATACACCGCCACTATCGCCACTATAGAAAAAAAACGTGCCACCGCAGAAATCAAGCTTTTCACTCCGCGCGAAGTGGAGTTGCCTTACGCCGTCACGGTAGCGCAAGCCTTGCCGGAAGCATCCAAGATGGACTGGATCATAGAAAAAGCGGTTGAACTGGGCGTGCACTCGATACAACCGCTGGCTTCGCAGCGTTGCGTGGTGCGCCTGTCGGCAGAACGTGCCGCTAAAAAGATGCAGCATTGGCAAGGTGTAATCGTCGCCGCATCCGAGCAAAGCGGACGCAATCGTCTGACCGCGCTAGCCGAACCGGTCGATTTCAATCAATGGGTACAGCAAAAGGATTTACACGTACGCATCATGCTCAGCCCGCGTGCCGAGCAATCACTGTCTGACTGGGCACGCCATCATCCGCCGCAATCGGTCGCGCTGATGATAGGTCCAGAAGGCGGCTTTACCGACAAGGAAGAGGATCTGGCGATAGCACAGGGGGCCTTGATGCTGTCGATGGGACCGCGCGTCTTGCGCACGGAAACGGCCGGATTATCAGCATTGGCAGCGCTCAATGCGATTTGGGGCGCGATGTAACAAGAACGTATTGCAGCTCTGACATCCGCCTCCATCAAGCCATCTTGATAACAAAATCTGCTTTCCACAGTCCATTCAGCGATCTTAGTCGCAGGGAAACTGGTCGAAAGCATTTATAATTCAAGGTTTTGCGACAGTTTCTCTTACTCATTCCATGAAGGTATTTCGCGGACTTCCCAATGCTGCTTCCCGTGCGCCGTGCGCGCTGGCGATCGGCAATTTCGACGGTGTGCATCGTGGCCATCAGGCCCTGCTGGCACGCTTGCGCGAAGTCGCGTCGAAAATGGAGCTGGAATCGGCGGTGATGACGTTCGAACCACACCCGCGTGAATTCTTTGCCGCGCGTGCCGGTGACCCATCGAAAGCGCCGACCCGCATTGCCAGCTTGCGCGACAAATTACAATCATTGGCCAAAGCCGGTGTTGATCGTGTCATCGTCGAACATTTCAATGCGCACTTCGCTTCACTCTCGCCGCAGGAATTCGTCGAAAAAATCCTGGTGCAAGGCTTGCACGTCAAATGGCTGATCGTCGGCGATGACTTTTGCTACGGTGCCAAACGCGCCGGCAATGTCGCGACCCTGATCGAAGCCGGCAAGCAATACGGTTTCCACGTGGAGTCACAACCTACGGTCACCAGCAGCGGCACCCGCATCTCCTCATCGGCAGTGCGCGAAGCTTTGCTGCATGGCGACTTTGCTCGCGCCGAAGAATTGCTCGGCCATCCGTATGCGATGTCCGGCCATGTCATCCATGGCAAGAAACTGGGACGCACTATCGGCTTCCCGACCTTGAATGTACGCGTCGCACACAAGCACCCCGCTCTGTCCGGCATATATATAGTGCAAGTGCATGGTCTGGACGAACAACCTTTACCGGGCGTCGCCAGCATAGGCGTGCGCCCGACGGTGGACGACAGCGGCCGCGTGCTGCTGGAAACGCATTTGTTCGACTACTCGCAACAATGCTACGGTCGTCTGATACGCGTGGAATTTTTGAAGAAATTGCGCGACGAAGAAAAATACATAGACTTGCCAACTCTGACCGCTGCCATTGCGCGCGATGCGGTGCAGGCGCGTACCTATTTCAAGCAATTGACCGACGCGGCCACTTCCGCGACCGACCGAATTTGACGATGGCTCGCTGAAGTATCACGACCGTTGTTTCACCGACCACCCTCGAAAAAATATTATGTCTGACAATCAAAACAAACCTGGCAAGCCGGCCGCAAAGCCGCAGAGCAAGTATCCGGTCAACATGACCGATACTCCATTCCCTATGCGCGGTGATCTCGCCAAACGCGAGCCGCAATGGGTCAAGCAATGGCAGGATCAAAAGGTTTACGAAAAAATTCGCAAGGCATCGAAAGGTCGCCCGAAATTCATCCTGCATGACGGCCCACCGTATGCGAATGGCGACATCCATCTGGGTCACGCCGTCAACAAGATCCTGAAAGACATGATCGTCAAAACGCGCCAGTTCGACGGCTTTGACGCACCTTATGTCCCGGGCTGGGATTGCCACGGCATGCCGATCGAAATCCAGATCGAAAAACTGTATGGCAAGAATCTGCCTACCGCAGAAGTCTTGTCGAAAGCACGCGCTTACGCGAACGAACAAGTCGAACGCCAAAAGAAAGATTTCATCCGTCTCGGCGTACTTGGCCAGTGGGACAAGCCATACAAGACCATGGACTTCGGCAATGAAGCCGACGAGTTGCGCGCACTCGGCAGCCTGCTGGAAAAAGGTTATGTCTATCGTGGCCTGAAACCGGTCAACTGGTGTTTCGATTGCGGCTCGGCACTGGCCGAAGCAGAAGTCGAATATCAGGACAAACGCGACCCGGCTATCGACGTCGGCTTCCCGTTTGCAGAACCGGAAAAAGTAGCGAAAGCGTTTGGACTGGCATCACTGCCGACCAATAAAGGTTACGCCATCATCTGGACCACAACACCGTGGACCATCCCGGCCAACCAGGCGCTGAACGTCCATCCGGAATTCACCTACGCGTTGGTGCAAACCGAACGCAATGGCGAAACCATCCTCATCATCCTCGCGGCTGATCTGGTGGAAGCGACACTGCAACGTTACGGCATGACAGGTACTGTCATCGCAACTTGCGTGGGTGAAGCGCTGGCCATGATCAAGTTCAAACATCCGTTTGCAGATATCGATCCTGGCTACAACCGTTTGTCGCCTATCTATCCTGGCGCTTACGTTACAGCCGATAGCGGCACCGGCATCGTGCACTCGGCACCGGCCTACGGTATCGAAGATTTTATTTCCTGCAAATCACACGGCATGCGCGACGACGAAATCATCGCGCCGGTCATGGGCGACGGTAAATACGCATCGTGGTTGCCCTTCTTCGGTGGCATGACGATCTGGGAAGCATCGAAACCGATCTGCGCCAAGCTGGAAGAAGTCGGCTCGCTGTTCAAGCTGCACATGTTCGATCACAGCTATATGCATTGCTGGCGTCACAAGACCCCTATCATCTACCGCGCCACGTCACAGTGGTTTGCCGGTATGGATGTGATGCCTAAGAACCAGGGTACGACCTTGCGTGAAACCGCATTGCAGGCAATCGAAGAAACCGAATTTTTCCCGAGTTGGGGCAAGGCGCGCCTGCACGGCATGATCGCGAATCGTCCAGACTGGACGCTGTCACGTCAACGCCAATGGGGCGTGCCTATGGCTTTCTTTGTACATAAAGAAACCGGTGACCTGCATCCGCGTACGCCAGAGCTGTTGGAGCAAATTGCACAACGTGTCGAGAAAGAAGGCATCGAAGCGTGGCTGACCTTGGACCCGAAAGAGTTGCTCGGCGCTGATGCTGATATGTACCTGAAGAACAAAGACACGCTGGACGTCTGGTTCGATTCTGGTTGTACACATCAAACCGTCTTGCGCGGTTCGCACAAGGAAGAACTGGCTTTCCCGGCTGACTTGTATCTGGAAGGTTCGGATCAGCATCGCGGCTGGTTCCATTCCTCGTTGCTGACTTCTTCGATGATGAATGGTCGCGCACCTTACAAGGCATTGCTGACGCACGGCTTCACGGTCGATGGCGAAGGCAAGAAAATGTCTAAGTCGCTCGGCAATACGCTGGCACCGCAAAAGATTTCCGACACGCTGGGTGCCGACATCCTGCGCCTGTGGATCGCCTCTACCGATTACTCTGGTGAACTGTCAATCTCGGATGAAATCCTCAAGCGCGTGACAGAAAGCTATCGCCGTATCCGTAATACCGTGCGCTTCCTGCTGTCGAACACAACAGATTTCGATGCAAGCAAAGACTTGGTGCCAGTCGCCGATATGCTGGAAATCGATCGCTATGCAGTCGCGCAGATGAATGCCATGCAAGCCGAGATCCTCGCGCATTACAAAGTCTATGAATTCCATCCGGTGGTATCGAAACTGCAGATGTACTGCTCGGAAGATCTCGGCGGCTTCTACCTCGACATCCTGAAAGATCGTCTGTACACCAGCGGCGTGACTTCGCATGCACGTCGTTCGGCACAAAGCGCGATCTGGCACATGACGCATTCGCTGTTGCGCTTGATGGCACCGATACTGTCCTTTACTGCGGAAGAAGCATGGACCGTATTCGCCAGCCCTGACATCAACACCGACGGCACCATCTTCACGCACACCTTCTATCAATTGCCTGAAGTGGCTGATGGTGCGGCATTGCTGGCCAAGTACACGCTGCTGCGCGAAGTACGCAACGACGTCACCAAGCAACTGGAAGAAGTACGCGTTGCCGGTGGCATTGGTTCTTCGCTGCAAGCAGAAGTCGATCTGAAAGCCAGCGGCGACAAGTTTGCCGCACTCGCCAGCCTGGATGATGATTTGAAATTCGTCTTGATCACATCGCAAGCCAGCGTCAGCAAAGTCGCAACTGCCGAAGAAGAATCAGTCGTCGTCACGCCATCCGCGTATCAAAAATGCGAACGCTGCTGGCACTATCGCGCCGATGTAGGCACGCATGCGGAACACGAAGGTTTGTGTGGCCGTTGCGTCTCCAATCTGTTCGGCAAAGGCGAAGCACGTCGTTTTGCATAAACAAGTTTTACGCAAAACAACATCTTTCCAGCATCACCTCGCTCCGGCCGCAACCGGAGCGATTTTCATGACATTTAACAGGCAACCATAACGATGGCCACCAAGAAACATACTACTTACTCCTCACCCAGCAGCATCGTACCGTGGCTAGGTATAGCAACCATCGTGCTGCTGATCGATCAAATTACCAAGCTCACTATCCTGCGCCTGTTCTCTTATGGCGAATCGCACGCAGTCACATCCTTCTTCAATCTGGTTCTGGTCTATAACAAGGGCGCTGCCTTCAGCTTCCTCGCATCAGAAACCGGCTGGCAGCGTTACTTCTTCACCATCGTGGGCGTTGCTGCCTCGATCTTCATCATTTATCTGTTGAAGAAACATTCCGGTCAGCGCCTGTTCAGCTGGGCCTTGTCACTGATACTCGGTGGCGCGATCGGCAATGTAATCGACCGTTTCTTGTACGGCCACGTCGTCGATTTTCTGGATGTGCATGTAGCAGGCTGGCATTGGCCTGCTTTCAACGTCGCCGACAGCGCGATTTGCATAGGCGCAGTATTGTTCATCTATGACGAATTACGCCGGGTTGGCAAATAAGCTCGGAAATTGAGCCAGCAACACTCAAACTGATACACTAGCCCGCACATCTTTCAGGAGTCCTCATGGATCTTGCTGGTAAAAAAATCGTACTGGGATTGACCGGTGGTGTTGCCTGCTACAAAGCAGCAGAATTGACACGCGCCTTGAGCAAGGCTGGTGCATCAGTGCAAGTCGTGATGACGAATGCGGCAACGCACTTCATCACACCCGTAACAATGCAAGCCTTGTCCGGCAATCCTGTCGTCACCGATCAGTGGGATGCGCGCGTGGCCAACAATATGCCGCACATCGATCTGACGCGTGATGCCGATGCCATCGTGATCGCGCCCTGTTCCGCCGATTTCATTTTCAAGCTCGCGCATGGTGCATGCGACGATCTGCTGTCCACTTTATGCGTGGCACGCCCCGATACTCTGCCTTTGCTGGTCGCACCAGCAATGAATGTAGAGATGTGGCAAAACCCGGCGACCAAACGCAACGTTGCACAATTGAAAGCCGATCGTATCGCCGTACTCGGTCCCGATGCCGGTGAGCAAGCTTGCGGCGAAACCGGCATGGGTCGCATGCTGGAACCGGAACAACTGCTGGAAGAAATCATTGCCGTATTTCAACCGAATCTATTGGTTGGTAAAAGCGTGATGATCACCGCCGGCCCGACCTTCGAACCTATCGATCCGGTACGCGGCATCACCAATCTGTCTTCCGGAAAAATGGGATACGCGATTGCACGTGCTGCACGTGAAGCCGGTGCCGACGTGACGCTGATTTCTGGCCCGACTGCATTGGCCACGCCGTATGGCGTACAACGCATCAATGTACAAACCGCAGAACAGATGCACGATGTGGTGATGTCGCGTGTCAGCGCGCAGGATATCTTCATCGCTGTTGCTGCCGTAGCTGATTGGCGCGTCGCCAATGTCAGTGCACAGAAACTGAAGAAAAATGCTGCAGGCGAAGCACCATCGCTCGCCTTCGAACAAAACACCGATATCCTCGCCGCTGTCGCTGCCTTGAAGAAACGACCTTACTGTGTCGGCTTTGCTGCAGAATCGGAAAACCTGCTGGAATACGGTGAAGCCAAGCGCAAGAAAAAGAATATTCCGCTGCTGGTCGGCAACATCGGTCATCAAACTTTCGGCCAGGATCAAAATGAATTGGTGCTGTTCGACGACAAAGGCCACACTGCATTACCACTGGCTGACAAGCAACAACTCGCGCGCCAACTCATCAATGAAATCGTACAACGCCTGAAGGCTTGATCGTTCATAACGACAGCATTCAGATCAATCTATCTCGACACTATTTCCATGAAAACAATTGAAGTAAAAATTCTCGACCCACGCATGAAAGAACAATTGCCTGCATACGCCACCACCGGCAGCGCAGGTCTCGACTTGCGCGCATGCATAGATGCGCCTATCGTCATCAAACCGGGCGAAACGCATCTGGTGCCAACCGGTCTGGCTATCCATATTGCCAATCCAGGTTACGCCGCGATGATTTTGCCGCGCAGTGGCATGGGACACAAACACGGCATCGTTTTGGGGAACTTGGTCGGCTTGATCGACTCCGATTACCAGGGCCAATTGATGGTGTCGACATGGAATCGTGGTCAAACGGAATTCACGTTGAATCCGATGGAACGTCTGGCGCAATTGGTCATCGTCCCGGTCCTGCAAGTCGGCTTCAATGTCGTGGAAGAATTCGATACCAGCGAACGCGGTGTCGGCGGTTTCGGCAGCACCGGGAAGCACTAAATTTTAGGAGAATTTTTTATGCATGACCTGCGGCAACCTGTATTGAACCAAGTAAAGCGTCTATCACCTGCCAACGCAGCCTTATTTCCACTCGCTTTATTGCTGGCTGGTTGCAGCACAGTCTCGCTTGATACACCGACTACTCGCCCTGGCACTGCTGCGCCCGTCACTGAATCGGCGCAAAAGCAAGCCTTGCGCAATATCACGACACAGCAAGATCGTCTGTATCGTGTCGCAGCACCGCTGCTGGTCAGCAATGCACCCTTGTGCAAAGGCAATGCACGCAATCTGATCGGCTTCAGCGCAAAAACAAAATACTCGTTTTCTGAAGATTACGTAGATGCAGCACAATCACTCGGCTTTGAAGATCGCTTGCAAGTCACAGGTGTATTGAACAACAGCGGCGCAGCACGTGCCGGCATCAAACGTGGCGACATTCTGAATAGCGTAGAAGACAAACCTATGCCGCAAGGCCCGAACGCCGAGCGTCAGGCGGCAGCAATACTCGGTCCCTTGGTCAGCTCGCGCTCTTCCGTCAAGCTCGGCTTGATCCGTAGCGGCAACAATTTAAGCGTCACAGTTCCTTTGACTCTGGCTTGCGGCTTTGGCATCGAGTTGGGCAATACCGATAATGTGAACGCCTACGCTGACAGTCGTCGCGTACTCGTCACACGCGGCATGTTGAATTTTGTCCGTAACGATAATGAGCTGGCTTACGTGCTGGCAAAAGAACTCGCGCACAATGCACTCGGCCATCCAGCACAACAAAGAATGAGCGCAACCGTGGGCGGCATTATCGACAATCTGATCCGCATCACGCCAGATACCAGCGCGCTGGGCGGCACTGGTGGCGTCAAAGCCATGCCACAGGAATCGGATGCAGCAGCAGACCGACTCGCGCTCTACATGCTGACACGCGCCGGCTACAACATCGATGGTGCAAACAGTTTCTGGCAACGTCTGGCGAATCAATATCCAGCTAGCGTATCGAACAGCTATACAGCGATACATCCAGCTACCGCTTATCGTTTATCGGCCATCGACAAAACTGTAGCGGAAATCAAAGCGAAACAGGCAGCAAAAAAACCTTTGATGCCTTAACTCAGCTAGTCGTATAAACAATAAAAAAGGAACGCTTTGCGTTCCTTTTTTATTGTGTCTCTCCCTCAATATTTTGATATCCCAGAGTGCCAATTCCAGCAATGTCAAAAGCGCTGCCGTATCGTTTCCACCAGTGCGCGTGCAGCTGCCGATAAGTGGCTATTACGACGAGTAAAGAGAGCGACGGTATGCGTGACCGTCGGCGTCAGTGGAACCTGATGCAGCCCCGGCATTTCCTCGACCAGATTGGCCGAAAGAATTGTTGCGAGTGAGCTATTGCGCACGGTTGCGAGTATCGGTTCTATCGCATTCATTTCCATCACGATGCGCGGCGTGATGCCATTCGCCAGCAGGATCGCATCGATCATTTTTCGCGAATTGTATTCGTTCGACAGCATGATCAGTTCGTGCTCGTTCAATTTTTTCAGCGCAATCCCCGCACATCCCACGAGTGGATGACGATCGCCAACTACCAGTGCAAGCGGCACGGTAAAGAGTGGTTCGACATTGATCTGTTCTGTACTTGACGGTGCGTATGCCACACCGAAATGCAACTCGCCATCCAACAGACGCTCTTCTATCTCCCCCGAGCGCAAACGTAACACCGTAATCTTGATGCCGGGATAAACCTTGTTGAAATCGGCCAGGATAGGCGGCAGGTGAAAAGTACCGAATGAAGACAGCACGCCAAACGTGACCCTCCCGTGCTTGAGATTTTCCAATTCATTCAGCGCATCCATGCCCGCATCGACTTCCAGCAGCGCACGCTTCGCATAAGTCTGGAACAGTTCGCCCGCAGTCGTCAGTTTGACCACACGACCAACCCGATCGAATAACTGTATGCCGAGTTCGTCCTCTATCTGCTTGATCTGATGCGACAGCGTCGGCTGCGTGATGTGCAAACTCTCCGACGCTCGTGTGAAACTCTGCGACTGTGCAGCCGCAAGAAAGTAACGCAAATGTCGCAATTCCATGACTGTATTCGCTCCTAATTTGAGCCCCTTGCACCATCGAATAAGGGGTGGCTTTCCTATGATTCTATCAATGTTATTTATAAATACATAGATGACATCTATAAATTATATAAATTTAAATCATTTGTGCAGACAGATGACGCGGGATTAGTCTGTAAAAAACGCGCAACGACGCGTAAGTAAGCAGGTTTATCCGCTAACACAAAATACCAAGGAGACAAGGATGAAAAAGCTGTTCGCACTAACGGTCGCTACATGCCTGACGCTGACCAGCATAACTGCTCACGCCGATGATACCTATCCGCAGCAGACGATACGGCTAGTTGTTCCAGCATCTCCGGGTGGTGGCGCTGATTCCATTGCTCGCCTGGTGAGTCCCGGCTTGTCGGCAAGTTTGGGACAACCGGTAGTGGTCGATAACAAGGCCGGTGCATCCGGTACTATCGCCGGCGGTCTGGTCGCCAAATCGAAACCGAACGGCTATACCTTGTTGATGGCGCAATCCACCAGCATCGTGATCGCACCACATATCTACGAACAACTGTCCTACAACACGCTTAAGGATCTGGTGCCAGTGACGCAGGTCATCCGCGTACCGAACATTCTGGTCGTTAATCCACAAGTACCAGCGAAAACCGTCGCCGAATTCATCTCTCTGGCGAAGGCTAAGCCAGGCGTATTCAACTTTGGTTCTGCCGGCATAGGCTCGCCTAGTCACGTCGCCGGCGAAATGTTCGACAAGCAGACCAATATCAAAATGATGCATGTGCCCTACCAAGGCTCCGGCCCTGCAGTGATCGCCTTACTCGCCAACCAGATCCAGGTGATGTTCGCACCGATCACCGCAGTGCTACCTCTCATTAAATCCAACAAGTTGCGCGCACTGGGCGTTACCACCATCGCACGCCAGTCCGCATTGCCGGAAATACCGACGATTGCCGAGTCGGGCGTACCCGGTTTTGACATCAATTCGTGGTTCGGAATTTTTGTGCCGGCAGGTACACCACCCGACATCATCGCGCGTCTGAACCGTGACATCGTCCAGGTGCTGAAAGATCCTCGCGTCGCCAGCGCGATTGCCCAACAGGCATCGCAACCGGTCGGCAATACACCACAAGAATTTGCCACATTGGTGCACAACGAAAATCAGCAATTCGCCACCCTCATAAAAGACATCGGCACGCAAGCCCTGAGGTAGGTCTGCTATCTAGCTTTAACTTCACCTTCAACCTGAACGAGGAATCACGCATGTCAGCTCTCACCTTGAAACAAGCAAACAACATTATTGAAAACGCCATCGCACATGCTCACGCAAGCGACATCAAGCCGCTCGCCGTTGTCGTACTCGATCCCAGCGGCAACATCATCGCTGCACAGCGCGAAGACAACGCCAGCATGTTCCGCCTCGATATCGCACTGGGCAAAGCCTGGGGCGCAGCGGCGATGGGTTGTTCCAGTCGCGCACTCGGTCTGCGTGCCAAAGACAATCCTGCGTTTTTCACCACGCTGGCAGCGACGGCAAAAGGCCGCTTCCTGCCGCAAACCGGAGCCGTACTGGTCAAGGCTGAAGACGGCGCAATTCTCGGCGCAGTCGGTGCCAGCGGTGGCACCGGCGATGAAGATGAAGCCTGCTGCGTCAAAGGCATAGAAGCTGCCGGTCTTCGTACCAATGCCGCATAAATAAAAATGCGTGGATGAAGTGCTGAACAACTGCAATCTCAAGGAAAGAACAACATGAACACAAACACCAAAAACAAAGGCGCAGTGAAAGCAGGCGACGGCACATATATCTTCGCCTTGCCCGAGATGGCAGGCATGGAGGCCGGCATCGGTTATTCAACCGCGTTCGGCCCGGTCGTCGAAGGAGAACGCATGCAGGTCGGCTTGATCAGCAAACCTCGTGGTACTGGCGCAAAGCCGCATACCCATCCAAACGAACAATGGAATTACATCGTGCAAGGCACGCTGCGCGTCAGCATAGGCGATCAACCGGAACGTCTGTGCGGCCCGGGAACACTGCTCTACTTCCCTGCCAACATCGTGCATTCGACAGTCGCAACACTAGACGAAGACGTCGTCTTCCTCACCGTCAAGGATTTGTCGCATGGCATACATGGTAAGGCAGTCGATGGGACCATGGATGGCGGTTACTTCGAGCCTGGCTTCGAGAACAAATAAGTTGCACAGGCCTGTCATGCAATGACACCCAGCTTGAGCAGGACACAGGAGAAAGACAGCGATGGCTAACATCAGAAACATCGGCTTTATCGGCATAGGCAATATGGGTGCGCCCATGGCCGGGCAACTTGCCCGCAAGGGTTTTTCCCTGACCGTGTACGACGCGAATGCGACGACCGCCGACGCATTCGCCCGCGAGCATGGTGCACGCGCTGCACGCACTGCAGCCGAAGTTGGAGACGGTGCCGATGCAGTAATTTTCATGTTGCCTAACGATCACGTCGTACAGCAAGTGTTATTCGACGATGGACTCGCAGCACAACTCGCACCCGGCAGCATCGCCATCGATATGGGTACCTCAGCACCGGCTGCAACACGCAGCATCAGCGCCAAACTTGCACCACTCGGCATCGGCTATCTGGATGCACCTGTCATGGGCGGCGTGATATTTGCGAAAGACGCCAGCCTAGACATCATGGTCAGCGGCGACGACGTATCTATAGAGCGCTGCCGACCGCTATTCGATGCGATGGGACGCAAGCTCTGGCCATGCGGCGACATCGGCAGCGCGCATGTACTGAAAGCGATGACTAATTACATCAATGCATGTGCCCTCATCAACACGCTGGAAGCGATGACGATAGGTCGCAAGTTTGGTCTCGACAGCAAAGTCATGGCCGAAGCCATCGATGCAATGTGCAACGGTCGCCAGCATCCGGTCGTCAAAAAAGTGATTCCACATGTACTGACGCGCAAGTTCGGCACCGGCATGGCGATGCAACTGATCGCCAAGGACGTGAAGATCGCAGTCGACAGTGCACACAGTGTGGGCGCAGCGGTACCGCTAGGCGAAGCAACAGAAAAATTATGGCGCGCCGCCTGCGAACAGCTCGGCGGCAGCAGCGATCACTCGGCAATCGTCAAGTACTGGGAAGCAGCAAGCGGCGTGCAACTCTGACGCACACCAATATTAGTTCTGATCACGTAATTCCAATTGAAAAACCACTTTAGGAGAATTGAATGAGCGCAGTACAAAAGACACATGATGACGAAGTACAAGGCGTCGAACACTGGACCAACAAGGGCGACGTGCGACTGTTCATGTGGGAAAAATTTGTCGGTACGCCGGATAACAAACCTGCGGTGCTATTCGTCCACGGTTCGTCGATGGCGTCGCAACCGACCTTCGATCTGACGGTACCAGGCCGCGCCGATTCATCGGTGATGGACTGGTTCGCCAAACGTGGTTTCGTTTGCTGGTGCGTCGATATGGAAGGCTATGGCCGCTCCGACAAGACACGCGACATTACCTGCGATATTTCCAACGGCGCCGACGATCTAGCTGCTGCGACCGACTATATCCGTCGCACACGCGGCATAGCAAGCTTTTTGACCTACGGCATTTCTTCCGGTGCGTTGCGCGCGGCCTTGTTCGCACAACGCTATCCCGATCGCGTGTCACGGCTGGCGCTCGATGCTTTCGTCTGGACCGGCGAAGGTGCGCACACACTGGAACAACGACGCAAGAAACTGCCGGAATTCCTGTCATCCAATCGTCGCGCTATCGATAGAGCGTATGTCTATTCGATCTTCGAACGCGATCACGCCGACTGTGCAGAAAAACGTGTAGTCGAAGCTTTCGCAGATGCGATTCTGGCGCTCGATGATTCGATGCCGAACGGCACTTATATCGATATGTGCTCCAAGTTGCCGCTGGTCGATCCAGAAAAAATTACCGTCCCGACCGTCGTGTTGCGCGGCCAGTTCGACGGCATTGCGGCATTCGACGATTTGATTGAATTCTTCAAGCTCCTGCCGCACCCGGACAAACAATTCACCATGTTGAACGGAATTTCTCACGCCAGCTTTCAGCAGAAAAACTACATGATGGTTTATCAAATACTGCACGCCTACTTTACTCAGCCTGCACCAGTGTATGTATCAGCAGGAGCACACTGAAGTAAACGTTGCATCCGAATCCCCGTCTACATGACGGGGATTCGACCACAAGAAGGAGACAAAAATGATTTTCAGTAAGTGGTTCAATAAATACAACAAGGACTACTACGGCGGCGCACTGATGATGTTGATCGGACTCGCTGCAGCCGCACGTGGAATCGACTACAAGGTCGGCACACTGGAAAACATGGGTTCCGGCTTTGTCCCTGTGGCGGAAGGCGTGCTGCTCGCGCTGGTCGGTGCCACCATCGCATTACAAGCTACACGCACTGCACCTGCAGCAAAAAAAACCGGCACGCCACAATGGCGCGGCTGGCTGTGCATCGTGTCTGGATTGATTGCGTTTGTGATCCTCGGTGAACATGGCGGCCTGCTGCCAGCAAGTTTTGCAATTGTGTTCATCTCGGCGCTCGGTGATCGCAACAACAGCCTGAAGGATGCATTCGTCCTCGCACTGGCTTTAATGATAGTTAGCGTGGTGGTATTCCGCTGGGCGCTCGGTGTGCAGTTTCCATTACTGCAGTGGGGTTGAACAATGCTGCAATCTCTGATGGACTTGCAGCACGGCTTTGGTATTGCGCTGCAGCCACACAATCTAATGTGGTCTTTCTTCGGCGTGTTGATCGGTAATCTGATCGGTGTGCTACCGGGAATGGGTGCCTTGTCGGCGATCTCCATCCTGCTGCCACTCACTTACGCGATGCATCCCATCCCTGCGACCTTGATGCTGGCTGGTATTTTCTACGGCTCGCAATATGGCGGCGCAATAGGTGCCATCCTGCTGAATCTGCCCTGCCACCCACCGCATGCAGTCACTTGTCTGGACGGTTATCCGCTCACGCAACAAGGCAAGGGAGGAACCGCACTTGGCATCACGATGATCTCTTCCTTCTTCGCAGCCTCGGTCGGCATCATCGTGATGATCATCGCATCGCCGCTGCTGGTCAGCATCGCGTTCGAGTTCGGTCCCGCGGAAATATTTTCCATCATGCTACTCGGACTGCTATGCGGTGGCACCATGTCGCGCGGTTCTGCACTCAAGGGTGTGGCGATGACGTTGGTCGGTTTGTTGATAGGCACGGCAGGCACCGATGTGAACAGCGGCACCATGCGCTTTACCTTTGGCTTTCTGGAGCTGTCGAACAAGGTCGAGTTGGTAGCGCTTGCGCTGGGTCTATTTGGCGTGACCGAATTCTTGCGTAACGTAAATCAGATACAGGTAGTCAGCGCACATAGCACCAAGGTCAGCCTGCGCGATATGCGTCCCAGCAAAGCGGACCTCAAGCGCTCCTTCATGCCCATGTTGCGTGGCACATTCATCGGTACGCTATTCGGTTGCATGCCAGGTACCGGTCCGACGATCACGACTTTCATCGCGTATGCGTTCGAACGCAAGATATCGAAAACGCCTGAGCTGTTCGGCACCGGAATGATAGAAGGCGTCGCAGCGCCGGAAGCTGCTTCGCACTCGAAGACGCAAGTTGACTTCGTGCCGACGATGAGTCTGGGCATACCGGGCGATGCAGTCATGGCGCTGATACTCGGTGCGCTGCTGATACAAGGCATACAACCAGGACCGCAACTGATCACCGAACATGCTGATCTCTTCTGGGGATTAGTCGCCAGCTTCTGGATCGGCAATGTATTGCTCATCATACTGAACGTACCCTTGATCGGCATCTGGGTGAAACTCTTGCGTGTGCCGTATCGCTTCCTGTTTCCATCGGCGCTCTTCTTCATCGCAGTCGGCGTGTACAGCGTCAATAACAGTTTGTTTGAAGTGGGTGAAGTGCTGGTATTCGGATTGATCGGTGCACTGTTCGTCGCGCTTGATTTCTCTGTTGCGCCGATACTGCTAGGTTATGTGTTGGGCCCGATGATAGAAGAAAACTTCCGCCGCGCAGTACTGCTGTCACGCGGCGACATGATGGTGTTTCTGCAGCACCCTATCAGTTGCGCGTTTCTTACCCTGTGCGCCTCCATGATAGCGGTACAAGTTTTCTTTTCATGGCGAAAATCTCACCGCGCAAAGCAGGCTACACACAATGAGTTATCGGAAATAGCGCCCTTGCCTTGAGCTACTGATTGCGGTGAGGTTGTAAAAAAGCGTGCTGTCTCATGTAGACAGCACGCTTTATTTTTTCATCGCATCAAGTGATGCAGATAACGCCAAACTATTTACGCATGCGCCTTCATTGCTTCATCGATATCAGCACGCGACAACTCCGGTGCAAATTGCTGAATAAAGTCATACGCATATTGACGCAAATACGCACCACGCCGCACGGCCAATCGCGTCACATTTTCTGCAAACAGATGCGAAGCATCAATGACCTTCAAACCATTGCTGCCATTCTGCTTAACCGCCATCGACGCCACGATGCCAACACCAAGATCGAGTGACACGTATTGCTGAATAACGTCCGAATCCATCGCTGTTAAGACGATGTCAGTCGTAATGTCAGCCTTCTTGAATGCATCGTCGATATGGCCACGACCGGTAAAGCCCAGGTCATACGTAATCAATGAATACTGCGCCAGATCTGCCAGCGTGATCAGTTTCTTTTCCAATAAAGGATGACCATCCGGCACGACTACCGAGTGATGCCAGCGATAGCAAGGGAAGGAAACCAGATCTTCAAACTGGCTCAAACCTTCCGTCGCGATACCGATATCTGCCTTGCCCGACAACACCCACTCTGCAATGTGTTCAGGTGTACTTTGCTGCAAGGCGATACGTACTTTAGGGAATTCCTTACGAAACACCTGCACGACCTTAGGCAGCATGTAACGTGCTTGCGTATGGGTCGTTGCGACGGCCAGCGTACCGATTTCCTGTCCTGCGTATTCCTGGCTGGCGCGCTGCAGATTTTCCGCTTCCAGCAGCAAGCGATCGATGATCTGCAAGATGCCACGACCAGGATCGGTCAAACCCGTCAGACGTTTACCATTACGCTCAAAGATATCGACGCCCAGCTCTTCCTCCAACTCGCGTATCTGCCGGCTGACGCCAGGCTGCGATGTGAACAGCACATTCGCCACCTCGGTCAGGTTGTAACCGCAACGCGCGGTCTCGCGGATCGATCGTAGTTGTTGAAAATTCATATCCAGGCACCTCTCTCTACTTGCTCAATAGTGCGCTGACTATCGGTGTGCGTTATTCCGCTTACACCGATTCGTCAACGAACACTTGCAAACGTTTAGGGCGAACGATCAGTGTTTCGCCATCTTTCAATTTCAATTGGCTGAAACGCTCATTCGAGATCACGGCTTCAATCAATTCACCGTTATCGTCACGTTCCAGCTCCAGTTGTGCCAACGGGCCTATCGCATGTGAGCGACGCAGTTGCACCACGATACCTTCTGCACCAGTCGTGTAGCGATCCACTTCCAGATCGTGCGGACGCACATAGCCGATACCCTTGGCATCTTGTGTTTCTGCATGCTCAGGCGCATCGAAAGCGATACCGGACGATTGCAAAATGCCTTCATGCACGCGGCCGTGGAACAAGTTCACATTGCCGAGGAAGCCGTAGACAAATGGCGAAGCCGGGTTGTTATACACATCCTTAGGCGCACCGATCTGCTCGACGTTACCTTTGTTCATCAACACGATCTGATCGGCGACTTCCAGCGCTTCTTCCTGATCATGCGTGACGAAAATACTGGTGACATGCAGATCGTCATGCAGACGACGCAACCAGCGACGCAATTCCTTACGCACTTTTGCATCCAGCGCGCCGAACGGTTCATCCAGCAGCAACACACGTGGTTCCACTGCCAAGGCACGCGCCAAGGCGATACGCTGACGCTGACCACCCGACAATTGCGGTGGATAGCGATCTGCCAGCCAATCCAGTTGCACCAGCTCCAGCAGCTTGGTTACTTTTTCCTTGATCACTTGTTCGGAAGGACGCGTAGCCGCAGGGCGCACACGCAAACCGAAAGCGATGTTTTCAAACACAGTCATGTGCTTGAATAAGGCGTAATGCTGGAACACGAAACCAACCTGACGTTCGCGCACATGGCGCGCCGAAGCGTCTTCACCATCCAGCAATACCTGGCCGTGATCCGGTTGTTCCAGACCGGCAATGATACGCAACAAGGTAGTCTTGCCGCAGCCGGAAGGTCCGAGCAATGCGGTCAATTCACCCGCTGGGAATTCCAGCGATACATTGTTGAGTGCGACAAAATTGCCGAATTGTTTTTGAATATTCTTGACTTCGATGCTCATGATCCCTGCTCCTGAAACTGTTCGTGTGTATCTTTTAAACGCCATTCAATGAATGATTTGAGCGCCAGTGTAACCAGTGCCAACATTGCCAGCAATGATGCTACAGCGAATGCTGCGGAAAATTGGTATTCGTTATAGAGAATCTCAACCTGCAGCGGTATCGTATTTGTCTGACCACGGATATGACCGGATACCACCGATACTGCGCCAAATTCACCCATCGCACGTGCATTACACAGAATCACTCCGTACAACAAACCCCATTTGATATTAGGCAGCGTCACATGCCAGAAGGTTTTCCAACCCGATGCACCCAAGACCAGCGCGGCCTCTTCCTCTTCACTACCTTGTGATTGCATCAATGGAATCAATTCACGCGCAACAAACGGGAAGGTCACGAATATCGTTGCCAGCACGATCCCCGGAACTGCGAACAGGATCTTGATATTGTTTTCCTGCAACCAACCGCCGAACCAGCCTTGCGCACCAAACAACAGCACATAAATCAAACCGGAGATCACTGGAGAAACCGAGAACGGCAAATCGATCAAGGTCAGCAAAACACTTTTGCCGCGGAAATCAAACTTCGCGATACACCACGAAGCCGCCACACCGAATACCAGATTCAAAGGCACCGCAATCGCCGCCGTAATCAGCGTCAGCTTGATCGCAGAAACAGCATCTTCTTCAACAATCGCTGCGATGTAGGCATCCCAACCCTTTTTCAACGCTTCAGCAAAAACAGATGCCAATGGCACGAATAGAAACAAAGTCAAAAATGCCAGCGCAACAACAATCAATACCGTACGTACCCAAACCGGTTCCAGCGTCGCAGCCGGCACACACAGCGCTGTACGCGGACCACTGGCGACCGTCACGCCATTAGATGGAAAAGCAATCGCTGTCATATCAAACCTTCTCTGCCTGACCACGCTTGCGGGTCCAGGCTTGCAATAAATTAATCGCCAATAGCATCAAGAACGAAGCCGTCAACATCACCACCGCAATCGCCGTCGCACCTGCATAGTCGTACTGCTCCAGCTTGGTTACGATAAAGAGCGGCGTAATCTCGGACACCATAGGCATATTGCCGGCGATGAAAATGACAGAACCGTATTCACCCGTCGCACGCGCAAAAGCCAGAGCAAAACCAGTCAGCAATGCAGGGAACACCGTAGGGAAAATAACCTTGGTAAACGTCTGCCAATGACTGGCGCCCAAGCTCGCTGCAGCTTCTTCCAGCTCACGCTCGGCATCTTCCAGCACCGGCTGTACGGTACGCACCACAAAAGGCAGGCCGATAAACGTCAACGCGATCACAACGCCCAGCGGCGTAAATGCCACCTTGATGCCTACTGCTTCCAGATAACGACCGATCCAACCGTTAGGCGAATACAGTGCGGTCAATGCAATACCAGCCACCGCAGTCGGCAATGCAAACGGCAAATCAACCATTGCATCAATAATTTTCTTGCCGGGAAATTTGTAGCGCACCAGCACCCAAGCCACGATGCCACCGAAAAACGCATTCAAGGTTGCCGCAATCAGTGAAGCGCCAAAGCTCAACTTATAAGAAGCCATCACGCGATCTGAGGTCACCGCAGTAACGAAGTCATCCCACGTCATCGTGAACGTCTTCAAAAATACGGCCGACAGCGGTATCAAGACGATCAGGCTGAGATAGAAGATGGTAAAACCAAGCGACAAATTGAATCCGGGAAGTACCCTGGATGCAGTTTGTTTCCTGACAGGAATGGCAATGGCAGCAGCGGACATAAGCTCTCTTTATTACAAATATGGCTAACAGGCTGCAATAATTGCACTTAGCCGATATAAAGAAAACGAATCTTTTTGCATTTTGTTAGAAGAAAAACGTATATAGAATTTCCCCCACGTAACGCAGTAGCTGTGATTCCTGCCAGAGAAGATGAGATTTTTGCCGCGATAGCTGAGATTCAATCTTGCATATAGGAAACATATTAATTTCCTCGCAAAACTGACTCTCTACAACCAAGCCACCTTCCCCTGCCTAGCGAAGGTTGCAGCCCGGTCATACGATACTTCACATCCCAACGCACACAAGTCATGTGCATCTGCTTCAAAGTTGTTATCAATAGCGCCAACACGTGTCAGGACGAATTACTGGAAAACACTAAGCCGATGGCAACTCTTTAAGCAATTGCAGCAAGCGCTGCCCCAGGATTTCCGGGCGACCACAGAATAGTTTGTCGAGCAGTGCCGGTTGTTCCAGTTGGCGATACAACGCCGCTCGCGCCGGATAATCGTCCGCCAGACGCACCGCTGCCGCAACGTAATCCTCAACGCTTTCGGTAATGCACCAGTCAGGCAAGCCCAAGCGTCTGAACAAGCCTTCGTCGATATGCTCGAACACTTCACGACCACTTTTACATACGCCTGGAATACCGATAGTCACAGCATCGACGATGCCATTGGTATTACCGAACGGGAACGGGCTGAGAAACATATCGCACTGATTAAAAATGGAGAGGTATTGCTGATATGGCTGATGTTGATACACCGATGCCTGCGGCAGATAACCTTGTATCAGGCGGCATACTTGAGGGTAAATCAAACCCTGCGCCTGACCGATCAAAAAATGGAAATGTATCTGGCGCGATGATTGCCGGTCAATTTCCTGGCATGCCGCCAAAAAGCCCGGATTCAATTTCATCGTCGTGGCAGCCACCGCTACATGCACCACCGGTCGCTCTAGACGCTGCTGCGGAGCCAGCGCTACTTCAATGGCAGATGGGCGATATGGCTGCCCGTCTTTCGGCAACAGCAATAACTTCTCGCTGAAACAAGCCGGATCGCCGACGAAATCCTCTTCAACGCTGATGTAATCGATGGCTCGTGCGTGGGTCGTGGCCGGATGTCCGAGCGCCGCCACCTGCAAGCGGGCCAATCTCAGATTGGCCGCAAACATGGTGATCGGGAACATGCCGACGCTGGGCATGTACAACACATCCGGTCGCCGCGCCGTCGCCACAGCATGCAATTGGCGCATGCAGCCTATCGTGTCATGTTGCGTTTCAAATTCAATGACCTCATCGAATACCGCTCGCCCCAGATCGTCCACGTTATTGGCATAAGCAATCGCGACCAGATGGAAATGCTCGCGCGCCGCTTCCAGTGTTTTCGAATGGGTGCGGTAAATCGAATGCCCGCCGGTAAACCATTCCAGCAAGACCAGCATGACCGGTTTGCCGGCATGATTGCTCACGGTCGCTGTCGGTGGAATATCCCGAATATTGAGCGCTGCCAGCTTGTTTTGAATCAGGCGGTTAATCGGTCGCTTGATATCGTGGCGTCCCGGCAAATCGGCATAACTGCAATGCATGTAAACATCGTGCAAGATCCCAAGCGGCAAGCTATCCAGCGTATCGATTTGTTCCAGTTGTGCCGGCAGCCACGCCAGCAAGGCTTCCCGTTTCGAATGCGCCGCTCTTGAGCCGAGAAAGCGCGGCGACAGCAAGGCCATGAACAGGGCCGCGGCAAGTGTGGGATTTTGTTGCCACAACCGTGCGGCATCCAGCGGCTGTTCGGACTCCGACGAATACAGGATGCAGTACTTGATCAGATCCAATTCAGTGACATGCACCGCCTTGGATTCAGGGCCAAGGAAATTGAGCGAACTCAGGATATGGTCAGCGTTGACGAAGGGACTGGCTGCAAACAACGCTGCCAACCAGCGCTGAAAATTGATCAGTTGCCCGAAACCATCCAGCGTAACGTGGAAGCTCGGATCTGAAAACAAGGCAGAAATGGCACTGGTAACTCGTGTCAACACATGCTGATGCAATTGTTCTGCCGGTATCGATGGTGATGCCGTGAGCACGAAACTCTCGGTGAGTTTTCCGTAATTTTTATCCAGCAGCAACAAGAGCTTGAGCAGTTGGCGTACGGCTGCTTCCTGTTGTCTGGAATAACAAAGGTATTCGAATTTTTCCAGCGAGAAAATTTCTTCTGTCATCGTGCGCTAACTAATTAATACGAACTCAAATGTGGAAAAACTCGGAAACAGATCTGCTCGCGCAGAATTTATTGCAGGCTATTAAATCGACATTATTGTCGCGCTGCAATAATTGGATTGCATCATCCTGCCCAAGGTCCTAGTTGTAAATTTGCATCAAAAATGTGATCCACGTTCAAAAATATTCCTTGTAGACAATGCGCATATCCAACCCGGTATGTGCGCACCTGCCCACATATTCCCCCTCTGAAACATGGCTATGACACAACATTTTGCGCCTTGCAAAACTGTCCTGCCGTCAAATCGGCTACTGCATTCGCAGTATTTACTTTATAGCGTCGCTCTTTAATATATTCAGATCGAACCTGCTATTTGGCGAAAAAACACTGGCGCAGTATGGCCATCTTGTCGTGTTTGCCCGATCAGAACAGAAAATATCCTACAAATTCAGGGTTGATCTAGGACTTTAGTCGGATGCGCAAAGAATTTGGGCTACCTACAATCCAGCAACTCTTCACCTCAAGCTCATGTTTCTATGAATAGCAGCTACCGCAATCTCTGGAACCCCGACACCGGGAATGCCGCTTCCAAACTCGGCCGCGCATGCGGCAAGCACAGCGGCAGCTTGCTTGCGCAGCGCTTGGCGCCCGGCATCATGCAATGTTTACTTGGGGTGACATTGACGCTCGCGGCTGCCGGCGCGCTGGCCGATGATCGCTTCAACATCACGCGCTTCCAGATAGATGGCAATACCTTATTGCCGACCAGCGAAGTACAAGCCTTGACAGCACCGCTGAGCGGCCCCAATCGCGCCTACGGCGATGTGCAAAAGGCGCTCGAAGCGCTGCAGAACGCCTATCGCAAGGCTGGCTACAGCACTGTGCAAGTCTACGTTCCCGAGCAGGAGCTCACCAGCGGCGTAGTCAAAATCCAGGTGAACGAAAGCGTCATAGGCAAGGTCGTCGTCAGCGGTAACAACTACTTTAGCGAACAGAATATCCGCCGCAGCCTGCCGCAAGTACAAAGCGGCAAGACGCCGAATCTGCGCCAAATTTCCGAAGCGGTACAACTCAGCAACGACAGTCCGGCCAAGCAAATTAACGTCGTCCTCGGCACAAGCGAAGAAGACGGCAAAATCGACGCCGAAGTCAAAGTCAGCGACAACAATCCCTTGCGCGTATTCATGACGCTCGACAATACCGGCACCGATGCCACTGGCAAATGGCGCACCGGCGTAGCGATACAGCATGCCAATCTGTTCGACCGCGATCAGGTCGGTACGCTGGCATATACAACGTCGCCGGATAGTCCAAGCGGCGTACGCGTCAACTTGTACTCGCTGGGATATCGCATTCCGCTGTACGGCATGGGCGACAGTCTCGATTTCATCTACGGTAAATCCAGCGTCAATACACCGGGCGCATCACCGACGCTGGGTGGCTTACTCGGCTTTACCGGCAAGGGCGACATCTTCGGGCTACGCTGGAATCACTTCTTCGCACGTCAGGGTGAAACCAGCACTAAACTTGTGTTCGGTCTCGATTACAAAAAAATCGATTCACGCTGCAACATCAATGGCATCGAATTGAGCACTGCACCGCCGACGCCGCCAGTGGCTTCCTGCGTGCCTTATACGACCATGCCACTGAGCGCGACTTATAGCGGTCAGACACGCGGTGTCAGTCAGAACATCGACTACAACGTCGGTATCGCGCGCAACATCGGCACCGGTACGGCTTATACCAATAATATTACCGACGGTAGAACCGATCGTTATTCCTATCTGACGCCGGGCAGCCGCAACACCAACGACAACTTCATCATCCTGCGCGGCGGCGCTTCCATCTTCAAAAGCTTCAGCAACGACTGGCAAATGCGTGTCGCAGGTTCTGCGCAATATGCCAAGGACCCGCTGGTATCCGCTGAGCAGTTTGGTTTGGCTGGTGCAACGATGGTGCGCGGCTTCACCGAGCGCGCGGTGGCAGCCGACAGCGGCATGATACTCAACAGTGAAATCTATACGCCTGAACTGCTAAGCAAAGGCAATCTGCGCCTGCTCGCGTTTTACGACATCGGACGCGGCTACAACAACAAAGTTGGCAGCACCGGCATTCCATCAAGCATGACGGTAGCAAGCATAGGCGTCGGCGCGCGCTATGTACTGGGCCGTGACTTCAATCTGCGGCTGGACGTCGCCCGCGTGCAAAACGCTGGTACAGCAATTACCGAAAGCCGCGGCGACGTGAATGCGCATCTAAGCGCGACATTGGGGTTCTGACATGAATAATGACAAGCAAAAACAGACTGCGGCCATCGATGCTGCAAACAGTCAGGCGATATGCACGGAGTGCTTGCCGCCATCGATCACCATGCGTATCGGCAATCGCCGCCTGACCTTGACTTGGCGGCCGCGCAAGCAGATGCCGCAATTGCTGACTGGTTTGCTGCGCCGTTCCTGGCGCACCATGTTCCGTTCTTCCTTGCGCTTGTCCATGATTACCGCCGCTGTATGCGCCGCATGGAATATCCCGGCGATGGCAGCAGCGCCGGCACCGAATACCTTGCCAACCGGCGGCACGGTTACCTACGGTAACGCCACGTTCACGCAAAACGGCAATACGCTCAACATCAACCAGACCACCAATCAGGCTATCGCCACTTTCACGACCTTCAGCATCGGTGCCAATGCGACGGTCGACATCAACCAGCCGAGTGCTGCCGCGGCTTTCCTGGCGCGCGTGACTGGCTCCGATCCATCGCTGATTTACGGCATGCTCAAATCCAATGGCACGGTCGCGCTGATCAACCAGAACGGCATACTGGTCGGGCCGACCGGCGTGGTCGATGTGGCACGCTTCATCGCCAGCACGCTGAATATCAGCGACAACGATTTTCTGGCTGGACGGCTGACCTTCAACAACGGTGGCAATGCCGGCAATGTCAGCAATCAAGGCACGATTAAAACCGCCAACGGCGGCAGCGTGTATCTGGTCGGCGTCAACGTTGACAACAGCGGCATCATCCACAGTCCCAACGGCGAAGTCCTGCTGGCAGCAGGTCAGACCGTACAACTGATAGACACCGGCACGCCCGGCGTCTCGGTTGCCGTCACCGGTAGCGCCAGCAAGGTCACCAACCTCGGCACCATCACGGCAGAAGCCGGTCGCATCGGCATCGCCGCGGGCTTGATCAACAACAGCGGCAACATCAATGCCAGCAGCGTAGTCAGCGAAGGCGGCCGTATCTTCTTGCGCGCATCGCAGAATCTGACCACCACTGCCAGTTCCAGCATCAGCGCCGACGGCAGCAAGGGCGGCAACATCGTGCTGTATGCAGACGACACAGCCTATCTCGACGGCGCTATATCGGCGGTCGGTCCCGTGTTGGGCGGCGGCTTTGTGGATACATCCGGCCTGAAGTCGCTGGACGTCGTCAATGCGCCTACCATTGGCGCCGGCGGTACCTGGCTCATCGACCCGTATAACCTGGAGGTGGTGAGCGACGCCGTCGCCAGCGCCAATATCTCCACCGGCGGTACCGGCCCCTTTGCCGTCACCTCCATCGGCACCGGCGCCCAGATCAGGGCATCGTCCATCAGCACCTGGCTCAGCCAGGATCTCAACGTGACGCTGTCCACCTCGGGCGGTCAGTCGGATGGCGGCTACGGCAACATCAATATCAGCGCGCCGATCACCAAGAGCGCCGGCGCGTATTCCGTACTGACACTCAATGCCGACGGCAATATCTATGTCAACGCCAACGTCGCCAGCACCAGCGGCAGGCTCGATGTAAACATGATCAGCAACTACCGCGGCTTCTACAACGGGATCCAGTCGAACCAGATCAGCGGTGCCACCGTTTCGCTCAACGGCGGCGTACTCAACGTCAGCGACGGCTATTCCGGTTTCCGAGCCGGCAACCTGTCCCTGATCAATGGCGCCATGCTCAACCTGAGTTACAACCACTCGGATCCGAACTCGCTGCAAGCCGGCTCCCTGTATGCCGGCAATCTGACCGTGGACGCCACCAGCAGCATCGTCGGTAGCGGCGGTCCTAATTCCAATCTGAGCGTGAGTGGCGCGTATGCCAACGACGGCACTCTGACGCTGTCCAACACGGCCGGCATGAGTGTCGGTACGCTCACCAATACCGGCAATGTCACCCTGACCAACGTCAGCGCCTTCACGTCCGGCGCGGTCGGCAACAGCGGCAACCTGACGGTGACCGACAGCGCAGTGACCGCCACCGACAAGATCACCAATACAGGCCAGTTTTCGATTACCAATAGCACCATCAATACAGTGAACGGCTTTATCAATAGCCTGGGCGCCACGCTAGATCTGGGCTATCAGTCCAGCTTCAACAGCGGCATCCTGAAAAACGCCGGCACGATGAATGTCGGCGGCGTGCTGATCACCAATGCCACGGTGACCAATGATGAGACCGGCCTCATCAATCTGGGGGCCGATGCGCAATCCTTCACGGTCACCGGCAACGGCGGCTGGACCAACAACGGTTCTATCGTGTTGAACGGCGCCTCGCGCACGGTTAACCTGTATGTGGGCAATCTGACCAACAACGGCAGTCTGGTCATCGGCGGTGGTGGCAATAGTTTGTCGGTCGCTGACAATGGCGGCCTGCTCAATGCCGCAACGGGAACGATTACGGTCGGCAGCGATGCTTCATTGAACGGCTCTTCCCTTTCCAATAGCGGCCTCCTCACCATGCAAGGCAACGCCGGCGTCTATTTTTCGGAGGGAGTGCAGAATCAGATCGGCGGCACGATCAGCGGCACCGGGACGATCGGCATGGCCGACGTGAATGGCGTGCGCAGCACGCTGGTCAACAGCGGCACGATCGCGCCGGGCGGCAGCAGCGCCATTGGCAGTCTGACGATAGACGGCGGTTACATGCAAACCCCCACCGGCGTCTTGCAGATCGATGTCGCCAGCGCCAACAGCTATGACAGGCTCTATCTCAGCAACATCAGCGGCCCACAGGCAGTCAGCCTGGGCGGCACCTTGCAAAGCACCTTGCTGAACGGCTACGTACCAACCTCAGGCGCAACGTTCAGCGTCATCAATGGCGGCGTGACGAACGGCTATTTCCGCAATGTATTGGGCGACGTGGTGCTCAATGGCGGTAATAAACAGATGCTCAAGGCCAGCACCGTCAACGGTGCCAACGTCAACCTGACCATGGCTTCCGGCGAGGACATCGCTTATGTCGGCAATGCCAGCTCCAACTGGGGACAAGCGAACAGCTGGTCCACGGGATATATCCCGACTGCTGTTGATCGCGTGTTTCTCGACGGTGGCACGGTGCAGCATGCCTCCGGCAGTGATACGGTCGATCAGTTGAGCATCGCCAACGGCACCACTCTGGGTCTCAGCGGCGGCAGTGGCCTGACGGTTCTCACTTCCACCGCAATGGCAGGCACAGTCAATATCAACGGCGGTATGCTGACATTGGGCGGTGCGACGACCGGCACCGGCGCCATCAATATGGACAGCGGCTCTTTCAATTTCTCCGGTGCTACGCGTCTGGATAGACTGTACATCTCCAACGGTACGGTAGCCGGCGCTGCTGGTTCTGCACTCAATGTTGCGGAATCGTTTGTTCAAAACGGCGGCACACTGACGCTGGCTAATGCGGCATTGAACCAGGCCAGCGGCAACATGAACGTCGGTAATATCAACGCCAACAATCTCGTGCTGACTTCGGAGAACGGTGCCATCACACAGACTGGTGGGACTGCGCTACACGTCATGCAGCAACTGATTGCTTCCGCAGCGACGGGCATTACTTTATCCAGCGCCAACAACCAGATCGCCGCTTTCGCTGCGAACAATAAGGTCAACGGCAATATCGTGCTGAGGAACACGCTCAATACCGCTGACACGACGGCAGTGGTATTGAACGGCATCTCCAACGCCGGCGGCAATGTGTTCATCAACAATACCGGCGGCACCGTTACCAGCGCCATCGGCAGCAAGGCCGATTTTCTGGCAGGCATTCCGACCAACGCCGATGGCTCACCAAGCAGCGCTGCGGCCCAACTCACCGCGCTCGGTATTAATACCGACGGTAGCGTCAAGTCCGCTACGGGATCGGTAGATATCGTTGCGAATAGTCCGCTGACCATAGGCAGCGGCGGTGTCAATGCCGCGAGCGGCATCGTCCTGACCGCCGGAGACAACAATGCGGCGGAGGACAATCTGACGATCAATGGTTTACTCAATTCAAGCAGCGGCGACATTGCGCTGTCGGCCGGCAATAACGTCGATATCAATGCCAACGTTGCGACTACAGGTAGTACGTCCTTTACTACAGTTCGCGGTATGGTCAACTATGCACGCGGGGTCAGCATCACTGACGTCAACGGTACACGCATCCCTGTGCCCATAGCCGTTGTACCACCTGCTGCACCACCTGTTACAGCAACCGAAGTCGCACCGGTGATTACCCCTTCGGTTGGGCAAATTGTGGCAAGCGTCATTGCGCCGCGCGTGACGACGGTCAATACCAATCCACCGACCTTCAGTTCTGGCACAAGTTCTTCCACCACAGACGATGCTCCTACCGTTGGCGGCAGTCCGGGCACTTTTGGCAGTGATGACAAGAGTGCTCCCAAGGACAATCCGCGATTGCTGATGTGTACGTGATGTTGCGGAGGACAAGAAAAATGAAACAGGAATATCGCCACATGAATATCACGATGAGCAAAATCCGACGCTTGCCGACGCTGCTGTTATTGCCGCTACTGCTGATCTGGGGAAATCCGGCGCATGCACAAGCGGTTGGCAAGATAACTAATTTGTCCGGTGTGCTGACGGCACGTCATCCCGATGGCAGCGTGCGTATCATGGCTTCGAAATCAGATGTGATGCAGGGTGACACGCTCATTACACAAGCCAATACTTATGCGCGCATCAAGTTCGTGGACAACGCAGAAATCGTCCTGCGGCCCGCGTCTGAACTGATCATAAAAAGCTATCAGTACGATGCCGAAAAACCCGCGAATGACAAGATCGCCATCGGTCTGACTAAAGGCAGCCTGCGCGCGGTTAGCGGCTTGGTCGGCAAACGCAATCCCGATGCAGTGAGCTTCGATACGCCCGCTGCAACCATAGGCATACGCGGCACCCACTTCGGTGCCTTGTTCTGCCAGAACGATTGTGGCGGCGTGCCGACACCGAGCGGTACGACACCGGCCAACGGTTTGCACGTTGATGTCGCACAAGGCGCGATCGTGCTCACCAACCCGGCCGGCTCGCAGGTATTCCAGTCCGGTCAATTCGGCTTTATCGCCAACATGAACACGCCACCTGTCGTGATACCGCCGACGCAAGGCATTCCGCTTACGATGCCGCTATCGATTAGCAAAAACGCCCCTAGTATGGGACCGAGCAGCAATGCTCAGGGCACTGCTTGCATCGTGCGATAGCGGCGTGTTGTAGAGATCAGAATTTGTATCGCGCCGTCATCGTCACTGTACGCTCACGACCCGCGTAGCATTCGCCCTGATAGCAAATCGTGTTGTACTTCTTGTCGAAGAGATTGCTTGCGTTGAGTGACAAGCGCCACTGCCCAGTTTCGTAACGCAGCAATGCATTGAACAAGGTCACGCCGGCCTCCGCAGAACGGTTGTCTTCAAAATTCTGACGAACACCGATGTAATTGGCACCAGCACCGATGCCCCATCCTTGCGCCATTGCGTAATCGACCCAGATCGAAGCACTCTGTCTCGGGATGGCAACTGGTCGCTTGCCAAGCTCATCTGGATCCAGGCTCTGTACGACCTTGGCATCCATCAGCGTATAAGAAGCCACTACGTTCAGGCCGCGTGCCACTTCCGATTTCGCTTCAAGCTCCAGCCCTCGTGAGCGCTGTTCGCCGATCTGGCGACTTTCACCAGTACCCGGATTGGTAGTAACGACATTGGTTTTTTGCAGATTGAACAGTGCTGCCGTGAACAAGGTATTGCTGTTGGCCGGTTGGAACTTCACGCCGACCTCGGTTTGTTTACCTCTGCTTGGCTTCAATGGATTGCCGCTTGCATCCAGTCCGGCTGTCGGCAAAAAGGATTCCGAATAACCGATATATGGCGCCCAGCCATTACCGACCAGATAAGACAGGCCAGTACGTCCGCTGAAGGCATCGTCGCTCTTTCTGGTCAAAGTTGAAAGCCGCCGATTGTCGGTCGTCGAACGCACATGATCCTGGCGACCGCCCAGTGAAAGTACCCAACGGTCTGTGATCTTGATTTGATCTTGCGCGTAGAAGCCAATCTGATTCGTCACTTGAGTGAAATCCGCATTCAAGGTAGTCGGATCCGTAATCGGCAAGCCATACACAGGATTCAACAAGTCCAGATCCGGCCCGGCACCACGATAGCGTAAGGCCGTGCCTTCCACTCGGTTCCAGTCCATACCGAAGAGCAAATTGTGCTCGACTGCACCACTACGGATTTTTCCGTGTAACTGGCTATCGAGAGAGACTTGCTGGAGCTGATCCTTCCATGAGCGCTTTGTACGGGTATAAGTGTGTCCATCCGGCTGCAAGTCTTCGACCCACAGTGCACGGCGATCCATCGATATATCGGTATAGCGTGCATTCTGTTTGAACGACCATTCA
Source organism: Herminiimonas arsenitoxidans (assembly GCF_900130075.1). Taxonomy (NCBI): domain Bacteria; kingdom Pseudomonadati; phylum Pseudomonadota; class Betaproteobacteria; order Burkholderiales; family Oxalobacteraceae; genus Herminiimonas; species Herminiimonas arsenitoxidans. The sequence goes on from NZ_LT671418.1 coordinate 1,566,124, forward strand.
TCATTGAATGCATGCTCGAACTGATAGCCGATCGAATTCTGCTTCTGCGCGAAACGCGAGTAAGAGTAATCACCCATCTTGACCTTCGTCACGCTAAGATCGGCTGCCAGCGCATAGTAAGCATCTTCGCCGGACTCATCCTTGAGGAATTCACCTAATACGGTCAACGAAGTAGCAGCGTTCGGCTGCCAACGGAAGGACGGTGCCAGATAGTTGCGCGTGCGGTTGATCTTGTGCCCGTCCGGGTAGCGATCCTGATCGTTGCTGTCGAGTGACACACCGACCAAACGATAACTAAACTCTCCGCTATCACCTATCGCATCGCCCAAATCAAAGGCAACTTGCTTGCGATCGAAACTGCCGTATTGCACTTCCACTTCGCGTATGCGTTCGCCAGTCGGTTGTTTGCTGGTGCGATTGATGATGCCGCCGGCATCGCCCTGACCGTACATCACGGACGACGGCCCACGCAGCACCTCGACTCGCTCCAAACCATACGGTTCAGTCATGCGGTAAATCACTTCGAACCGCGATTGCGCCAAGCCATCGCGGTAGTTGCCGCTATCACCGGGGAAACCGCGCATGTAAATGTATTCCCAGCCGCGCGGGTCCGGCCCGTAGGTATTAACGGCAATCCCCGGCGTTTGCCCCACGATATCCATGATGTCCTGCACACCGCGTGCCTCCATCTCGGTACGTCCGATTACCGAAATCGATTGCGGAATTTCGAGGATGGAGGTGCTGGTCTTGGTCGCACCGCTGGTGCGTCGCGCCACATAACCAACTACCGAACCATCATCCTGTGCAGCTTTCACCGTGACCGCAGGAAGAACGGCATCCTGACGCGGCGTAGCATCGACCGCCGGCAAACTGCGCAAGGTGTACTGCCCATTGCCGCGATGTACCGCTTCCAGACCACTACCGCTCAACAGCGCGGCAAAGCCGCTGGCAACTGAATAATTGCCCTGCAATCCAGCAGACTGCGCACCAGTGGTAACGGCAGGATCAAACGACAAGGCCACACCAGCCGCAGCGGCGAAGCGCCCCAGCACTGCAGCCAAAGGGCCGGGTGCAATCTGGTAGGACTTCACGCTTTGCTGACTGGCTGACGAGTCGGTATCTGCCGCCTGCGCAACATGCGGCGTGATTGCCGTCACGGCAAGAGCGAGCAAGGCTGCGTGCATAGCCAGTGTCATTGGTCGGATGGCAGGCAAGGCATCAGCCTGCTGCAAAGAATTGGAATGGCGACGAGAAAATCGATGATCAAACATGTGAACCCTGCATGAAATGGTTGTATTGAATACCCCTGTCATGTAGGCCGAACGAAACGCAAAAAGATGAAAATAATTTTTGAAAAAATGTGAGGCACGCGAAAGCGGCGTAATGCTTAGAACCTGTTTACGATCTGTAGCGAGAGGTCATCAGCCGGTGGCGGCCGGAGCGGAGGAACCGGAATGTACTTGAGTACATGAGGATTCCGAGCACCGCCCGACGCCGGATCATGGCCTCGCAGTAGGATCGCAAACAGGTTCTCAGATCGGGCCGAGCACAACCCAATAGCGCGTCGTGCTGGTCATGCGTATCGGAAAGGATTTGACCAAAACCTGCAGCGCCTTGTCCGTATCCGCAAGCGGGAAAGCGCCGGATACGCGGATATCCGCTACCGCCGGATCGCATGCTAGCCGACCACGGCGATAACGCGACAGTTCGGCAACAACATCACCGAGTCGCCAGTCATTGACGACCAAACTGCCCTGCTCCCATTCCACCAGCGCATCATCGGTAGCGAAGGTCGCGCTGATCTCATTGCGCGTCAACACCGCCGATTGACCGGCCTGCAATATCCGCACAAGACCATTGTTCAGCGTGCGCAATTCGACCGCATCATCCAGTACAGCAACCACCGTGCGGTCGTCAAAAGTGCGCACCGTAAAACGCGTGCCCAGCGCAAGTATCGATCCCTGCGCTGTTTGCACGACGAAGGGCCGTGCATCTTCGGCCGCATGTCTATGCTTTGCTGTTTCTATCAGGATCTCGCCCGACCAGAGTCGCACCGTTCGACGCGTTTCGGAATAACGGACATCTGCCGAGCTATCTGTATTCAACACCATGCGCGAACCATCGCTCAACAACACGCTGCGCTGTTCACCCACACCCGTGCGGTAATCCGCCATCCACGGTTGCAGCAAGGTGCGGTCCGTACTGGCGCGATAGGACACGTAAGCAAGTCCACCAGTCGACGCCAGCAGAAACACGCCACGCAGTACAGCACGCCGCCCGCGTCGTACCGACTGCAAAGTCGGCAGTGCGATATTGGCCGGCACCGCTTGCATGGACTGGCGTATCGACTGCATACGCTCCCACGCCCGACGATGATCGGGATGTTGCTGCAGCCAGTCTTGCAGTGCCTGCTGATCTGCCTCATTGCTCTCGCCCGAACACAAGCGCGCATACCAGGCGACAACTTCCTTGCGCAGTGCAAGTTCGTCACGCGGCACTAGAGTGTTGGAAGAGTTATCAGCAATGCCGGTAGATAAAGATGACGTCATGGCGCGAGCAAATAACAATGTTCGAGCGCCGTGCACATATAGTTGCTGACCGTACGCTTGGTGACACCCAGTTGCTGTGCAATCTGCTCGTAAGTCAGTCCTTCCAATTGCGAAAGAAGAAACGCCTGACGCACGATAGGCTTCATGCCATCCAGCATGGCATCGATGGCGAGCAAGGCTTCCAGCAAAATGGCACGAGTTTCAGGCGATGGCACTTCTGGTTCCGGCAAGGAAGCCAGCACATCCAGATAGCTGCGCTCCAGATCCTGTCGGCGGAAAAAATCAGCCACCAAACCTTTTGCTATCGTCCCCAGATAAGCACGCGGTGCACGCACATCAGGCGACTCTCGCTTGAGCAGCACACGCACAAAAGTGTCTTGCGCCAGATCAGCCGCCTGATGCCCGCAGCCCAGCTTCTTGCGCAGCCAGCCGCACAACCAACCGTGATGGTCGGCGTATAGCGTGTGCATTTGTTGCTGAAGAGGGGAATCGGCGGCAGCCATTGCGAAGTCGACATTTACGTAATGAGAATTGTTCTCATTTTAGCCCGCACAAATGTACTTGCGCAATGCGTATAGATATCTCCGTATGATCGGCACCACATTCATCATGGAATGAGCTTTTTATTATCAAAAACTCGCTCTGAGCGTCAAGGTTGCATTGCGTGGATCACCATAGACATTGCCGAAATTCACGCCACGGATGCCGGAGTAGTAAACCTTATCGAGCACATTGTTGATGACGAGCGAGGCAGTGATCTTGTCGCTATAGCGATAAACAATGCTCATCTTCAACACACTAAAAGCGCCCTGCTCCGATTTGACTGTCCCGTTCAATGCGTAATAGCTGCTTTGTGCATTGATGCCGCCACCAACAGACCAGCGACGCTCGTCGATTGGCAATCGATACTGTGTCCACAGTTTGAAAAGATGACGTGGTGTTTGAGTACGGAACGAGGTGCCTTCGTTGAGCAAGTCTTTCATATACTTCGTACTGTTATAGGTATAGCCGGCAAAGAGATCCCAGTCCGGCGTCAATTTGCCGGAAACCTCGGTTTCTATCCCTTCGCTGCGTACTTTCCCTTGCGCTTCATAACACCAGCCTGTTACCGCAGCACCGGCACAAGGAGTGCCTACTGTTTCTTGCGCGCGGTTTTTCTGATCGATGCGGAAGGCCGCGATCGATGCGTTCAATGCGCCGTTGAAGAATTCACCCTTCAAACCGATTTCGTAGTTACTGCCAACAATAGGAGCTAGCTCCTTGCCACCGACAGTGAACTGCGTCGTCTGCGGCAAAAAGATATCAGCGTAACTGGCATACAGCGAGTAGCGATCGTTCAGTTCATAGACGAGGCCGGCATAAGGCGTCAATTCGCTGTTGTAGGCGATTTGTCTGCCTTGAGTCGTGACACCTGTGACGAAATTATGATTGTCCGTCTGTGTCTTGTACCAACTGAGACGCGCACCAAGAATCAGCTTGAGCGGATCGCTCAGATTGAGACGCGTGCTGCCGTACACGCCATATTGTTTTGTGGTCGCCGTAGTGCCGCTGGTGTAAGGACCGGCATCTGGTTCCGGCACGCTGCTTGGATCGAAATTAAAAATATCCGGGATCGCAACCGGCGGAAGGAAGTTGCTGCCTTTGGTATCAACGTTGTAGCTTTGTGCGTTGACGCCGATCAGCACATCATGCCGTCGACCGAACAGAGTGACTTTCCCATCTGCATTGGCATCGAGATTGTAGCGATCACCATCGGAATGCCACTTGATCCCTGTGTAGATCGAAGCGTTGGAACTACCGGGAACAACGCCACCATTTGCTGCCGTGCCACTTGTGACTGAACGTTTGAAATCCTGTTGCTGATGCGAGCCGTTGAAGGCGAAGTTCAGCTTCCAATCGTTATCAATGCGATGCGTCAAGCCGGCGAATACTTCCGTAATGTCCTGATCCCAACGATTCCAGGCAGGTGTCAGATTAGTAGAGCGCGGCAATCCTAAGCTGCGTCCATCGCTATAGCGTGGAAGGCCGAAGATGCTGGGTACGGCATTCACTTGTTGCTGTTGCAGACCCAGTGTCAACATCGTTGCCGGCGCAAGATCAATGTCGACGACGCCGTAGAAGATCGATTTTTTCGAGCGCTGATAATCGACGTAGCTGCCACGATCATCGTAGACGCCGACGAAGCGGCCGCGCACGCTACCTGATGCATTGAGCGGACCACCGATATCAAACTCGCTGCGATACGAATCCCATGCACCCATGCTGGCGGCAACAGATCCGGCAAATTCATGGGTAGGTTTTTTGCGGACCAAATTAACGGTCGCAGATGGATTGCCCGCACCCTGCAACAGTCCGGCCGCTCCGCGTATCACTTCGATGCGATCAAGCACGGCAACGTCATAACCGGTATAGGAAGTGCCGAGAAAAGTTTGCGGTACACCGTCGTACTGATAAGACGTAATCGGGAAACCACGTGCAACCAGATTGGCCGCACCGGAAGCACCGGTCGTGGTATCGAGTTGTACCCCGGTAACCTGATCCAGCGCTTCTTCAAGTTGCGTCATGTTCTGGTCGAGCATGCGCTGTTTAGTAAGCACGCTGACCGATTGCGGAATCTGGCGCAATGATTGTTCCCATTTGCCTATCGTGACGGTATTCGTCGTATAGGAACCCGTCCCTTCCGTGGTGGGATCCAGCACCTTAGCGTTGACACTGACTGCCGGCAATGTCGTCGTGCCGGGTGCGACCTTGCGCAAAATGTAGCCACCGTTGGTCTGACGTATCGCTTCCAGTCCGCTGCCTTCCAGCAAGCGAGTGAACCCTTCATCGACACTGTATTTTCCTGTGAGGCCGGCAGATGTCAGTTCGCGCGTCTGGGCAGAATCCGTGGAGAGCGTAATGCCGGATGCGGCGGCAAATTCAGCCAGTGCAGCACCAAGCGGACCGGGCGCAATCTGGTAAGACTGTTGGCTGCTTGCCGATTGTGCATGGGCAGACACAGACATGCCGGCCAGCATGATGGGAGCGGCCAGTGCCATGCTGAGCACGGCAAGCCGGACGGCATTGCTGGCCGGGGTAAGAGTACGAACGCAAGGGAGCGTCTGCTGTGATGGTCCAAATTGATGCTGCATGAATTTTTCCTGTCAGGCTGTTTAGAGGAACGCGGATGAGTCCGCTTCTACTCATAAAGCCGAACGAGAGATCGAAAACAGCAACCCCTGCAGCAAATTTTTTTCAACCCAACGGTCCAACCTGAACCCAGTAACGTGTGAAGTAGCGCACACGTATGGCATGCGATGCTGCCAGACTTTCCAGCACGGCATCAATGTCGTCGAGGCGATAAGCGCCGGTTATCTGCATCGCTGCCACGGCAGGATCGCAATGAAGTTGGCCACGTTTATATCTGGACAATTCCGCGAGGAAGGTATCCATACGCTGATCAACCGCGATCAGCATGCCGCGTGTCCATGCGCCCTGACTGCGTTCGAGTGGAACCAGCGAGCCGACAGCCTTGTCGGTGAAGACTGCTTGCTGACCGGCTTCCACCCGAACCGGAGATTCTGTCGTATCAAATGGTGCAACCTCAACCGCATGTTCGAATACAGCAACCAAGGTGCTGCCTTTGTCACTACGCACGCTGAAACGTGTACCGAGCGCGCGTATGCTGCCCTGTCTCGTTTCGACAATAAAGTCACGCGATGCTGTACCGGCAGCATTGTCCGTAGCAGTGCGTATCATGATTTCACCTTGATGCAGGCGAATCACACGGCGGGTCGCGTCATAACGTATATCCAGCGCGGTATCAGTATTGAGTTCCAGCGTACCGCCATCGGCCAGAGTGATCGTACGTCGCTCGCCCGGCGCGGTTTTATAGTCAGCACTCCATGCGCGCCACGGTGTGGTTTCGTGCGCCGCCCAACCAGCAGTGCCGGCAGTCAGCAGTAGTGTCAAAACTTTTAATGCAGTACGCCGACGCTGTTGCGCCCCCTGCAGTGCGGGCAGTGCAAGCTGAGATGGCATGCTGCCGAGATGACGTTCCAGTTGTTGTACGAGATCCCAGGCACGACGATGTGCGTCGCTAGTGGCGATCCATCGTTCAAGTGCGGCATGGTCGAAGTCTGCTGACGTTTGGCTTTTCAGATCTACATACCAGTTGGCCGCAGCTTCCAGCAAGGTGCGATCTATCAATGCGGCTGATTTGCGCACTCCGTCTGCGGCGCTCAACAGCGGCGTCATCGATGGCATGCTCATGCTGCCGCCAGCACCAGACATTCAGTGTAGGCGCGCACCAGATGCTTCTTCACAGTAGGCAGAGAAATACCGAGACGGCGGGCGATATCGACATAGCGCAACTCTTCGATTTGCGCGAGCATGAAGATTTGCCTGGTACGCGAACCAAGTTCATCCAGCATGCGGTCGATAGCTACCAGCGTTTCAATGATGATGGCATGCGTTTCCTGCGAGATGGCTTCCGACTCAGGATACATCGCGAGTGCTTCGAGATATGCGTTTTCCAAGGCCTGCCGACGAAAGCGATCGATCACCAAGCCGTGCGCAATCGTCACCAGATAACCGCGCGGTTCGCGCAAGTGTGTGACATTGCGGTTGCTCATGACGCGGACGAAGGTATCGTGCGCCAAATCGGCAGCATCAAATGCATTGCCGAGCTTGCGGCGCAGCCAACTCTGCAACCAACCGTGATGGTCGGTATACAGCGTGTGCACCTGTTGCTGATGAGGGGAATCGGCGGATGCCATTGAAGAAATCTAATTTTATTGAATGAGAATTGTTCTCATTTTAGTCTATGCAAATGCGCTTGCGCAATGCGCACAACCATCACCGTATGATCGGCGCCACATCAACATGACAACGATACCCATAAAAATCCCCGCGGCCGTCAATCGGGCGCGGGGATTTTATATGGAGAACGACGATGGCAAGTTGCCTATCATCGCTAGGCATCAATCAATAAGTAATCGACTACTTCACTTCGATGATGAAGTTCTCACGTGCGCGACGCACTTTCTTGAGGTCGACCAACCAATCACCTTCCTCGGCACGATAACCGATAGGCAAAATCACGACGCTGCGTAAATGCTTCGCTGGCAATCCCAGGATTTCATCGACTGCGGCCGGGTCGAAACCTTCCATCGGTGTCGCATCGACTTCTTCAAACGCGGCGGCGAGCAAGGCCGAACCAAGTCCGATATAAGCCTGTCTTGCCGCGCTCTGGTAGTTGCCTTCCTTCCCTCGTGCAGCAACGATGCCAAGCAGCATTTGACGATAATTTTCCCATCCCTCATTCACGACACCACGCACCTCGTTGGTTAGATCGAACATCATGTTCACGCGCTCGGGCGTGATGTCATCCCAGGCAGCAAACACGAGTAGGTGGGAACTATCAGTAATTTGTGCCTGATCCCAACCGACTGCCCTGATTTTTTTGCGTATGTCGGGATTGCTTACCACCAACAATTCGTAAGGTTGCAGACCGCTTGAGGTTGGGGTAAGTCGTATGGCTTCCAGTATGCGCTCCAGTTTTTCGTCAGAAACAATTTTGGAAGGGTCGAATTTTTTCGTGGCATAGCGCCAGTTCAATTGCTGAATTACTGCTGTCATGTTGTTACTCCAAATAGCTGTGATAGGGGAAGCAAACCGAACCCAATCAAATACAAGACGGTAAAACCAGCCTAGCATCGGGTTGTGTCTCAGCGTATACTAAGCTTCAAGTTAACTTGAAGGTCAAGCGAAAATGAAGATAGGCGAATTAGCGCAGAAAACCGGGCTGACGACATCGACCATACGGTTTTATGAGGAACAGGGACTCATACAGCCACCGACTCGTGGTGCCAATGGCTATCGCTACTATGACGATAGTGATCTACGGCGTTTGCATATGGTGATGAAGGTGCAAAAACTAGGCTTCTCTTTGGATGCTATTCGTGGCTTGTTCATACATGACGGGCAATGCTCCAAATCGAGAACCCTAGAGCAAATCGATATTCGCCTCGAAGAGGTAGCGCAGCTTGAAGCGACCCTGATGGCTCAACGTGCTGAACTGATATCGCTGCGCGACATACTGGAAGCGAGTATCAAGACAGGGCTTGATCCTGTATGCACCGCATCGCCTGGCCCAGATCAAAACCAATTTAAATATGGCGACATGTCGATTCACAATCGCATGCATGCCAAAGGAAACAGACCGTAGTATTTACTCACTTCGTGGCCGGAGAAATAAAAATTACGCTGTAATAAAAAATGCGTGATGGCCTGAAAAGGCATCACGCATTTTATTTTTTGAATACCGTCTAACTTGAGCGCGGCTTGTGGTGAAGTTATTGGGAGTGAACGACTACTTTTTCACCAACTCCCATTTACCGGCCTTGGCTTTACAGACTTGTAGCCCTAAAGTTTGATCCTGCCCTTTTGCATGCAACACGATGCTCAGATCACGGCAAGTTTTATCACCTGTGGTCGTGGTATTCGACGCAGTGATTTCTGCGGTGACCTGTGTGGCATTGCCTAAACCCTTGTTGCTCCAGTCGAGCTTCTCGCCATCTTTTTTATTATCGAGCACATCGCCTGCAGCTTTGTGCAGAGAAGCGTTGTCCTTAGCCTTTAAGTAAGTAATCGGCGTGTAGTTCAGGAATCGTAAGTTGGCAGCTTGTATAGACGGCGTCACGAACATAGCCAACCCAGTAACAAACAAAATATTCAGTAATCGTGTGCGCATTCATCTACCCTTTCATGTTCATTCAAATAGGTACCCGAAAACAGGGGGTAACAACATTACAACAACTATGAATGAATATAGTGAAATACAGTGAATGGCACAAGCCCAATATCAAACGGTGTCCTATCCCCGATAACAGAAACAAGATCGACTCCTTACTTTGTTAAACTCGCAGCACTTCCCGCTTCACCACCTTGATGACTTCGATCGACAGCAAAGTCACGAATACGAGAAACATGCATAACAAATTATTACTGGCGCTGATCCTGAGCTTGAGCACGACCATCGCACATGCAGCTGGCGATGTAGTCGCAGGCAAAAGGGTCTTTGCAACATGTGCGAATTGCCATCAGGTAGGCCCATCTGCGCGTGGCAACTTTGGGCCACAACTCAATGGGATAGTTGGAAGAACAGCAGGGACAACGACAGATTACAAGTATTCGCCGGCGATGAAGGCATCCGGCATCGTATGGACAGAGAAGAATCTACGCGCTTTTATCAAGTCCACGCATGATGTCGTGCCAGGTAACAAGATGCGTTTTTTTGGAATCAGCGATGAAAAGCAGATCACGGATTTGCTGGCTTATCTGCAAACCTTCAAATAAACCTGCTGCAGTTAGTTGTAGTCAGCCTGCGCTCTCTCCAGCAGCTTTTGTAATTGCTGCAAGCCCTGCTCCCAATCACCCAGATTGGATTCGGAATTGATGTGACCCAAAGCGCCAGCACTGATGAAGTCGCTGCCCCAGATATCTGCCCAGTAAGCAGCTCTATCACCAGCCATCCACGGATCGTTGGTACTGCCTATCACGATGGATGGGCACGGCAAGCGTGCATCGCGCAAGAGATGATCCACACCAAACTTCTCTGGATCTGCCGGCGCAACCAACAAGGCACCCGCCAGATCAAAGTGACCGCGACTGGCCGCATGCATAGTCGTCAGGCAACCGAAGCTATGTGCCACGATCAGAGTGGGCTGATCCGATTCAAGCAGGACTTCAGTCATGCGTTGCGACCAGCGCAGCAATTCCGGTTGCGCCCAATCGTCTTGTTCTACTCGCTGAAAATTTGGATAGCGGTTTTCCCAGCGCGTTTGCCAATGCTCGGCACCGCTGCTGTGCAAGCCAGGTGCCACCAGCACACGATAGTCGGATAAAGAAGTCATGATGCAAAGCCTGCCGTCGCGATAGTCTCCAACTCGCTTGCACTCGCTTCCTGTGCAAAGCTCGCCTTGGGTTGATCCCACAAATAACCTTGCGCCAATATCGTTTGCCGGGCTTGTGTACCCAGCGTGCGCAATCTGTCATAAATCGCTGTTGATTCTACACGCTTGAAAACTAGCTTGACGTGTTGATCCGCAGCTACGCGCAATAATTGCAGCGTGGCTTCTTCATCGGT